>NZ_JBHWES010000048.1:0-93377 GCF_042734105.1 Streptomyces sp. NPDC059679 | reverse complement strand
TAGACGAACAGCAACAGCAGCATGATCGGCGTCAGCAGCAGGTTCAGCGTCAGCGACGGGTAGCGCCGGGCGTGCAGGAGGTTGCGGCGCAGCATCGTGGCGGAGTCGCGTACGGCGAGGGACAGCGAACTCATCGGACAGTCTCCTTGGGCTGAGCGGGCTGGTTGGTGCTGGTGAGGGCGAAGAAGACGTCGTCGAGGTCGGGGGTGTGGACGGTGAGTTCGTCGGCTTCGATGCCGGCGGCGTCGAGCCGGTCGAGGATGGAGCGCAGTTCGCGCTGGCTGCCGTCGCTGGGGATCTGCAGCGACAGCGCCTCGTCGTCCCGGGTGACCTTCCGTAGCGCGAGAGCGGCGGACTGGTAGGCGGTCGGGTCCGTGAAGCGGAGTTGTATGTGCCCGCCGGGGATCAGTCGCTTCAGCTCGTCCGCGGTGCCCTCGGCAGCGATCTTGCCGTCGTTCAGTACCGCGATACGGTCGGCGAGTTCGTCGGCTTCCTCCAGATACTGGGTGGTGAGGAAGACGGTGACGCCGCCGGTGACGAGTTCGCGGATGATCTGCCACATGGTGTGCCGGGAGCGCGGGTCGAGGCCGGTGGTGGGTTCGTCGAGGAAGATGATGCGCGGGTTGCCGACCAGGGTCATGGCGATGTCGAGGCGGCGTTTCATGCCGCCGGAGTAGGTGGAGGCGGGCTTCTTCGCGGCCGCGACGAGGTCGAAGCGCTCCAGCAACTCGGCCGTGACCTGCCGTCCCTCGTGCTTGGAGAGGTGGTGCAGGTCTGCCATGAGGAGCATGTTCTCCTCGCCGGTGATCAGCCCGTCCACGGCGGAGAACTGCCCGGTCACCCCGATCGCGGCCCGCACGGCCTGCGGGTCGGCGGCGAGGTCGTGGCCGCCGACGCGGATCTGGCCACTGGCGGGGCCGGGGGAGATGAGGGTGGACAGGATCTTCACGGCGGTGGTCTTGCCGGCGCCGTTCGGGCCGAGTAGCGCGAACACCGAGCCGGCCGGGACGGCCAGGTCGACGCCGTCGAGGACGGTCTTGTCGCCGTAGGACTTGCGCAGCCCGTTCGCCGCGATGGCCAAGTCGGTCATGAGGGAGTGCTCCTTTTGGCGGGCTGCGGGTTTTAGAGGCTGCGGGCGGTGATGTCGCCGTGCGAGGTGGTGGCGCGGATGCCGAGTTCGGTGGTGCCGTCGTTCTTGAGGGCGTTGCTGATGCGGCCGTAGGCGGTGTCGGCATCCAGGGCGGCCGAGACGCCTGCGGCGGCGCCGATCGTGATGTCGCCGGACTGGGTGCGGAGCACGACCGTGCCGCGCACGGCCTCGGTGATCCGGATGTCGCCCCGTGCGGTGCTGATCTCCGCGGGGCCGTTGAGCCGGCCGATCTCTACATCGCCGTCGGTCGCGGTGAGGCGGACGCTCGCGGCCTCGTCGATCTTGATCTGGCGGTACGCGCCTTCGAAGGCGATGTCGCCGAGGCGGCCGACGCCGCGGAGCTCGGAACTGGCGGTCCTGGCCTCGATGTGGGAACCGGCGGGCAGCTTGACGGTGACCTCCAAGGATCCGGAGTGGGCGAGGAGCTGGTTCTTGGGCTCGGGAGTGTGGATCCGCAGGACGCCGTCGGCGTAGGTGACGGTGGTCTGCTCGGCGGTCTGGACGTCGCGGCTCTTGGCGGGGTTGGCGGGCAGGACCTCGATGGTGGTGTCGGCGCGGTCCGCGGCGATGAACTGGATGCGTCCGGCGGGGATGTCCAGGACGGCGGCGACCGGGGCGGGGGTGTCGAACTTCTGCATCGTGCTCTCCTGAGCTCGTTCCTCGTTTCTGACACCGGAAACGCTACGTTGCTTTCCAGATTCTGGCAACGTATTCGTTGCTCAAGCTGAGTATTTATGCAGGTGAAAGCGGTAAAACTGTTGCAACGGCCTCGAAGATAATGCAACGACGATTGTCTCGATCATTGCAATGGGTAAGAAAGGAACGCTACGGTGGGGGACCAGGGACCATCACGAAGGATCACCAAGGAGATCGCGATGCCAGGAGGCAGGCTCACCCAGCAGGAACGCCAGCAGATCGCGCTGGGGCTGGCCGACAGCCTCCCCTACGCCGAGATCGCCCGACGCCTCGAACGTCCGACCTCGACGGTCACGCGTGAGGTGATGCGCAACGGCGGCCCCACCGCCTACCGCGCCGACCTGGCTCACCGCGCCACCGAGCGCCGCGCTCACCGGCGCAGGCCCGCGTCCTCCCGAGGGGCGGAGTCGGTCCCTCAGCCGCATGGACGCGACGCCGAGGCCGTGCGCGAGTACGAGGAGTTGCTCACCACCGTCCTCATGCAGTCGGGCCTGCCCAAGATGATGGCCCGAGTGATGGCCTGCCTCTACACCACCGACGCGGGCAGCCTCACCGCGTCCGAACTCGCCCAGCGCCTCCAGGTCAGCCCGCCATCCATCTCCAAGGCGATCGCGTTCCTCGAGGGCCTGGAGCTCGTCCGCAGGGAACGCGACGAGCGCCGCCGCGAGCGCTACATCGTCGACAACGACCTCTGGTACCAGTCGATGATCCGCAGCGCCCGGGACAACGACCGGTTCGTCGAGGTCGCGCGGCAGGGCGCTGGCGTCCTCGGCTCCGGCACCCCGGCCGCCGCCCGCCTCGAGAGCGCCGCCCGCTTCCTCGACTTCGTTTCCGAGAGCCTCATCCGCGCCGCGGAGCAGGCCCGCGAAGTCCTGTACACCAAAGCCGAAACGACCTCAGGCGACACCGCCGAGCCACATTCGGATCGCTGATGGGCGGCCGGTCTTGTTCGGCAAACTGAGTGGGGGTGTGCCGCTACCGCTGCTCCGTGTGCCGCTTGACGATCGACGGCGGAGCGCCGTCCACCGAGTCGGCGGAGTAGGGGCGGACCAGTGGCCGGACCGGTCGCATGCAGCCCGACGACCGCGTCCGCCACGGCCTCGACGCGGGCCGGCCGCGCGGACGGGGCCAGCAGATGCCGCCGTCCGAGGCGGGCGCGGCGCTGGGCGGGGGTGATACGGGGGAGGTGGTCGCTCATGGGGGCTGACCGTAGGGGCCATGCCTGTCACCTCCTGGCAGGTGCGCACGCGGTGCGGCGCCGCCCACAGGGCGGCGCCAAGGCCTACGCCCTGCGGCGTATCCGGCGCTGCTTTCCTGGGCGGACATGCTCGCCGCCCATGCCGTGACGTGCGTGGACCCCCGTTGCGGCGGGCCCGCGGGGGCGCCGGAATCCGCGTGGATCTCGGGCCGGACGTGACCCGGATGACCTGGGCGACCCGCGCCAACCTGCGGTGTTCGCCCCGCAGTCCGGGCCGGTACGCCCGTCGGCGTACCACAGGGGCCTCTCCCGGCAGGACGACGCGTGCCCGCGCCATCTGCACGCTGGGGCCATGACACAGCAGGCCCCCGTGGTGACGATTCACCAACTCACCAAGCGATATGGAGACCGGGTCGCGGTCGGCGACCTCACGGTCGAGGTCCCGCGTGGCGTGGTCGCCGGATTCATCGGCCCGAACGGCGCCGGCAAAACGACCACCATGGCGATGCTTCTCGGCCTCGTGCGCCCGACCTCCGGGGACGCCACCGTCCTCGGACGGTCGATCCACCACCCCGAGCGCTACCTGGGCCGCGTCGGCGCCCTACTCGAGGGACCGGCCATGTGGCCCGCGCTGACCGGCGTGGAGAACCTGCGGGTGCTCGCCCGGCTCGGCGGCCACGATGAGCGCCGCATCCCCGAGATCATCGAACTCGTCGGCCTCGCCGATCGGGCGCGCGACCGCTACGGCAGGTACTCCCTCGGCATGAAGCAGCGGCTCGGCATCGCCGCCGCCCTGCTCGGCGACCCCGAGCTACTGATCCTCGACGAGCCGACCAATGGCCTCGACCCGGCCGGCATGATCGACATGCGCGACCTCATCGCGCGGATCGCGGCCGAGGGCCGCACCGTGCTGGTGTCCTCTCACATCCTCAACGAGCTGGAGCAGGTCTGCGACTGGCTCCTCATCATCGAGCAGGGAACGCTCGTCTACGCCGGCTCAGCACGGGAGTTCGCCGACCGGACCGGCAACGACATCCTCCTGGCCCCCGTGGACGGCGCGGATCTCCCGATCCTCGCCGACATCGTCGCCGCCGAAGGGCTGGAGCCCAAGAGTGACGGGAGTCGGCTCATGGTGTCGATCGACCACCGCGACCCGCGGCAGATGGCCGCGTCTCTCAACCGCGCCGCCTTCGCGACGGGCATCGTGCTGGCCGAGCTCACGGTCCACCGGCCCACCCTGGAATCCACCTACCTCCGACTCATTGAGGGAGACGTCGCGTGATCCGCTCATTCCGTGCCGAACTGGCCAGGCTGATCCGCCGCAGGGTGCTCATCACCACGATCGTCGTGGTCCTTGCGAGCTCTGTCGGCGGCGCGGCGATCGAGCTGGGCGGCGCCAAGCCCGCATCGGAGATGTCCCCGAACAGCATGACGCCGACGCTGGAGACCTTCGCCGGGGCCGGTGGCGGCACCGAGGTGTTCCGCGCCGTCGCGGCCTTCTCCGGCACCCTCGTGTTCGCTTTGTTCGTCGGCCTGTTCAGCCTGGAGTTCTCCCGCGGTACCTACCGCACGATGCTCTTCCGGCAGCCCAAGCGGACGAGCCTGTTGATCGGCAGGCTGGGGGCGCTGCTGGCCTTCGCGGCCGCGGCCCTGGCGTGCGGCGAGGTCGCCACGTGGCTTGCCGCCCGGTTCGTGGCGTCCGGCTACGACGTCTCGACCGACGCGTGGACCGGCGCCGACGCCCTCGGCGCGGCCGTCACCGACTACGCGTCCGTACTGGCGTGGGTCACCGGCTATGCCGTGCTCGCCATGCTGATCGCGGTGCTGCTGCGCTCCGTTCCCCTGGCCCTCGCCGTCGGCATCGCGTGGGCCGGGCCCGCCGAACACCTCATCGGGGACGCGTGGGACCCGGGTCGGCGGTTCTTCCCCGGACTCCTCCTCGAGACGCTGGGGCAGGGCGGGACGTCGGAGGTGAGCATGGCCCGAGCGCTGCTCACCGTAGCCGCCTACGTCGTCGTCGCCGCGGCGGTCGCCGGCACCGTCTTCGCGCGCCGCGATGTCACGGCCTGAGCCCACCACGGAGCGCGGTGCCGACTCAGCGGACGTGCGGTGTCGCGGCGGCGATGAAGTCGCGGACGCCCTGCCGGGTCCGCTGGCGGATGTCGTCGAGTTGGGCGCGGTCCTCCGCCTTGTGCAACTCGGTCACGTAGCTCATCAACCGCTCGGCGAGTTCCACGAGTGCGGGGTCGTCCGAGAGCATTTGCGCGCGGAACATCGCCTCCTGCGCCGCGTAACGCATCTCGTAGACGTGCTCCCCCAACTCCGGGGTGTCCTCGTCGGGCCGGTTCTCGTGGGTGACGAACCACCGCTGGATCAGCACCCGGCGGTAGTTGAGCAGCGCCCCCGCGTATGCGCAGTACGCGTCGATGCGTTCCTGCCGCAGCTTCTCCGCCCGGGCGAAGTGCTCGCCGCGTTCGGTGGTCCGCCGCTGGAAGACGTAGGTGACACCGGAACCCAACACCGTGCCGAGCACGGCTATGAAACTCGCCAGAACTGCCTCCATGGGGGAAGTTGACCACAGCACGGGCGGGCGTCGCCGGGGTCGGGGGCGGAGGGCGTCGGGGGAGTGCGGCAAGATGAGGGGCATGGGTAGCTTCGGGGGAAGTGATCGCTTGCTGGCCGGGCGTTATCAGTTGGTGTCACGGCTGGGGCGCGGCGGCATGGGTACGGTGTGGCGGGCCGTCGACACGTTGCTGGGCCGGGATGTGGCGGTCAAGGAGCTGCACTTCGACGAGGAGCTGGACGGGATGTCGGCCCTCGACGCCCAGCAGCAGCATGAGCGCACGCTGCGCGAGGCCCGGACCGTGGCGCAGATCAAGCATCCGAATGTGATCGTCCTGCACGATGTCGTGGAGGAGGACGGACGCCCTTGGATCGTCATGGAGTTGGTCGACGGCAGCTCGCTCGCCGACCAGTTGGCCGCCGAGGGGGCGGTCGGGCCGCGTGAGGCGGCGCGGGTCGGGGTCGCGCTGGTGGACGCGTTGCGGGTGGCGCATGCGAGCGGGGTGCTGCACCGGGACATCAAGCCCGCCAATGTACTGGTGGAGGCGGGCACCCGGCGGGTGGTGCTGACGGACTTCGGTATCGCGCAGGTGACGGGGAGCACGACGATCACCGAGACCGGGACGTTCGTGGGCTCGCCCGAATACACCGCGCCGGAGCGGATGTCGGGGCGCCGCACCGGTCCGGAGTCGGACCTGTGGTCGCTGGGTGTGCTGCTGTGCACGCTGGTCAGCGGCGAATCCCCGTTCCGCCGTGACTCGTTGGGCGGTGTGCTGCACGCGGTCGTGTTCGACGAGATACGGGCGCCCGAGGCCGCCGGGGCCCTGGCCCCGGTCATCGAGGGGCTGTTGCAGCGCGACCCCGACGTACGGCTGACCGGGGACGCGGCGGCGCGGATGCTGCGGATGTGCCTGGCGCCGGGGGACACCCCCGAGATCCCTCTGGAGTACACGCCGACGCAGCCCGCCGTGCCGGTGCCGACCGGCCAGACGCCAGGCCAGACGCCAGGCCAGACGCCCGGCCATGCGCCCGGGTACGGGACTGCCGGGTACGGGGCCGCGGGGTATGGGGGTGCCGGGTACGGGGGCGCCACCCCGGCGGCGGCCCCGGCGGCTCCGGAGCCCCCCACCCCCGTCGCGCCCGCCCCGCTCGGCCGGGGCCCCCGCCGCCGTAAGGCGCTGATGGCGGCCGTCGCGGTGGTCGCGCTGGCCGGCCTCGGAGCCGGGATCGCGGCGCTGGCGCTCGACCAGAAGGACGGAGACGCCGCGGACGAGGGCCGAAGCGGGGACAAGACCTCGGCCACCGCCCCGACGGACCCCGGCAAGAAGCCGTCGCCGTCGGGCAAGCGGTCGCCGACGTCCTCGAAGGCCGCCGTCCCGGACGGCTATGAGCTGGTGGACGACCCGGTCGGCTTCACGATTGCCGTACCCAAGGGGTACTCCCGCGACTTCAAGCCCCCGCGCGTCTACTACAACTCGCCCGGCATGGAGTTCCGGATCGGGATCCACGTCCAGGAGCAGGACCCCAAG
Source organism: Streptomyces sp. NPDC059679 (assembly GCF_042734105.1). Taxonomy (NCBI): domain Bacteria; kingdom Bacillati; phylum Actinomycetota; class Actinomycetes; order Kitasatosporales; family Streptomycetaceae; genus Streptomyces; species Streptomyces sp. NPDC059679. The sequence continues at coordinate 86,242 of NZ_JBHWES010000048.1, read as the reverse complement.
GGCCCGCTGCAGCTGAGCCGGGAGGCGGACGCCAGGGGATCGGAGGACTACCCGGGCTACCGCGGCGGCCAGGTCATCGAGACGGACCGCAAGGGGCAGCCCGCCGCCCTATGGGCCTTCATCTGGAACGGCTCGGCCGACGACGGCGGCTCGCGTCAGACCTATGACCTGACCTGGAACGAGGCGGGCAAGATGTACGACGTGTGGGTGTCCGCGCCGGTTGGGAAGAAATCCGAGGGAAAGCAGCATTTCGACATGGCTGTTAACACTTTCTCTCGGCCCTCCGGCCAGAACTGAACAGCAGCGCAACGGCTTTGTCACGAGCGGTCACAGCCGTCCCGGGGCCGGTGGCGGGCCGCGTGTCCGAGAAGGTAATGATGGAGCCATGACGAACGACGGGGGACGGGCGAACGAGCCCACCAGCTACGAGCTGCGGCCGCCGCAGGCTCCGGCCACGCCGGCGCCGCCTCCAACCGAGCCGGTGCCGTCCCAGGAGCCGCCCCGCGACACGGCTCAGGAGCCGCCGGGGCTGCCTGCGCGGGGCGCTCGGCAGGGCGCCGGGGACCGGCCGCACAGCACGTACGAGCCGACGCAGCTCGACGGCCGGACCACCCCCGGGCAGCCGTCCGCCGAGCCCTCCACCCCCGTGCCCTCCACCCCCGTGCCGTCCACCTCCGAGCCGTCCGCCTCCGAGCGGCCGTCCTCCGTGCCGTCCACCCCCGGGCAGCCCCCCGCCGGGCAGTCCGCTCCCCGGCAGCCCGCCTACGGACAGCCCGACCCCCGTACGTCGCCGCCCGCGCCCGCCGCCCAGGACCCCGGCATCGGCCGTGTCATCGGCGGCCGTTACCGCCTCGTCTCGCGTCTGGGACACGGCGGCATGGGCACGGTCTGGAAGGCGCACGACCAGGTCGTCGACCGCGATGTCGCGGTCAAGGAGCCGCGGGTGCCCGAGACCCTGCCGGAGGCTGAGCGGCAGAAGGTCTACCAGCGGATGCAGCGCGAGGCGCGCGCCGCGGCCCGGATCGACCACCCCTCGGTCGTCTCCGTGTACGACGTGGCCGTCGAGGACGGCCGGCCCTGGCTGGTGATGGAGCTGGTGCGCGGCGACTCGCTCGCCGACCGGCTGGCCGAGGGCACACTGGCCCCGCGCGAGGCGGCCCGGATCGGCATCGCGGTGCTGGGCGCGCTGACCGCCGCCCATGAGGCCGGGGTGCTGCACCGCGACGTCAAGCCGGACAACGTGCTGCTCGGCCGGAACGACCGGGTGGTGCTGACCGACTTCGGCATCGCGCAGGTCGAGGGCGAGCAGGGGCTGACGGAGACCGGCGCGTTCGTCGGCTCCCCCGAGTTCATCGCGCCCGAGCGGGTGCTGGGCCAGCGGCCCGGGCCCGAATCGGACCTCTGGTCGCTGGGCGTCGTGCTGTACGCGGCGGTCGAGGGCATGTCCCCGTTCCGCCGCTCGCACGCCCCCGCGACCCTCCAGGCCATCCTCTCCGCCGAGCCGCAGACGCCCGCCCGCGGCTCGGGCGCGCTCGGCACGCTCATCATGCAGTTGCTGCGCAAGGAGGCGGCGGCGCGGCCGTCGGCGGCCGAGGCGCGGCAGGCGCTGGAGGAGGTGGTGCGGCCCCCGCAGCCGGCGCCGACGGTGCTGGCGACCCGCCTGTACGGCCAGGTCGGGGCCGGGACCGGGGTCGGGGCCGGAGCCGGGATCGGAGCCGGGATCGGGGCCGACGCCGGGGAAGGCGCCGGGGAGGCGCAGCGCGGGGGCAGCCGCTTCGTACCGCCCATCCTGCACAAGAACCGCAAGGCGCAGCTGGGCCTGGGCGGTGTGGTGCTGCTGGTGGCCGCCGCGCTGGTGCTGGTGCTGATGAAGCCGTTCGCGAGCGAGGGCAGCGGCCTCCCGTCCGGGTGGACGGTCCGGGACGAGCGCGAGGTGGTCGACGCGTCGCTGGCCGTACCCGAGGACTACAAGAGGGTGCTGGACGACAGCGACGAGGACAACCAGTCCGTCACCTTCAAGGACCCCAGTGGGGTCTTCACCATCTATTTCCTCCGGGCCGTCAAGGACGGCGAGGAGGACGTCACCGGGCTCGCGGACGCGGTCAAGCAGACGATCGCACACCGCGAGAGCACTTCCCAGACCGACTACGCGGACGCCCACAGCAAGCAGGTGAAATCCTCCCAGCAGGGCCAGCCGGCGGAGGACGTGAACACCACCTACCGCCCCTTTGCCAGCAACCGCGACGACTACATCCCCTATCTCGAGCGCACCCACATCTATGTCAACTCCGACAAGACGCAGTGGCGGCTGAGCGTGACCATGCCCGCCAAGGGAGCGGCCCGTGAGACCGGCGACAAGCTCTACCAGGAAGTCGTGAAGCACCTGGAGATCCAGGACCTCAAGACAGCCGCGAAATAGAGTTACCGTCGGGTAGTCAAACCGGCCGGGGCGGGCCTACCCTCGCCCCCATGACGGACTCGCAGGACAGCGCACAGCCCACGCAGGACGCCCCGCAGGAGGCCGCACCGGACGCCTCGCAGGAGGCTGCCCCCGATGCCTCGCAGGACGTCGCATCCGACACCGAGGAGGAGGCCGCACCTGCCCCCGCCGACGGCAACCCGGTCGCCCCCGCCGGCGCTCGTACCGCCGCCCATGTCGTCACCCCCGAGCTGATCGCCCGGCTCGCGCGCGGCGTGGTGGGCAGTGGCAGCACCACCAGCCACACCCCCTTCACCGGGGAGGTCCTGGCCGAACTGCCCGAGTCCACCCCCGAGGACGTCGCCGAGGCGTACGAGCGGGCGCGCAAGGCGCAGCTGGCCTGGGCCCGTACCCCCGTGCGTCGGCGCGCCGCCGTGCTGCTGCGCTTCCACGACCTGCTCGTCCGCCGTCAGGCCGAGGTGCTCGACCTGATCCAGGTGGAGACGGGCAAGACCCGGCTGCACGCCCACGAGGAGGTGCAGGAGGTCTGCCTCACCGCCCGCCACTACGGGCGCAAGGCCCCCGGCTACCTGGGCGCCCGCCGCCACACCGGCGCCGTTCCCGTCCTCACCAAGGTCACCGAGCTGCGCCAGGCCAAGGGCGTCATAGGGCTGATATCCCCCTGGAACTACCCCCTCTCCCTCTCCGTCGGGGATTCGCTCCCCGCCTTCGCCGCGGGCAACGCCCTGGTGATGAAGCCGGACACCGAGACCGCGCTGACCGCCCTGTGGGCCCGTGAACTGCTGATCGAGGCCGGGCTGCCCGAGGGCGTATGGCAGATCGTGCTCGGCGAGGGCCCGGTCGTCGGCCCCGCCGTCGTCCAGCACGCCGACTACGTCTCCTTCACCGGCTCCACCCGCACCGGCCGCGAGGTCGCCCAGCGCGCGGCGGCCCGGCTGGTCGGCTGCTCCCTGGAACTGGGCGGCAAGAACGCCATGCTGGTGCTGCGGGACGCCGACCTCGACAAGGCCGCCGAGGGCTCGGTGCGCGCCTGCTTCTCCTCCGCCGGGCAGCTGTGCGAGTCCATCGAGCGCCTTTACGTCCATACGTCGATCGCCGACGCCTTCCTGGAGCGGTTCGTCGCCCGGACGAAGGCGATGCGCCTGGGCACGGCCCTCGCGTACGGGGCCGAGATGGGCTCGATGGCGGGCGAGCGCCAGTTGGCGACGGTCGTACGCCATGTCGACGAGGCCCGGGAGAAGGGCGCGAAGGTGCTCACCGGCGGCCGCGCCCGGCCCGACATCGGCCCGTACTTCTACGAGCCGACCATCCTCGACGGCGTCGAACCGCCGATGGCGGTGTGCGCGGAGGAAACGTTTGGCCCGGTCGTCTCCATCTACCGCTTCACCGACGAGGACGAGGCGGTCGAGCGTGCCAACGCCACCCCGTACGGCCTCAACGCCAGCGTCTGGACGAAGGACGGGCGGCGCGGCCGAGCGGTCGCAGCCCGGCTGCAGGCCGGCACGGTCAACGTCAACGAGGGCTACGGCGCGGCATACGGCAGCGTCCGGGCGCCGCTGGGCGGGATGGGCGACTCCGGCCTCGGGCGCCGCCACGGCTCGGAGGGGATCCTCAAGTTCACCGAGGCGCAGACGGTCGCGCACCAGCGGCTGCTGCCGCTCGGGCCCGCCTTCGGGATGACGGACGAGAAGTACGCGGCGTTCATGACCCGCAGCCTGCGCGCGATGAAGGCGCTGCGCCTGCGCTGAGCGGCGCGCGGCGGAGGGAGCGGGAGGTACTGCTGTGAACGATGCGTACGACGCTGTGGACAACGACGTGCGCGACGATGCGGACGAGGACGCCTACGACGACGCGTACGACTACGACGTGATCGTCGTCGGCTCGGGCTTCGGCGGCTCGGTGACGGCCCTGCGCCTGACCGAGAAGGGGTACCGCGTCGGGGTCCTGGAGGCGGGCCGCCGCTTCACCCCAGAGACCCTGCCCAAGAACTCCTGGCACCTCCGCGACTATCTGTGGGCCCCCGCCCTCGGCTGCTACGGCATCCAGCGCATCCACGTCCTGGGCAAGGTCATGGTGCTGGCGGGGGCCGGGGTCGGGGGTGGCTCGCTCAACTACGCCAACACCCTCTACGTACCGCCCGAGCCCTTCTTCCGGGACCCGCAGTGGGGCGCCATCACCGACTGGCGGGCGGAGCTCGCCCCGTACTACGACCAGGCGCGGCGGATGCTCGGGGCGCGCCTGAACAAGACCATGACCCCCTCCGACGAGCATCTGAAAGCCGCCGCCGAGCGGATGGGGGTGGGCGAGAGCTTCCATATGGCGCCGGTGGGGGTCTTCTTCGGGGACGGCGACGACGCGGACGGCACGACCACGGCGGCCCCCGGGGAGCGAGTCCCCGACCCGTACTTCGGCGGCGCCGGCCCCTCCCGCCGGGCCTGCACCGAATGCGGCGAATGCATGACCGGCTGCCGCCACGGCGCGAAGAACACCCTCAACGAGAACTACCTCCACCTCGCCGAGCGGGCCGGCGCCGTCGTCCACCCCATGACCACCGTCGTGGCCATCAGCGAGGACCGGCGCGGCGGCTACCGGGTCACCACCGTCCCCACCGACCGCCGCCGCAAGGGCCCGCCGCGCGCGCTGCGCGCCCGCCAGGTCGTACTGGCCGCCGGGACGTACGGCACCCAGACGCTGCTGCACACCATGCGGGACAAGGGCCTGCTGCCCCGGATCTCCGACCGGCTCGGCATGCTCACCCGCACCAACTCCGAGGCCCTGGTCGGCGCGCAGACCTCGGACCGCCGCTACCGCAAGGTCCACCCGGCGCGGGAGCGGGCCGACTTCACCCGGGGCGTGGCGATCACCTCCTCCATCCACCCCGACGACACCACCCACATCGAACCCGTCCGCTACGGCAAGGGCTCCAACGCGATGGGGCTGCTGTCCGTCCTGCAGATCCCCGACGGCGGCCGGCTGCCGCGCTGGCTGCGGTTCCTGGGGGCCAACCTCCGGCATCCGACGCTCGCGATGCGCTCGATGTCCAACCGCCGCTGGTCGGAGCGCACCATCATCGGCCTGGTCATGCAGACCCACGACAACTCGCTCACCACCTACCGCAAGCCGAAGGGCCTCGGAAAGGGCCTGCTCACCGCCCGGCAGGGGCACGGCGAACCGAACCCGGACCACATCCCCGAGGGCGCCGAAGCCGCCCGCCACCTCGCCGAGTCCATCAACGGCTTCCCGGGCAGCAACGTCGGCGAACTGATGGGCACCCCGCTCACCGCCCACTTCCTCGGCGGCTGCCCCATCGGCACGGACCCCGACCACGGCGTGATCGACCCGTACCACCGGCTGTACGGGCACCCGGGCATCCACGTCGTGGACGGCGCGGCGGTCACCGCGAACCTGGGCGTCAACCCGTCCCTGACCATCACGGCCCAGGCGGAGCGCGCCATGTCCCTCTGGCCCAACAAGGGCACCCCCGACCCGCGCCCGCCTCAAGGCGCCCCGTACAAGCGCTTGTCCCCGGTCGCGCCCACAGCCCCCGCCGTCCCCGAGGACGCCTTCGGTGCCCTGAAGCTCCCCCTGCTCCCGGTCCCGAAGGTGCCGCCCGCCGCCGACTAGGCGCGCCAGTCGGGTTCGACCGCCATCATGCGCGCGGTCTTCGACGGGTCCCGATCGACCATCTCGCCGAGCACCTTGTCGACGCGCTCCAGCACCTCGTCCTCCAGGCGCACACCGGCCGCCGTGGCGTTCTCGGTCACCTGCTCGGGCCGCGAGGCACCGATGACGGTGGCCGAGACCCCCGGCTGCCGCAGCACCCAGGCGATCGCGAGCTGGGCCATGGACAACCCGGCATCCTCGGCGACCGGACGCAACCGCGCCACCCGCTCCAGCAGACCGCTGCCGAGCACCCGGCTGACGAACCTCGGGGCCCGGCCCGACGCGGTGGCCCGGGAACCTTCCGGGGGAGCCTGGCCGGGGCGGTACTTACCGGTGAGCACGCCCTGCGCCAGCGGCTGGAAGGCCAGTTGACCGATGCCTTCCCGCAGGCACAGCGGAAGGACTTCGGGCTCGATGACCCGCCACAACATGCTGTACTGCGGCTGGTTCGACACGATCCGGCTGCGCAGCCCGAGCTCCCCGGCCATCCGCAGCGCGGCCTCGATCTGGGGCGCCGTCCACTCCGACACCCCGATGTAGAGCACCTTGCCCTGCCGTACCAGATCGTCGAAGGCGACGAGCGTCTCCTCCAGCGGCGTCCGCTCGTCGAACCGATGTGCCTGGTAGAGGTCGACGTAGTCCGTCCCCAGCCGGCGCAGCGAGGCATGGCAGGACTCCATGACGTGCTTACGGGACAGGCCGCGGTCGTTGGGGCCGTCCCCGGTCGGCAGGCAGACCTTGGTGGCGATCTCCACCGACGAGCGCCGCACCCCGCCAAGGGCCTCTCCGAGCAGCTCTTCCGCGGCGCCTTGGGCGTAGACGTCGGCGGTGTCGAAGGTCGTGACACCGCAGTCGAGCGCCGTTCGCACACACGCCAGGGCCGCGTCCCTGCCGACCGACTCCCCGTGGGTCAGCCAGTTGCCGTACGTGATCTCGCTGACCATCAGGCCGCTGCGGCCGAGTTGACGATGTTCCATGGGCCGACCCTAGACCTTGTCACTCCCGTCTGCCCGGCTGCCGATTCCGGCCGACTGCGTCAAATTCGTTTGACGTGGAGCGCGCTCCAGCTCCTAGTGTCCTGGGCAGTTCCGAGCCCAGGAGGCAAGCAGCATGACCAACGTTTCCATCCGGCACCTCGGCGCACTGGCGGTCTCCGCGCAGGGCCTGGGGTGCATGGGCATGAGCCACGCCTACGGTGCCGCCGACGACGAGCAGTCGATCGCGACGCTGCACCGCGCCCTCGACCTCGGGGTGACCTTGCTGGACACCTCCGACTTCTACGGCGTCGGGCACAACGAGGAGCTGATCGGACGGGCCATCGCCGGGCGCCGTGACGAGGTGGTGCTGGCCACGAAGTTCGGCTTCGCCAACCGCCTGGGCGAGCCCACCCTGATCCGCGGCGACGCCGCATACGTGCGGCAGGCGTGCGAGGCGTCGCTGCGCCGGCTCGGGGTCGACCACATCGACCTCTACTACCAGCACCGGGTCGATCCGCAGGTGCCGATCGAGGAGACCGTCGGCGCCATGGCCGAGCTGGTGCGGGCTGGTAAGGTCCGCCACCTCGGGCTGTCCGAGGCCGGTGCGCAGACCATCCGGCGGGCGCACGCGGTGCATCCGATCGCCGCGCTGCAGAGCGAGTGGTCGTTGTGGACCCGAGACCTGGAGGCGGAGATCGCCCCGGTCTGCCGCGAGCTCGGCATCGGCCTCGTCCCGTTCTCCCCGCTCGGACGTGGCTTTCTGACCGGCCGGTACACCTCGGTCGAGGGGCTGGAGGAGACCGATATGCGGCGGACCCAGCCGCGTTTCGCCGACGGCAACCTCGAACGGAACCTGGCGATCGTCGCGAAGCTGAACGAGCTGGCCGAGGCGAAGGGGGTCACCGCCGGTCAGCTCGCCCTGGCCTGGGTGCAGCACCAGGGCGACGACGTGGTGCCGATCCCCGGCACCCGGCGGCAGCGGTATCTGGAGGAGAACATCGCGGCCCTGGACGTCGAGCTGTCCGCCGAGGACCTTGCCGCGATCGAGGCCGCCGCCCCGTCCGAGCAGATCGCGGGCACCCGCTACGACGCGACCAGCCTCACCTTCGTCAACGGCTGAGCGGCTGCCTTCGCCTTGATCCTCGTACGAAGGGGCCGCCCCGGGCGGGGCGACCCCTTCATACGCGGCTTCAACGCGGACCGGCGGCTCGGGCCGCCGCCGTCAAGACGTTACGCGGCGGCGCCGCCCGCGCGGCGACGGCGCACGACGAACACCGCGCCCGCGCCCGCGGCCATCGCGACGCCGCCGATCATGGCGATGGTCGGCAGCGCGGAGGAGGAGCCGGTCTCGGCGAGGGAGCCCTTGGGGTTGATCTTCGTGTCGCCCGCCGGCTTGGGCAGGGGCTTCTTGCCGCCCTGCGGCTCCGGCTTGGGCTCGGCCGGCGGGACGTGGCCCGGCTTCGAACCGGCCGGGAGCACGTCGAACTCGTAGTAGTCGCCGGTCGAGAAGACGCAGTTGCCCTCGTCGTCCGTGTAGACGCCGAAGGTGAGCGCGTAGCCGAAGCCGTCACCGAGGGCCTTGGCGGACACGCTCAGCCGCATGTCGAGGGTGATGGTCTCGTGGGCGCGTACGTCGGTGTAGCCGATGTAGCCCGCGCCCGGGTCGTTCTCGTCGGTGGAGATCGACGTCCAGGCGCCGGTGTCCGGGTCCTTGTACTGCAGCGTCAGGAACTTGCCGGTGCCGTCGGGGTGCTTGGAGTCCGCGGTGCCGGCGAAGACGCCGAAGTCCACGCGCTTGAGGGACTTGTCCGAGTCGTTCTCGACCTGGAACTTGAAGCCGTGGAAGCCGCTGCCCGCCACGACCTTCGACGGCAGACCGGTGATGGTGGTGGTGAGGTCCGGGTCCTCTTCGTACGACCCGTCGTCGTTGCAGTCGTCACCCGGCGTCGGCCCGTCCGTCGGGTCGTCGGTCGGCGGGGCGGTCGTGGGGGTGTCGGTGGTGGGCGGCGTGGTCGGCGGCTTGGTGTCCGTCGGGGCGTCGGTGGTGGGCGGGGTGGTCGGCGGCTTGGTGTCCGTCGGCTCGGTGGTGGGCGGGTTGGTCGTCGGGTCGGTCGGGGACGGGGTGGTCACCGTGGGGTCGGGGGCCGGGGTGACCGTGGCGGTCGGCTCGTCCGTGGGCTCGTCGGCAAAGGCAGCGGGCGCCGCCAGCAGCGCGGCGGGGACTATGGCGGCCGTCGCGGCGGCGGTCGCCAGGGCGCGGCGAAGCTTCATGAAGACCTCTTCTGGGTCCGTTCGCGCCGCTGGTCGTCAGCGGCACGCGGTGGAAGGCCGTCGCGGTGGGGACGCGGTCTGGCCGTGCGTTTGCACGTACATGACCGGCCGGGTGGCCGAAAGGTTGCCCTTGAGTTTGCTCACAGAATGGTCACAGAAAAACCCGATCAAGGTCACGGGCCCCTGACGGCGTGAGAAGGCGGCGTGCGAAGGGCCCCGGGGGCGTCCGAGCGGGGCGGGCGTCCCCGGGGCCCTAGGCGGTCAGCACCGGCGTCAGGGCAGCGCCGGTGCTGAAGGGCGGCGCCGGGGGGAGCGCCGCTGGCTTTGGAGGCCGCCGGTCTTTCGGTGTGGTGCGCTTTTGAGTCGTACCCCTGCGAGTCATACGCCTGCGAGTCGTGCGTCTGCGAGCGAGCGGTGCGCTTTCGGGTGGAGCGCGGTGGTGCAGCGGCGATACAAGAGGGGCGTACGCCCGCGTGGTCGGACCAATGACGGTAGGGAGGTCCGGGGGCGTCTTCCCTCCGTGCATCGTGGTGGATGTGGCGCTTCCGGCGCAACCGTTTCGACCGGATACGGTCGGCCCCGGGCGTCCCCGGGGCCGACCGTTCTTTGGGGTGGTGACCGGGCTGCTGTCCCCTGCTGACCGGTCACCTCGCCGAAGCGAGGTCCCACGACGCGCCGCCTGAATCACCGCAGGGGGCCGCGTCTCATCGCTTCGGCGGATCTGAGCCACGCGTGGATACTTCCGGGCCGCTCCTGGCTGGCGCGGACAACGGGCTCAACGAAGCGGCTCACGGCCTGGTCACGTGGCGTACGGGTGACGGTCCGTGACGGCGTGGGCGCGAAAAGTGCCGGGAATAGGGGCGGAATGCGCGCGGAAATGTGCCGGGAAAGCCGTGATGGCGAGCCCGTTAGAATCGATGGTCCAACCCCCAGAAACACCGCAACCTCCGCCGGAAGGCCGCCGAAGTGCCATCAGCGTCCCCTGCTGCCGCCCCCGACACCGTCCTGGTCGTCGACTTCGGCGCGCAGTACGCCCAGCTCATCGCCCGTCGCGTCCGCGAGGCCCGGGTCTACAGCGAGATCGTCCCGTCCACCATGCCGGTGGCGGAAATGCTCGCCAAGAAGCCGAGGGCGATCATCCTCTCCGGCGGCCCCTCGTCGGTGTACGCGGAGGGTGCGCCCACCGTCGACCGCGCGCTGTTCGAGGCCGGGGTGCCGATCTTCGGCATGTGCTACGGCTTCCAGCTGATGGCCACCACGCTCGGCGGCACCGTCGACAACACCGGGGCCCGCGAGTACGGCCGTACGCCGCTGACCGTCTCCAAGCCCGGCTCCACGCTCTTCGAGGGCACCCCGGCCGAGCAGACCGTGTGGATGTCGCACGGCGACGCCTGCTCGGCCGCCCCCGAGGGCTTCACCGTCACCGCCTCCACCGATGTGGTGCCGGTCGCGGCCTTCGAGAACGACGAGAAGAAGCTGTACGGCGTGCAGCACCACCCCGAGGTGATGCACTCCACCCACGGGCAGCAGGTGCTGGAGCACTTCCTCTACCGGGGCGCCGGGATCGAGCCGAGCTGGACCACCAGCAATGTGGTGGAGGAGGCCGTCGCCGCCATCCGTGAGCAGGTCGGCACCAGGCGCGCGATCTGCGGCCTGTCCGGCGGCGTGGACTCCGCCGTCGCCGCCGCACTCGTCCAGCGGGCCATCGGCGACCAGCTGACCTGCGTGTACGTGGACCACGGCCTGATGCGCAAGGGCGAGTCCGAGCAGGTCGAGAAGGACTTCGTCGCGGCCACCGGCGTCCAGCTGAAGGTCGTCGATGCCGAGGAGCGCTTCCTGACCGCGCTCGCCGGGGTGTCCGACCCCGAGGAGAAGCGGAAGATCATCGGCCGGGAGTTCATCCGGGTCTTCGAGCAGGCCCAGGCCGAGCTGGTCGCCGAGGCGGGCGCCGCGGGCGAGGCCGTGGAGTTCCTGGTGCAGGGCACCCTCTACCCGGACGTGGTGGAGTCCGGCGGCGGCACCGGTACCGCCAACATCAAGTCCCACCACAACGTGGGCGGCCTCCCGGACGACCTCGAGTTCAAGCTGATCGAGCCGCTGCGCCGGCTGTTCAAGGACGAGGTGCGGATGGTCGGCCAGGAGCTCGGGCTCCCGGACGAGATCGTCCAGCGCCAGCCCTTCCCGGGCCCGGGCCTGGGCATCCGTATCGTCGGCGAGGTCACCAAGGAGCGCCTGGACCTGCTGCGCGAGGCCGACGCCATCGCGCGCGAGGAGCTGACCGCCGCGGGCCTGGACCGGGACATCTGGCAGTGCCCGGTGGTGCTGCTCGCGGATGTGCGCTCGGTGGGCGTGCAGGGCGACGGCCGCACCTACGGCCACCCGATCGTGCTGCGCCCCGTCTCCTCCGAGGACGCGATGACCGCGGACTGGTCGCGGCTGCCGTACGACGTGCTGTCGCGGATCTCGACCCGGATCACCAACGAGGTCGACGAGGTGAACCGCGTGGTCCTGGACATCACCAGCAAGCCCCCGGGCACCATCGAGTGGGAGTGACCCCACCCCCGTCATCACACCGGCGCCGTCGCCCGATCTCTCCGGGCGGCGGCGTCGCCGTGTCCGGCCCTGTCACAGCTCTGGCGTCCTGTGATACCCCCAGGTAGCTTCCGCTCCGAGCCCTGAGAGCACGCAGTGCGCCAAGGAGTGAGCCGCCGATGCCGCCGATGCCGGAGCCGATCCCCACCGACCAGTTGCACTTCACCCTGCCGCCGCAGCACGCCTCGCCGGCGGACGAGCGGCGCCACCGCAAGGAGCGGCTGGCCGCCGCCCTGCGCCTCTTCGGGCGGTACGGGTTCGAGGAGGGGGTCTCGGGCCATATCACCGCGCGGGACCCGGAGTTCACCGACTGCTTCTGGGTGAACCCCTTCGGGATGTCCCTCCGCCACATCACCGTCAGCGATCTGATCCTCGTCAACCAGGCCGGCCGGGTGGTCCAGGGGCGCCACCACGTCAACCAGGCGGCGTTTGTCGTTCACTCGTCCGTGCATCAGGCGCGGCCGGAGGTCGTGGCCGTCGCGCACTGCCACTCGGTGCACGGCCGTGCCCTGTCGGCGCTCGGCGAACTGCTCGAACCCATCACCCAGGACGTCTGCGCCTTCTTCGAGGACCACGCGCTCTACGACCGCTACACGGGCGTGGTCGTGGACGAGGCGGAGGGGCGGGCCATCGCGGCCGCGCTCGGCCCCCGTAAGGCCGTCATCCTGCGCAATCACGGTCTTCTGACGGTCGGCGACTCGGTCGACGCGGCCGCCTGGTGGTTCATCGCGATGGAGCGCTCCTGCCAGGTGCAGCTGGCCGCGAAGGCCGCGGGCAAGCCGGTCCTGATCGACTACAAGAACGCGGTGCAGACCCGTGAGCAGCTGGGCACCGATCTCGTCGCCTGGATCAACTATCAACCTCTGTACCAGCAGATCACCCGCGGCGAGCCGGACCTGCTGAGCTGAGACCCCCCGACTTACGGCACAATCCCCTGTCAAGACATGTCAGTTGGGACCAGAGCGCCGACTGACCCGGGAGAACGATGAGCGGAGCGCCTCGTGGCGGTGAAAGCGGCGGAAGACGCCACGACGGCAGAGCGCCATAAGCACAGCGGATGCGAGTGCGGCGAATGCGCCCGGGACGGGCACCGGCGGGCGGTGGCCGCGTTCCTGGCCCTGCGCGACCGGTTCGCGGCCGGGGAGGGCCTGCCCGCGGCGCTCGCGCACTCCGCCGAGGCATCCCGGCAGTGGGTGTCGGACGAGCTGACGCAGGCGGCCCGGACGACCTGGGACACCGGCCGCGCCGAGAGCTTCGCATGGGGCGGGGCGGTGCGGCGGCGCACGCTGTACGTGGTGTGGGGCGCGGTCGGGGCGCTGCTGATCGGGCAGTTGGCCACGGCGGTCGGCGCGGGCTGGTCGGCGGCGCGTACGGCCTCGCTGACCGTCGCGCTGCTCGCCGCCGGGCTGCTGACGCTCGCCGCCCGGCTGCACCGCGGCAGCGGCGGCCCGCTCGCCCCGCTCGTCGGCGAGGACAACCGCCTGTCCACCTCGCGCGCCGTGGCCGCCGCGTGGCTGCTGTTCGCGGTCTTCGCGGTGCTGATGCTCGCGGTCGAGCTGGCCTTCGCCCCGGAGGCGGGGGAGCGGACGGCCGACGGGCTGGCCCCGGGCGGCGCCGCCGGGCTGCTCACCGTCACCGCCCTGGCCTGCCTGGCCGCGGTCGCGGCCCGGCTCGTGGTGGCGGCGCGGGTGCGGGCGCAGCGGCTGCAGAAGGTCCGGGCGCTGCGGCCGCGCGCCGCGGATCTGCTGACCGACGACGCGGGCCGCGGCAGCCTGGCGGACGCGCAGTACGTGGTGGTGCAGGCGGTCGTGCTGGTTTTTGCCGCGGTGCGGCTGGCGCGCGAGCCGCAGCGGCTGCCCGAGCTGCCCTGGGGCCTGGCGCTGCTGGCCGCCGTCTCGGTGCTGATGTACCTGGCCGGGAAGTACACGGAGGGAGGTCGGCCCACGGTGCTCTCGGTGGTCCGGGTCCGGCCCGAGGAGGGCGGTTTCGACCGGGACGCGCCGATCCGCACCGGGGACGACATCGAGATCCGCGGCAGCGGCTTCGTACCCCCGGGGGCACAGGAGCCGGACCGGCTCGCCCGTATGGTCGTGCGGATCGGGGCGGTGCACGTCCAGGTGCCGCTGGTGCCGGTCGCCGGGGGCTTCAGCAACCCGACCGACACCGTGCTGACCGTGCCGGTGCCGGTGGATGTGGAGCCGGGGCGGGTGGAGGTGCAGGTCGTCACCGCGGCGGGGGCGGAGACAAACCGCTATCCGATCGACGTTCTGGACTGAGTCGCCTGCCCGTTTCCTCCGTAAGGTTTTGTTGACGAGGCAACGGGAGAGGCGGGCGTCATGAGGCATGCTGACAGAACGGTCGGAGCCGGCTCGGGCAGTGTGGGCGGCATGGGCGGCGTGAGCGGGATAGGCGGCAGCGGCGGCACCGGCGGCTGGCGGGACTCCGCCGCGCGGTACGCCCTGCTGCCGCTGCGGATCTTCCTCGGAGTGACGTTCATCTACGCGGGGATCGACAAGCTGACGGACTCGGCTTTCCTGGCCGACAGCGGCACCGGCTCGATGGGTGAGCTGATGCGGGGCGTGCGCGACAGCTCCGCGGTGCCGTGGCTGATCGACCTGGCGCTCAAGGACCCCACCAGCTTCGGGTACGCCATGGCCTTCGGGGAGTTGGCGGTCGGGCTCGGCACGATCGTGGGGCTGCTGGGGCGGCTGGCGGCGTTCGGCGGCGCGCTGATCTCGCTGAGTCTGTGGCTGACGGTCAGCTGGCAGTCGGACCCGTACTACTACGGAAACGATTTGGCGTATCTGATGGCGTGGCTGCCGCTGGTCCTCGCGGGCACCCCGTATCTGTCGCTGGACGTGGCCATCTCCAAGCGGCGCAGGCGCCAGGGCGCGCAGCTGTTCAGCTAGCCGCCTCCCGGTCCTCCTGTACGCCCCTGTCGTCGCCGCCGCTGCCGCGGCCCGCGGGCGGCGCCTCGTAGCGGCGGCGCAGCTCGTCCATGGGCAGATCGCGCAGCGGCGGTGCGGTGTGCTCGGAGAGGCGGGTGCGGCGCCGCCGGGCGCTGAAGGCGAGCGCAGAGACGAGCCCCGCCAGGCACAGCCCGCCCAGGAGGACGGGCAGGGGCGCGAAGGGCGGCAGATCCCACTCCCCGGCGGCGTCCAGACCGTACGCGAGGGCCGTCCCGAGGACGACGAGTCCGGCGGTCAGCCTGCCGGGCTGGAAGCGGTGGCGCTTCATGACCAGCTCACCTCCACATTGCCCAGGCCGATTTCCAGGTCAAGACGGAGCGTGCCCTTCGCTCCATGCCCATCGGCGGGCGGCACGGTCACGGTCCGGTCCCTGTTCGGCTGGATGTCGATGTCGTCGCCCCTCTCGCCCGGCAACCGGATGTCGCCGAACCCCACATGGATGGTCAGCTCGAGCCGCGTGTCCTTGGGCACGGTGACGGCCAGCTTCCCGGCGCCGACCTCGGCGTGCGTGGTGACGGTCTGGCCCTTCTTCAGGGACATGCGGTCCAGTTTGAGTTCGCCGACGCCCCCGCCCAGCGCGTACGAGCCGTGTACGGCGGCCGCGGAGGTGGGCGCCCAGGTGCGGCGCGACCAGTCGGTGGTGACGGACTTGGGGAGCCAGGCGGCGGCCGCCAGCAGCGCGGTGGTCACCACCGCCAGCACGATGGTGCCCGCGCCGGTGCGGCCGTACCGGGAGCTGACCGCGATGCCGAGCCCGAAGACGCCCAGCGCGCACGCGAACCCGATCTCCAGGCTGGTGCCGAGCGGCCGGGAGCCCCACGTCGCGCCCGCGCCCGCCACGGCCGCCGCCAGGGCGAGCAGAAACGTCCAGCCGCCGATCGACGTCCTCTCGGGCGCTCCGGGCGCCCTGCGGGGCCTGCGGAACGCCGCCCCCCGCCAGGCGGCCCCGGTGGCGTACGAGGCGCCGTCCGAGCCGTCGTCGGGGCCCCACAGATAGCCCGTGTCCGCGCCGACCGGGCCCGTCGTACCGTCCTTGACGATCGGGTCCCGCCACCAGGACGGGTTCCCCCAGGCCGGCGGCGGGGCCTTGGTCTCGGGCGGCGCGTCGGCCACCGCCTGGGCCGTCGCCGGGTCCACCACGCCCCCGCTCTCCGCCTGGTGGCGGTGGCGGGACCAGGTGCCGGCGCCCGCCGCGGCGATGGTCAGCATGATGGAGAAGAAGATCACGCTGCCGTTGTTGAGCATGGACAGGAACAGACCGCAGCCCACCAGCGCGCACAGCACCGCGGTGAGCGCCGGGCCCTCCACCCGGCCCGAGAGCAGCTTGCGGCCCTCGTTCTCCTCCTCGCCCTGGAGCGGGACCAGCAGCCAGCAGAAGCCGTACACGATCAGACCGAGGCCGCCCGTGACGGCGAGCACCGACAGCACCACCCGGAAGATGACCGGGTCCACATCGCAGAACCGGCCGAGCCCCCCGCATACGCCCGAGATCATCTTCTGATCGCGGCTGCGGCGCAGCGGCGCCCTCGTCGGCGGCCGCGGATCGCCGGACCCGGGCGCGCCGGGGGCCGGATTCGTGACGGTGGGGGCATCGGTCATGCTCACCATGGTGACAAGCCGCCGGGCACGGCTGTATCCGTGACAACCCTGGGCCTTCCCTGAGATCTTCCCCGAGGCCGCGGCGGCTATCGTGGCTGCCGCATCGAACATATGCGGGGGGACATGGCCAGCAGGGGGAGCGGGAGGGGCACATCGTGTCAGAAGAAGGGCGGCTGATCGCGGGGAGGTACCGGCTGGTCGAGCAGATCGGCCGCGGAGGCATGGGCACGGTTTGGCGTGCCCAGGACGAACTGCTGGACCGCCAGGTCGCGCTGAAGCAACTGCACATGTCGCCGCACCTCGCCGAGGAGGAGGTCGCCACCCTCTTCGAGCGCACCCGCCGCGAGGCGCGCAGTGCCGCCCGTATCGCGCACCCCAATGTCGTGGTCGTCCATGACGTGGTGGAGGACTCGGGGATGCCGTGCATCGTCATGGAGTACGTGCCCTCGACCACGTTGGGCGATCTGCTCAAGACCGGCCGGACCGTCACCCCCGACGAGGCGGCCAGGATCGGTCGCGGCATGATCGCCGCGCTGCGGGCCGCGCACGCGGCCGGGGTGCTGCACCGCGACGTCAAGCCCGGCAACGTCCTCCTCGGCGACGACGGCCGGGTCGTGCTCACCGACTTCGGCATCGCCATGGCCACCGGCACCTCCACGCTCACCAAGACCGGCGAAGTCGTCGGCTCCATCGACTACATCGCGCCCGAGCGGATCAGGGGCAAGACCCCGGGGCCCTCCTCGGACCTGTGGGCGCTGGGCGCGACGCTCTATCAGGCCATCGAGGGACGGCCGCCGTTCCGCAAGGCCACGCCGATCGAGACCGGGTACGCGATCGCCGTCGACCCGCTCGAGCCGCCGGTACGGTCGGGGCCGCTGACCGGGCTGATCGAAGGGCTGCTGGCCAAGGAGCCCGAGGACCGGCCGTCGGCGGAGCAGACCGAGCGCGCGCTGCGCGGCCCGGCCGGGCTGCCCGAGACGACATCGATGCCAAGGCCCGACCCGGCGGCCACCACCCTGATGCCCACGGTCGGCTTCGGTCCCGCGGAGACATCCACGCCCGGGTACGGGCATCCGGCGGAGACGTCCACGCCGGTGTACGGGCACCCGGCGAACCCGTCCACGCCCGTGTACGGGCACCCCGCCACGCACGCCCCCACGCAGCAGCCCACACCGCCGTCCACGCAGCACCCCACGCCGCCGTCCACGCAGATGCCCACACCGCCGCCCGCACACGTCCACGGGGCCGGCTTCCCGCCCGCCCCCGTGCCACCCGTGCCCCCCGCCCCAGGCGGTGGCCGGCGCCGCGGGCGTACGGCGCTGTGGACCGCGTCGGCGGCCGCCGTGGCCGTGGCAGGGGTCGCGGCCGGGTTGTATCTGTCGGGCGTCGAATTCGGCGGGAGCAAGGACGACGGGGCGGGTTCCGGGACCTCCTCGCCCACGGCCTCGGCGTCGGCGACGTACAAGATCCCGGAGCTGCCCGACGGCTACCACCGGGAGGAACTGGCGGACTTCGGCGTCTCCCTCCCCGTACCGGACGACTGGAAACGCCAGCCCGACTCCAGCTCGCAGGGCACGGTGGACAGCACCCAGGAGGTCAGGTTCCTGGACCCCAGCCAGAAGGCCAGGCTGATGGTCAACGTCATCGACCAGGCAGGCTCCGACCATGTGCAGCACTTCGAGGACCTCGAGCCCTCGATCAAGCAGCAGTATCCGGTCTACCAGCGGATGCGCTTGGACAAGACGAAGTACCGGGGCCTGCCCGGGGCGATCTGGGAGTTCAAGTTCCAGGGGCGGGAGCGCATGTACCGCGCCATCGACCTCGGCTTCGGCGAGGAGGGCGGCAAGGCGTACGCGCTCTACCTGAGCGCACCCGCGGACGAGTGGGCCGACTATCTGGAGGTCTTCCGGAACGCCCGGGACGGCTTCAAGCTCGAGGACGGTTCCTCGTAGGTCGGGGAACGATCAGGGGCGACCCTGATACCCGGGCGGAGCCGTTCGTGTGACGATCGGTGCATGACCGCCGCGCCCCCCGCCGCCGAGCCGCCCCCGCGCAAGCTGTACCGCAGCGCCGAGGGGCGGATGGTCGGCGGCGTGGCGCGCGGGCTGGCCGGCCATCTGGGGCTGCCGGTGTCCTGGGTGCGGTTCGTGTTCATCGCGCTGCTGATGGCCGAGGGCTTC
This sequence comes from Streptomyces sp. NPDC059679, assembly GCF_042734105.1. NCBI lineage: Bacteria > Bacillati > Actinomycetota > Actinomycetes > Kitasatosporales > Streptomycetaceae > Streptomyces > Streptomyces sp. NPDC059679. The sequence goes on along the minus strand of NZ_JBHWES010000048.1, from coordinate 67,551 downwards.
GGCGCGCTGGTGTACGCGCTGTTCTGGTTCGTGGTGCCGCTGGGCTTCGGCGGCGTCGAGACCCCCCGCCCCGCGGCCGACCGGGGCGCCGAGGGCGCGCGCCGCATCCTGTCCCGCAAACCGGACAAGGGGCAGGTCTTCGCGCTGCTCGCGCTCCTGGTCGGCCTGGGCGTGTTCGTCGAGAACTTCCAGCTGGGCCGCGCCAACACCTACATCTGGCCGCTGCTGCTCATCGGCGCGGGCGTGGCCCTGGTCTGGCGCCAGGCCGACAACTCCCGGCGCGCCCAGTGGGTCGAGCTCAGCCGCCGCAAGCAGGTGCTGCCGATCGCGCGGGGCGCCGCCGGGGTGGTGCTGGTCGGCGCCGGGGTGACCGGCATCGTCGTACTCCAGGGCTCGGCCAAGCACCTGGGAGCGGTGCTGCAGGCCGCGCTCGCGGTGCTGGTGGGCATCGCGCTGCTGGCGGGCCCGTACCTGGTGCGGATGGCCCAGGACCTCTCCGAGGAGCGCCTGATGCGCATCCGCGCCCAGGAGCGGGCCGAGGTCGCCGCCCATGTCCATGACTCCGTGCTGCACACCCTGACCCTGATCCAGCGGAACGCGGAGGACCCCCGGGAGGTCGCCCGGCTGGCCCGGGCCCAGGAGCGCGAGCTGCGCGCCTGGCTGTACCGGCCGGAGGGCAGGGGCAAGGACGAGGCCGAGGAGCCGGACACGCTCGCGGAGGCGGTCAAGGCGGCCGCCGCGGAGGTCGAGGACCACCACGGCGTGCCGATCGAGGTGGTCGTCGTCGGCGACTGCCCGCTGGACGAGAAGCTGGCCGCGCAGCTGCAGGCAGCGCGCGAGGCGATGGTCAACGCCGCCAAGTACGGTGGCGACGGCGGGGCCGTCCAGGTCTTCGCCGAGGTCGAGGGGGCCACGGTGTTCATCTCCGTACGGGACCGGGGGCCGGGCTTCGACCTGGACGCGGTGCCGGAGGACCGGATGGGCGTACGCGAGTCCATCATCGGCAGAATGCGGCGCAACGGCGGCACGGCGCGGCTGAGGTCCGCGCCGGACGGAGGCACGGTAGTGGAGTTGGAGATGGAGAGGGCGGCGACGACGACATGACCGACGCGAGCGGGGCGAGCCGGCCGGCGGACGGGACCGGGCAGGCGGCGAGCGGGGCGGCGGAGGAGCCGGCACAGCGCCGGGTGCGGGTCGTCCTCGTCGACGACCACCGGATGTTCCGGACCGGCGTCCAGGCCGAGATCGGGGAGACGGCCCGTACGGGCGTCGAGGTGGTCGGGGAGGCGGCGGACGTCGACCAGGCCGTCACGGTGATCGGCGCCACCCGGCCGGAGGTCGTCCTCCTCGACGTCCACCTCCCGGGCGGCGGAGGCGTCGAGGTGCTGCGCCGCAGCGCGGCCCTGATGGCCGCCGCCGACCGGCCGGTGCGCTTCCTGGCGCTGTCGGTCTCGGACGCCGCCGAGGACGTCATCGGGGTCATCCGCGGCGGCGCCCGCGGCTATGTCACCAAGACCATCACCGGCACCGACCTGGTCGACGCGATCTTCCGGGTCTCCGAGGGCGACGCCGTCTTCTCGCCCCGCCTCGCCGGCTTCGTCCTCGACGCGTTCGCCTCCACGGACGCCCCGCCGGTGGACGAGGACCTCGACCGCCTCACCCAGCGCGAACGCGAGGTGCTGCGGCTGATCGCCCGCGGGTACGCGTACAAGGAGATCGCCAAGCAGCTGTTCATCTCGGTGAAGACGGTGGAGAGCCATGTCTCGGCGGTGTTGCGCAAGCTCCAGCTCTCCAACCGCCACGAGCTGACCCGCTGGGCGACGGCCCGCCGTCTGGTCTGACCTGCGGGCTAGTAGCCGATGGTGAACCGCCGCTGGACGAACCGGGGCAGCTCGGCCTCGTCGACCAGCGCGACGGCGGCGTCCTCGATGGAGATCCGGCTGCGCCCCTCGGCGTCCAGGACCGGCTGGTCGCCGCCGAGCCGGAAGCGGCCGGTGCGCTCGCCGGGGGCGATGTCCTCGGCCGGGCTGAAGTAGGTCCACAGCCGGTTCGAGGCGCGCAGCACGTTCAGCGCGTCCCGGTGGCCGCGGACCGCGGCGGCGTACTCCCTCGGCAGGCCGAGCGAGTCCAGCGCCGCGTACAGCTCCTCGTCGGAGTCGGCGCGCGTGACCCCCGGCCTGATCTCCAGGCTTCCCGCGCCGCCGATCACGATCAGCCGGGTCCGGGGATGGCTCTCCAGGGCCTTCAGCAGCACCTTGGCGGCCGTGGCGTAGACGGTCGGATCGGCGATCGAGCGCCGCACGGTGTCCGCCATGTCCTGGGCGGCGTTGCCCGGCTGGAAGCCGCTGATCAGGACGTCCAGACCGGGCAGGACGGCCGCCACGCTGTCGGGGTCGAGGACGTCGACGCTCTTCCACACCACATTCTCGCGGTCCTCCTCGATACGGGAGGCGTCGCGGGTGAACGCGATGACGTCATGGCCCCGGCCGAGGGCTTCGGTGACGACGCGCTGTCCGATGTTGCCGGTGGCGCCAATGATTCCTATGCGCATGAAAGCAGATCTCCAATGGCGGAAGGTGTGCCTATACGGTGTGCCTATACGGCGTGCGGCGACTATACGGCGTGAAGTTTTAATACGGCAACCAGGGATTGTGACGCTGTAGAGTGCTCCCGTGGGCACGACGACGGGACGCCGGGAGAGGCTGCGGGCCGAGACGACGGCCGAGATCAAGAAGGTCGCGCTCGGGCTGATGTCCTCGGGCGGGCCGGACGCGATCACCCTGCGCGCCATCGCCCGCGAGATGGGCATGACGGCCAACGCCATCTACGGCTACTTCGCCACCCGGGACGACCTGGTCACCACGCTGATCAGCGATGTGTACACCTCGCTCGCCGACGCCGTGGACGCCGCCCGGGACGCCTGCCCCGCCGACGACCCGGCCGGCCGCATCACGGCCTGGGCGAACGCCTTCCGTGACTGGGCGCTCACCAACTCCGAGGGCTTCCGGCTGATCTACGGCGACCCCGTACCCGGCTACCAGGCGCCCGAGACCAGCGCCGCGCCCGAGGCCGAACACCGCGTCTGCGCCGGGCTCACCGGCCTGGCCGCGGGGGCCTGGCCGCACGCCAAGGAGCTCTACCCGGAAGCCGAGTTCGAGTGGTCGGACTTCGACCCCAAGCTCGCGGCCGAGGTGCGCGAGGAGTTCCCCGGCCTGCCGCCCGCCGCCGTGGCCATCGCGCTGCGCATCTGGGGCCATCTGCACGGTCTGGTCTCGCTGGAGATCTACGGCCATATGCGCGTCCAGACCCCGCGCCCCGACAAGATCTACCGCGCGGAGCTGGCCCAGCTGGTCCGCGGACTGGGCCTGCCCGCGTAGCGGTGCGGCGCGGTCAGCCGCCGGCGCCCGCCATGGTCTGCTTGGCCAGCTCGTACGCGGGCAGCATGGCGTCGTGCTCATCGCTGTCGAGCCCGCCGAGGTGCAGTACGACGCCGCCCTTCGGGGTCACCACCGCGAGCGCCCGCTCCCGCTTGGACTCGTCCAGATCGGGGTTGTCGAGGATGTAGCTGATCTCCGCGGCGGGCAGGTCGCCGGCCTTCACATCGCTGTACCGGGCGTCGCGTACGCCCTTCTCGTCGGCCATGAACGCCTTCAGCAGCTGCCGGGGCTCGGTGCCGGCCGCGGCCTTGCCCTTGTCGCCGGTCCATACGCGCAGAAAGCCGATGTGCCCGGCGGGCTTCGCGTCGATCTCGCAGACGAGGGTCACCGGGCCTTGTGAGAGGAGGGTGGAGCCCAGCTCGGGGTCGGCCCCCTCCAGCTCCTTCACCGCCTCCGGCTTCCACGACTTGGCGAGGCTGAACCGCACCGGCAGCGCACACGCCGTGTCCCGGCCGCCGAGTTCGCCGCTCGCCGCCGCCACCTTGACGCCGCCCTTGCCGCTCTTCTCCCCCTTGCCGCCCCTGCCGCCCTTGCTGTCGTCGCCGGAGTCCGAGGAGCAGCCCGTCAGTGCCCCGAACATGCCGATCACGCCGATTGCCACAGCGGCGCCCACGGCTGCCCGACCAGGTATGCGCATCGCGCTGTTCCCCGCCTTCTCCACAGAAAAATCGAAAATTCGCCGCAGCATATCCGGAACGGATCCCGGTTGACTGGGGGAGATGTGCCACCGACGAACTGCGGCGACGGCGACGAGAGGCTGTGGGGATCATGAGCGGATCGGAGATGCCGGTTCCGGACGGTCCGTTAGGCGGTCCGTTAGCTGAGGGGCCGCTGCCGGGCCCGGCCCGCGCACCGGACGCAGTCGCCCCGCCGGCGGCCGGGGACCCCGCGCACATCGGCTCGTTCCGGCTGGTCGGGCGGCTCGGCGCCGGGGGCATGGGGCGGGTGTATCTGGGGGTGTCGCGGGCCGGGCGGCCGACCGCCGTGAAGGTCGTACGCGCCGATCTGGCCGAGGAGCCCGTCTTCCGCCGCCGCTTCGCCGCGGAGGTCGCCGCCGCCCGCCGGGTCCAGGGTCCGTACACCCCGGCCGTCGTGGCCGCCGACCCGGACGCCGAACCGCCCTGGCTGGCCACCTCGTACATCGCCGGGCCCTCGCTGGGCGAGACCGTCGACGACGGCGGCCCGCTGACGCCGCCCATGGCGCGGCGCCTTGGCGCCGGCGTCGCCGAGGCGCTGGGCGCCATCCACGCGGCCGGGGTGGTGCACCGCGACCTCAAGCCGAGCAATGTCCTGCTGGACGCCGACGGGCCGAAGGTCATCGACTTCGGGATCGCGGCCGCGGCCGACGCCACCCGGCTGACCAGCACCGGCGTCCGGCTCGGCACGCTCGGGTTCATGTCGCCCGAACAGGCCGACGGGCGCCCGATCGCCCCCGCCTCCGACATCTTCGCCCTGGGCTGTCTGCTCGCGTACGCGGTCACCGGCCGGCCGCCGTTCGGCGACGGGCCGCCGAGCGAGGTGCTGTACCGCGTCATCAATGCCGAGCCGGACCCGGGCTACCTGGACTGCGGTGATCCGGAGCTGAGCGTGCTGATCGGCCGCTGTCTGCGCAAGTGGCCCGCGGACCGTCCGACCGTGGACGAGGTCATCGACGCCTGCGCCACCCGCGAAGGGCAGCCGCCGGGCTGGCCGGACGCCCGCCTCGGGCCCCGTATCGCCGATGCCCATGCCGCCCTGGAACGCGCCTTGAGAGGGGATTCCAGTGGCTCCGGGGGAAGTGGCCCCGGGCGACCTGTTGCTGAGGGCCGTACCGCTGAGGGCCGTACCGCCGGGGGCCGCGGTGCCTGGCGGTCCCGGCGCGGCGCCGTGGCCGGGGCCCTCCTCGGCGTGGCGGCCGTCGCGGTCGTCCTCGCCGTCGTTCTGACCACGGGCGGCGGCAAGGACGGCGGCAAGGACGGCGGCGGCGCCCGGTACACGGCCGGGTACAAGGGGCGGACCCTGACGCTCCCGGACTACGACCACTACATCGACCTGCCCACCGGCAAGGTCGTCAAGGGCGACGGCCGATGGATGCTGAGCACCAACAGCGGCGGCGACGGCCACGGCGCCTTCGAGCTCCAGGACGCCACCGAGGCCCAGATCGCGGGGGAGCGGCCGGTCACCCCCGAGCGCTGCGCGGAGTTGGTCGCCCACCGGCCGCTGCGCGAGAAGGTGCGCTTCGCCCAGGCGCCCGCCGGGCGGTGGTTCTGCATGCGCGACCGTATCTCGGGCGATGTCGCGGTCGTCCAGGTCCTGGACACCGACTCCGGCGACTACACCGTCACCGTCGCGGTCGACTACTACCGCAGGGCCGCGACGGGGTGAAACGTTTCCGGTCCCCGGGAGCCTGTGCATAACGTGCTTGGGCCGCCCGCGACTTGTGATCGCGGGCCGGGAGGAGGGGCAACTGATGGGCACTGCGGAACCCGAGTGGTGGGAGACCTGGGAGGCCGAAGCGGAGCGGCGGCTGCCGCCGCACGCCTACGCGTACTACGCCTCCGGCGCCGGGCGTGACGTCACCCGGGACGAGGGGCTGCGCGACTGGGACGCGCTGCGGCTGCTGCCGCATATGCTGCGCCGCGTATCCGGGGTCGCCACCCGTACGACCGTGCTGGGCACCGAGGTCGCCACCCCGGTGCTCGTCGCCCCCATGGCGGGCCAGGAGTACGCCCACCCGGACGGGGAGCAGGAGATGGCCAAGGGCGCGGCCGGGGCCGGGTCCCTGCTGGGCGTGACGACCTGGACCGCCAGCCGCTTCGAGAACATCGCCGCCTCGGGCGCGCCCTGGTGGTACCAGGTGTACGTCATGCGCGACCGCGGCCTGACCGCCGAACTCGTCCGGCGCGCCACAGACCACGGCGCCCGCGCCCTGCTGTTCACCGTCGACGTACCGGTGCTCGGCCGCCGCGGGGACAACCACCGGGCCGCCGACCTCGATCCGCTCGTGCGCCTGGTCAACCTGGCGGGCCGTCAGGAGTTCCCGCGCGAGGCGGCCCAGATGGAGCCGGACCTGACGCCGGACCTGATCGGCTGGCTGCATGAGATCAGCGGGCTCCCGGTCCTGGTCAAGGGCGTGCTGCGGGCGGACGACGCCAAGGTCGTCGTGGACCACGGCGGCGCGGGCGTGGTGGTCTCCACCCACGGCGGACGCCAGCTCGACCGCAGTGTGACCTCGGCGTCCGCGCTGCCCCGCGTGGCCGAGGCGCTGGCGGGCACCGGCGTCGAGGTCTACGCCGACAGCGGGGTGCGCCGCGGCGAGCACATAGCGGCGGCCCTCGCGCTGGGCGCCCGCGCAGTGCTCGTCGGCCGCCCGGCGCTGTGGGGGCTGGCGACGGAGGGGGCCGCGGGGGTCCAGGAGGCCGTGGACCGGCTCACCGCCGAACTCGCCCACACCATGACCCTGCTGGGCGTCGAGACCCCCGCCGCGCTCACCCCGGACCTCGTCGCCTGAGCCCGGCCCGCCCGGCCCGCCCTGCCCGCCCGTCTCACCCGAAGCCCAGGCGCCGCGGCACCGCCACGTCCAGCGTGTCCTTGACCATGGCGAGCGCCGCGCCGAGCGGGCTCGAGCGGCCGCCGCTCACCGTGATGTCGCCCGCGTCCGGACAGCCGTAGACCACGGCCTTCTCCGGCCCGGTGAGCGCGTGCAGCGGGTCGCCGGGCGCGGTCCGCTCCAGGCGGACCCGGACCAGCAGCGGCTCATCGGCGCTCGCGCTCGCGACCGCGCGCAGCCGGTGGCCCGAGGCGGCGGCCTCCCGCGCGGCCCGCGCCGTGCCGTCGTCCACCGGCTCGGTCTCGGTACGGACCGCCGAGGCGTCCCAGCCCCACAACAGGGCCGCCAGCAGCCGCGCCTTCGTGGCGGCGTCGGAGCCGGACAGATCGGCGCTGGGGTCGGCCTCGGCGATCCCGCGCCGCCGCGCCTCGGCGACCGCGCCGGCCAGGGAGTCGCCGGCCGCGAGGCGGTCGAGCACGAAGGTGGCGGTGCCGTTCGGGCAGGCGCGGATCGTACGGCAGCCGAGGCCGCGTACACCGGCCCTGGCCAGGTCGCCCGCGGGCAGGGCGGCGCCGGTGGCGCCCGAGATCCTGATCAGGCTGCCGCCTTCCGCCGCGGCCCGGCCCAGCTCCCGCCAGTGGCTGAGCAGATGGCTCTTGGTGGCGGTGACCACGTGGACGCCGCGGCGCAGGGCGAGCAGCGCCTCGGCGGCCGCCTGGTCGCGCACCTCGGGAGACGAGGGCAGGCACTGGACCAGCACCCCGGCCCCCGTACGGTCCAGCGTCTCGGCCGGCGACGGCAGCGGGCCCCATGCGGACCGGGGCGGCGGGGGCGCCCAGGTGCCCAAGGTGCCCTCGGCGTCCCGGGTGTCCTCGGCGTCCCTGGTGTCCTCGGTGCCGGCGCCGTTGGCCGGCGGTGGCAGGTACTCGGCCGAGCTGGTCCGTACGGCCGCGAGGCGCAGCCGCGCTCCGTGGCGGTCCGCGAGGGCTTCGCCGTGCGCGGCGAGGTGTCCGACGTAGGCCCGGCCGACCGGGCCGTAGCCCGACAGCACGACGGAGGCCGGGGTGGCGCTGTGCTCCGACACGGATTCAGCTCTCCTTCTCACCTGGCTGGATACGGCCGTTGGGGTTGGGCGGGCCTCCCGCACGGTACGCCCGCCCGTCCACCGGTCCGTCGGCCGGGCCCGTCGGTCAGCCGAAGCGGACGGACGAGATGTCGTTGTCGAAGCCGATGGCCGCCAGGTCGGCGACATCGCCGGTCACGACCTTGGACCTGCCGGTGCAGTCGGGCCCGGACCAGATCTTCAGCGAGCCGTCGGCCGACAGGGAGGAGGCGATGTCGTCGCGCGCCACGTTCTGGCAGCCCGGACCGGCCAGGCCCTGCGCCCCGTTGTCGGCGAATCCGGCGTCGTCGAACAGGACGACGCTGGTGGCCTTGGCGGTCCCGCCGCTCGGGGCAGAGCCCGCGGGGTTGTTTTCGGGTCGACCGGCCTTCTGGCCGTCGGGGGTCACGCCGAACCAGGTGCCGCCGACGCCCTGGCCGTTGGTGTCTCCGGGCTTGACGTCCTTGCTGAAGCGGTAGACCGGCCAGCCGTTGATGGTGACCTGGCGGGTGCCGTCGGCGCGCTTGATCACACCGATCGCGGACGGCTTGACCCCGTCCACGAAGATCTTGCCGCCGGGGGCGATGAGGACCGGCGGCCAGGTGGTGGCGCAGGCGCCCTCGCAGTTGGACTTGGACGGCATGGCGGTGTCCTTGTCGAAGCGGTAGAGGGTGAAGCCGGCGCCGTTGACCACGACCGGGTTCAGCGCCCCGGCCCGGCCCGCGGAGAGCTGGACCCACTTACGGGCCTTGGGGGTGCCCGAGCCCGCCCAGTCGCCGGTCTTCGGGGCCGCGCCTCCCTGCTTGGCGGTGCCGCTGCGGAACGAGAGGTCCATGGCGCCCGAGGCCGCCGAGGACCGCTCCGCCTCCGACGTCTTCTGCGACGCCTGGGGCGCCTTCGAGGTCTGGGACGCCTGGGACGCCTGGGAGTCCTGCGCCGAGTCGTCGCCGCCCCCGCAGGCCGTCAGCAGCAGCACACCGGTCGTGGCGAGGGCGGCGAATGCGGCGGAACGCTTACCGAACATGAGGATCTTCTCCTGTAGGTCATTCGCTCCCGAACCACCCGGGTGCGATCACCCCTCAGCACGTAGCGGTGGCCGGACCGGCCCAGCCGATGACGTATCGGCGACAGACCCTCGACGTGATGCGGACAAGGCCCACGCGGCGGTGACGGAGTGGATGGTTCCGTGACACACGGGCGGGACCGGAGAGGCCGGCCGCCGCTACGCGGGGCGGGTCGCGCCCGCGAACGGCATCTGGTCGATCGGCGCCACGCGGACGGGCGCGCCGGGGCGCGGGGCGTGGATCATGCGGCCGCCGCCGATGTAGAGGCCGACATGGCTGACGCCGGAGTAGAAGAAGACCAGGTCACCGGGGGTGAGCTCGGTGCGCGAGACCCGTCGGCCCGCGTTGATCTGGGTGTAGGTGGTGCGTGGCAGCGCCACCCCGGCGGCCCGCCAGGCGGCCTGGGTCAGCCCCGAGCAGTCGTAGCCCTGCGGGCCGGTCGCGCCCCAGACGTACGGTTTGCCGAGCGCCCCGTACGCGTACGAGACGGCGCGGGCCGCGCGGCCCGACGTGGCGTACGGCGCGGCACCGGCGCCTTGGGCCTTGAGGACCTCGCGGGCCTCCCGGGCTTCCTGGGCCTCGTAGCGGCGGCGCTGTTCGCTGGTCAGCCGGTCGAGGAGGGCCTTGGCGGCGGCGAGCTTCTCGCGGGCGACGCCCCTGTGGCGCGCGATCGCCGCCTGAGCGCCGTGCAGCTGGTCGAGCTTGTCCTGCGCCTCACCGCGCAGCCGGCGTAACTTCCGGGTCTGGCGGGAGAGGCCCGCGACGGTGGCGGCCTGGCGGCTGCTGGCGCGGTCGGCGAGCGAGGCCCGCCGCAGAAACTGCTCGGGGGAGGAGGACAGCGCGAGCTGGAGGGTGGGCGCGACGGTGCCGGAGCGGTACTGGGCGGTGGCGATGGCGCCCAGCGCGTTGCGCGAGGCGTTCAGCCGCGCCGTACGGCGGGCCGCCTCGTCGCGCAGCCGGTCGAGCGCCTGGCGGGCCTGGTCCGCCTGCTCCTTCGCGCCGTTGTACTTCTCGTTGGCCTCCTCGGCCTCCCGCTGGTACTGGTCCACCTTCGCCCGCACCTGGGCGGGGGTGGGGCGGGTCTCGGCGTGGCCGGTGCCGCTGATGGCGGTGACGGCGGCGCCCGCGAGGGCGACGGCGGCGGTCCAGGCGGTCCCGCCCGTGAGCGAGCGCTGCTTGGGCTTCCTGTGCGACGCCACGGCGGCGGGTCACCTTCCCTTTTCTTCGCGGTCCTATCGGTCGGGCAGGTGGCAGCCCGCCCATGAGGCGGGGACCCTCGGCTAACGGGAAGCGGACTGCCACCTGGGGGAGGAAGCTAGGCGGGCGGGCGCGGACGGGCGGTGCGATGAACGGGAGTGGACGGATTCGGCGCCCTGATGCCCGTATCCGACTGCCCGGCGCCCGGCTGCCGATGACTCCCGGGGCGGCCGTGACCGAAGCGGCGATCGTGACCCACCCGGTTGCCGGGGGCTGCTATGGGCAGGGCTACGCTCGCCAACCATGGACGTCCTCATCAATGTTTTCGTCGGGCTGCACATCGTCGGCATCGCCGCGCTGCTCGGCGGCTTCCTGGCGCAGCTGAAGCCGATGCGCGCGGGCGAGGGGCGGATGACCCCGGGGATGCTGCACGGCGCGCTGACCATGCTGGTGACCGGTGCCGCGCTGGTGGGGCTCAACCAGGCCGACGACAACAGCGTCAACAACATCAAGATCGGTGTGAAGCTGGCGCTGCTGATCGTGGTCCTGGGGCTGGTCTATGTGAAGCGCGACGACGAGAAGGTCGAGTCGTCGGCCCTCGGCGCGGTCGGGCTGCTCACCACGGCCAACATCTTCATCGCCGTCCTGTGGACGTAATTTTCGCCCTCTGGGCGTAATTTTCCGTACAACCCCCTGGCCCCGTCGTCTGTCCAACCGGGCAGAGCAGCTGTCTTATCGGGCAAGGCAGCCGAAGGGAGCGGGCAGTGGGGGTACTTGGGGGTTGGGGCCGCCGGACGGGCGTGGCCCTGGGGGTGGCGGGGATGGTGGTGCCGCTGGCGGTCGCGCTCGGCACCCCGGCGCAGGCCGCCTCGTCGTGCACGACGAGCGTCGGGCCGTACCAGAAGCAGGTGGAGAAGTTCCTGGGTCGCCCGGTGGACGGGCGGCAGTCGCGTACGGACTGTCTGGCGATCCAGAAGTTCCAGATCAACCACGGGATCAGCCCCACGATCGGCTATGCGGGGCCGGTCACCTGGGGCGTGATGAAGCTGATCAACTCGCAGAAGGCGGCCGGGCACAACCCGAACAAGGCGAGAAAGTGCCCCACCAACAAGGGCCGTATCGCCTGTGTGGACCTCACCCGCCAGCTGAGCTGGATCCAGGACGGCTCACGGCTGAAGTTCGGCCCGGTGCCGGTGCGCACCGGCCGCGACCGGTATGAGACCCGGGGCGGGCTGAAGAAGGTCTACTGGCGGGACATCGACCACTGGTCGACGCTCTACGACGTCGCGATGCCGTACAGCCAGTTCTTCGACGGCGGCCAGGCCTTCCACTCCATCGCGGGCAGCGTGTGGTCGCCGCCGGGCTCCCACGGCTGCGTCAACATGCGCAAGGGCGACGCCAAGAAGTACTGGAGCCTGCTGCGCAACGGCGACGACGTATACGTCTACGGCCGCAAGCCCGGCACCTGAGCCGCGCAACTGCCTCCCCGGGTCTTTCGGGGCCCGGGGAGGCGGGAAAGCCGCTAGGCGGCCGGGCGGACGCTGCCGTAGATCGGCATCTCGGTGATCGGTGCCTTCTTGACCACATCGCCCGGCTTCGGGGCGTGGATCATCATTCCGTCGCCTATATAGATGCCGACATGGCTGATGTCGTCATAGAAGAAGACGAGGTCGCCCGGCTGGAGGTTGGCGGTCGACACGCGCGTGCCGACCTTCACCTGGTCCCAGGTGGTGCGCGGCAGTGAGACCCCGGCGGCCTTCCAGGCGGCCTGGGTGAGCCCCGAGCAGTCGTAGGAGTTGGGGCCGGTCGCGCCCCAGACGTACGGCTTGCCGATCTGCGCCTGGGCGAAGGCGATGGCCTTGTCGGCCTTGGTGGAGGTCGAGCTGGAGGACCCCGAGGAGCTGGAAGATCCCGAGGTCCCGGACGATCCCGAGGAACCGGAGGAGCTCGACGAGTCGGAGGAGCTCGCCTGCTCCTGCCGCCGCTTCGCCGCCTCCTCCTGCGCCCGCTTGGCCGCCGCCTCCCGCTGCTGCTGGGCCAGCTCCGCCGCCTTGCGCCGGGCCTCCTCTTCCTTCTTCTTCTCGATCGCCGCCAGCCGCGCCTTCTCCTCGACGGTCAGCTTCGACAGCAGCTCACGGGCCTGGGTGAGCTTGCCCTGGACGGTCTTCTTCCTGGTCTTCAGCTGCTGCTGCGACCGGGTCAGCGACGCCAGGCTCTCGCCGGCCTTCGTACGCTCCTTGGCGGCCTTGGCCTGCTGCGACAGGAAGTCGTCGACGGCCTGCTTCTGCTCGCCGGACAGCCGGTCCATCAGATGGGACTGGTCGAAGATGTCCCGCGGGTCCTTGGCGAACAGCAGGGTCGCGGTGCTGTTGGCCATGCCGCCGCTGCGGTACTGCGCCGCCGCATAGCTGCCAAGCTTGCGCCGTGCCTCGTTCAGCTTCTCGGTGCGCTTGGCGACGCTGTCCAGCAGCCGGTCGACCTTGGCGCGCTGCTCGCCCGTGCGCTCCTTGGCGGCGTTGTATGCCTGGGTCGCGGATTCGGCCTGGTGGTAGAGCGTGTCGACCTTCTTCTTGACCTCTTCGACCGTTGGCTTGGGCTTACCGGGCTCGGCGCTCGCCGTCTGGGAGAGGAGGGTGACGGAGGCGAGGGCGGCCGTGGTGACCCCGACGGCGGTGCGGCGGCCGGTGGCCGAGTCCAGTATTCGGGTCCGCGGCTTGCGGTGCGACGCCAAGGGAGGCGACTCCTTCCGTGGACCGCCTACCGGGTTAGCTGTCGGGTTCGGGCGTCGGAAGGTTGCCCTACGGTCCGGGCGGCGGACGGCTGGCGTCGCCGCGCTGGACCGATTCACCCCAGTGGTACGTGGGGGTCCCCGGCTCCGGCTGCCTCGCGGCGGGGCCGGACTCGGCGGAGACAGCCCGTGCCGACGTGGTCGCCGACGGGTTCCGGACCGCCTGATGGAGGACGGTAGTGGTCTTGTGGGGCTCGTGTGAAGGCTGATGTTCGAATTGTCCCGAAACCGTTTCGTGACTTCCGCGCATACGCTGTCAGTGCGGCGCCCTAGACTCGGTGAGCGATGAGCAGCCTCTTTGATGACAGCTTCCTGGCGGACCTCGGGCCCTCGGACGAGGAGCCCCCGCCGCCCGAGGACGACGGCGGGCCCGCCGCTGAGGACGTCCCGAACGACCTCTTCGACGGGAAGTTCGACGCGCCCGCCCCCAGGGAGGCGTACTACCGCGACGGCGCGGCGCGCCCCGCGGTGGATACGGCCACGCTCCTGGAGGGGATGAACGAGCAGCAGAGGGCCGCCGTGGTGCACACCGGCTCGCCGCTGCTGATCGTCGCGGGCGCCGGGTCCGGCAAGACCCGGGTGCTCACCCACCGCATCGCGTATCTGCTCGGCGCGCGCGGCGTGCACCCCGGCCAGATCCTCGCCATCACCTTCACCAACAAGGCCGCGGGCGAGATGAAGGAGCGGGTCGAGGAGCTGGTCGGCCCGCGTGCGAACGCCATGTGGGTGTCGACGTTCCACAGCGCCTGTGTGCGCATCCTGCGCCGGGAGTCCAAGAAGCTCGGCTTCACCTCCTCCTTCTCGATCTACGACGCGGCCGACTCCAAGCGGCTGATGGCGCTGGTCTGCCGGGATCTGGACCTCGACCCGAAGCGGTATCCGCCCAAGTCCTTCAGCGCCAAGGTCTCCAACCTGAAGAACGAGCTCATCGACGAGGAGACCTTCGCCGGACAGGCCTCGGACGGCTTCGAGAAGACGCTCGCCGAGGCGTATGTGATGTACCAGTCGCGGCTGCGCGAGGCCAATGCCCTCGACTTCGACGACATCATCATGACGACGGTCAATCTGCTCCAGGCATTCCCCGATGTCGCCGAGCACTACCGCCGCCGCTTCCGCCATGTCCTGGTCGACGAGTACCAGGACACCAACCACGCGCAGTACACGCTGGTGCGCGAGCTGGTGGGCCCGGGCCCGGCGACCTCCGCCGAGGGCGGCGGTGACGGCGAGGGAATCGGGGCCGCCGAGCTGTGCGTGGTGGGCGACGCCGACCAGTCGATCTACGCCTTCCGGGGCGCCACGATCCGTAACATCCTCCAGTTCGAGGAGGACTATCCGGACGCCACGACCATCCTCCTGGAGCAGAACTACCGGTCCACCCAGACGATCCTCAGCGCGGCCAACGCCGTCATCGAGCGCAATGAGAACCGGCGCCCGAAGAACCTGTGGACCGACGCCGGTGCCGGGGCGACCATCACCGGCTATGTGGCCGACACCGAGCACGACGAGGCCCAGTTCGTCGCCGACGAGATCGACCGGCTGACGGACGCGGGCGACGCCAGGTCCGGCGACGTGGCCGTCTTCTACCGGACCAACGCGCAGTCCCGTGTCTTCGAAGAGGTCTTCATCCGGGTCGGGCTGCCGTACAAGGTCGTCGGCGGTGTGCGCTTCTACGAGCGCAAGGAGGTCCGCGACGTCCTCGCGTATCTGCGGGTGCTGGCCAACCCGGAGGACACCGTCCCGCTGCGCCGGATTCTGAACGTGCCCAAGCGCGGCATCGGCGAGCGCGCCGAGGCGATGATCGACGCGCTGTCGCTGCGCGAGAAGATCACCTTCCCGCAGGCGCTGCGCCGCGTCGACGAGGCGTACGGCATGGCGGCCCGCTCGGCCAACGCGGTCAAGCGGTTCAACGTGCTGATGGAGGAGCTGCGCACGATCGCCGAGTCGGGCGCCGGACCGGCCACCGTGCTGGAGGCGGTGCTGGAGCGCACGGGCTATCTGGCGGAGCTCCAGGCGTCCACGGACCCGCAGGACGAGACCCGTATCGAAAACCTCCAGGAGCTGGCGGCCGTCGCCCTGGAGTACGAGCAGGAGCGCGGCGAGGAGAACCCGGGCACGCTCGCGGAGTTCCTGGAGCAGGTCGCGCTCGTCGCCGACTCCGACCAGATCCCCGACGACGACACCGAGGGCGCCGGGGTCATCACGCTGATGACGCTGCACACCGCCAAGGGCCTCGAGTTCCCGGTGGTCTTCCTCAGCGGCATGGAGGACGGGGTCTTCCCGCATATGCGCGCGCTCGGCCAGACGAAGGAGCTGGAGGAGGAGCGGCGGCTGGCGTACGTCGGCATCACGCGGGCGCGCGAGCGGCTGTATCTGACCCGGTCGACGATGCGCAGCGCCTGGGGCCAGCCCGCGTACAACCCGCCGTCCCGCTTCCTGGAGGAGATCCCGGACCAGTACATGCGCTGGCAGCGGACCGGGCCCTCCACCCCGTCGGCGTCGATGGGCGCGGTCGGGGCCGGCGGTGCCGTCTCGGGGGTTGCGTCCTCGCTGTCCTCGTCGCGTTCGAGGGCGGGGTCCGGGGCCGGTGGCTTCGCCACGCGCCGGGCGAAGGAGCGGCCGGTGGTCGCGCTGGCCATCGGCGACCGGGTCACCCATGACGCGTTCGGGCTCGGCACCGTGGTCGCGGTGAAGGGCAGCGGGGACAACGCGGAGGCGACGATCGACTTCGGCGACGAGAAGCCCAAGCGGCTGCTGCTGCGGTACGCGCCGGTGGAGAAGCTGTAGGGGGGGGCGCCTGGCGGCCCCGGCGCCTACTGGTGTGGGGGCCCGGGGGCTACTGGTGAGGGCCTGGGGCTATGTCGGGTCGAGCCCGTGGGAGCGCAGCCACGGCAGCGGGTCTATGGCAGAGCCGCCGCCGGGGTGCACCTCGAAGTGAAGGTGTGGCCCGGTGGAGTTGCCGGAGTTCCCGGAGTACGCGATGACGTCCCCGGCCTTGACCGAACCGGCCCGGATCTTGGCGCTGCTCAGATGGCAGTACCAGGTCTCGGTGCCGTCCGGGCTGGTCACTATGACCATGTTGCCGTAGGCGTTGTTCCACTGGGCGCGTACGGTGCCGTCGGTCGCGGCCATGACCGGAGTGCCGTAGCTGACCGGGAAGTCGATGCCGGTGTGCACGGACATCCAGTTGATGCCCGCCTGACCGAAGGTGGCGCTCAGCCCGTGCTGCGAGACGGGCAGCGCGAACTTCGGCCGCAGCGCCTCCTTGCGGGCGGCCTCCTCGATCTTGCGCTGCCGCTCGGCGGCCTGGCGCGCCTTCAGGTCGATCCGCTCCTGGGTGCGGCTGGCGCGGTTCCGGAAGTCATCGCCGGCATCGAGGCCCCTGGCGAACTGGGCGTCCAGCTTGCTGTTGGCGACCGAAGGCTTGACCGGCGGGGTGTCGGAGGCGGCTTGGGTGGTCTTGGCGTCCTTCTTGTCGTCGCCGATGTTGGCGACGGAGGCGGCGGCCACTGCGGTGACGCCCAACGCGCAGACGGACGGGACGGCGACGGTGAGGAGCGCTGAGCGTTTGGGGCGGGCCGAGGGGGCGCGGCGGCGGCTGCTGCGGCCGCCGTCACGGCGGGGCGAGGGAACCGACGCCACCTCGGGCGCGGCGTCCTCGAAGTCGGCGGCCGTGCCGCCTTCGGGGTGGGCGGGGCCGGTGGGGTCGGCGGCGTCGGCCCTGTGGGCCGCGTCGGCCTCGGGTGAGTCGAGGTCCAGGGCCATCAGGGCGGTCTGGGTCTCGGCCTCGCGCACGGGCCCCGCCCCGGGTTCCGGCTCCGCCTCGGGGGCGGCGTACGGCTGCTCGGCGGACTGCTGATATCCGCCGTGCTCGTACCCGCCCTCGTGGTACTCGCTCTGGCCGTGGCCGTTCTGGTCGTATCCGCGCCGGTCGTATTCGCCCTGGCCGTATTCGCCCTGGCCGTAGTGCGACTCGTCGACGGTCGCATAGGCGCTCATGTCCCAGAACTGGGTCTGGCCGGTGTCGACCCCCGACGTGTCGTACTGCCCGGTGCCGTCCCACTGGGCGCCGGCCGTCAGATCGGCGCCGGCCGTCAGATCGTGGTGGCCGGTGGTGTCCCAGGCGGAGGCGTCCCAGTGGCCTCCGGTGTCCGAGTCCTGCTGGGCCGGGATGGTGCCGGCCAGCGGAACGCCGGAGCCGGCCCACATCGCGGTGGTGTCATAGGTTCCGGAGGTCCCGGAGTCATAGACGCCGGAGTCGTAGGCGCCGGTCGCGGCGCCCCACTGCGCGGCGTCGTACTGCCCGCTGCCGGTTCCGTCGTGCCCGGTCCCATAGCCGCCGCCGTGGTCGCCGGGGAGGGAGCCGAAGAGGGGGTCGCCATCGCCGTATGCGGCGGTGACGTTGTCGAAGCTGCCGGTGGAGTAGCCGTCGTACCCGGCGTAGCCGTGCGCTGTGCCCTGCTGGTCGTATGCCTCGTAATACGGATATGAGGCGTCAGGAGCGGGGACGGTCGAGGTTGTGATCCCCGACGGGTGA
The DNA here is from genome assembly GCF_042734105.1 of Streptomyces sp. NPDC059679. NCBI lineage: Bacteria > Bacillati > Actinomycetota > Actinomycetes > Kitasatosporales > Streptomycetaceae > Streptomyces > Streptomyces sp. NPDC059679. The sequence goes on along the minus strand of NZ_JBHWES010000048.1, from coordinate 49,900 downwards.
CGGTCGTTAACCACCAACTTCTCTTTCGCCTCGGCAGCAGGAGAATTAGCGGCGACTGTACCCGCCGGTTCGGGACGGCGACAATCTTCATCAGGTTTTGAGTAACGCCGGAACGGGCATTTGGCCGCCTTTCGGCTGACTGGCTGGCGTAATTTGGCCGGGTGTTCGATTACTGTTCGGCAACTTCCCGCCCCTTCACGCAACCGAAGCGGCGCCCGAAGCGTCTGTCGGCGCCCCTTCGGCGCCATCCAGCGCCTCGCGGACTTCCGCGGCGATCGCATGGTGCACCGGGAGGGTGAGATGCCCGATTCCGCTGACGCGGATGTTGCGCGCCCGTAGATCCGGATGGTCGATACGGGCCGTCTCCGCGGGGATCATCAGCTGATCCACATCGCTCCAGAAGCCGATGAACCGAGTACGGCAATCGGGCGCGGGGAGCCGCAATTCCTCGATCACATCGGAATCCGGGCACATCTGGCGCACCAGCGGATGCGCGGACAGCAGGGGCGCGGTGCGGGTGCCGGAGTGCGGGGTGCCGAGGGTGACCAGCGTATGCACAAAGGCGTCCCCGCCCAGCCGCTGCACGTAGTAACGGGCGATCAGACCGCCCAGGCTGTGCCCCACGACATCCACTCGGCCGTGGCCGGTGCGCGCGCAGATCTCCCGCACATGGCGGTCGAGCAGCACAGCGGCGGTGCGGATATCGCAGGTCAGCGGGGAGTGGTTGAGCGCTGTCACATGCTGTCGGCCGTGCCGACGCAGGGAGCGGCGCAGCAGGACGAAGACGGAGCGGTTGTCGATGAAGCCGTGCAGCAGGAGGACCGGGCGGTGGGCCTGGTCGTTGGTGGGCAGCCGGGCCGGGGCGCCGGGCGATGGTGGTGCGGCGGGCGGCGGCGCGGCGGGTGGGCGCTCTTGGAGCAGGCCGGTTGGATAGAGGAGGAGATGCCCGGCGAGGATCGCCAGGTCGAGGACGGTAGCGCGAATCCGGGTGAGGCCCATGACGGCCGACCTCCTGAACGGCGCACGGGAGGCGGCACTGCCCCCGTGAACCCTCGCGGGAAGCCTGCAGTGGGTGGACGGTGGTGGTGGACGTCGTGGTCGTGGCAATACGACCGCGCCGTCGCACCGCGGCGCCAGGCGGCTCGTGCTGATGGCGCGGCGCGGTGCGACGGTCCCCGCTGCGGCTCCCCTGGTGGCCGGCCCGATGCGTGGAACCGCCTCGCGGCGGGCGAGGCGGAGGTGGGTGCGGCCGAGGTGAATGTGTCCCACGTGTGATTTCCCCTTTGCCGCGCGCCGTGAAACTGCTGCGTGCGGGATGCTGTAGATAACGTTCGTTCACGTTCACGCCCCGCGACGGAGGTCCACGAGATCCGCGCGCGACGCACCGCGGGGGATGACGACATGGAGGCTGCGATGGGTGTGACCGGTCCGATCCGTGTGGTGGTGGCCAAGCCTGGGCTCGACGGTCACGACCGCGGGGCGAAGGTCATCGCGCGGGCGCTGCGGGACGCGGGCATGGAGGTCATCTACACCGGCCTCCACCAGACGCCCGAGCAGATCGTCGACACCGCGATCCAGGAGGACGCCGACGCGATCGGGCTGTCCATCCTCTCCGGAGCGCATATGACGCTCTTCGCGAAGGTGCTCGAGCTGCTGCGGGAGCGCGACGCGGAGGACATCAAGGTGTTCGGCGGCGGCATCATCCCCGAGGCGGACATCCCGCTGCTGAAGGAGCGGGGGGTGGCCGAGATCTTCACCCCGGGGGCCACGACCACCTCGATCGTGGAGTGGGTCAGAGCGAACGTACGGCCGGTGGCCGCGTAACCCCGCGGGCCGCGCGGGGTGGCCGCGTCGCGCGCGGGTCGCTGACGCGGCACGGCTTGCTGCGGCTGGGAGTCCGGGCGGGCCGTGGCGTGGTCAGCACGACCGACTGGTGCCGCGTCGGCCGAGGTTCGCCCGGCAGCCCGGCAGCCACCAGCCCGGCAGCCCGGTCGCAGCGGCCCAAGGGCGCCCCGATGGCGAAGCAGGCGCCCTGGTGGGGTCAGCTGCAAGGTGCCGGATGGGCCGGCTGACGCGGCGCTAGGAGGTCGGTGCCGGACCGGTCGGAGCCGGGCCGGTCGCCGCCGGGTGGGTCGGAGTTGTGCCGGTCGGTGTTGCGCCAGCTGGTGGTTCGAGCTCGCGGCGCATCGCGGCGCGCAGCCGGAGCGTGCCCACCAGGCGCTGGAACGCCTCCGACCAGTAGCCCCCGGCGCCGGGCGAGCCGTCCGCCGGTTCGTCCGATATCGCGGTGAGCACTTCCAGCCGGTCGGCCTGGTCCGGGTCCAGACAGCGCTCGGCCAGCCCCATCACGCCGCTGAAGCTCCATGGGTAGCTGCCCGCGTCACGGGCGATGTCGAGCGCGTCCACGACCGCCCGGCCCAGCGGCTCGGCCCAGGGCACGGCACACACGCCCAGCAGCCGGAAGGCGTCGGACAGCCCATGGGCCGCGATGAAGTCCGCGACCCACTCGGCCCGTTCGGCCGGCGGCAGGGCGGACAGCAGCTTCGCCGGGTCGCGCCAGGACGCGGCGGTGGGCGGGGCGGCCCCGCCCGGCGAGCCCGGGGCGGTCGGGGTGGTGGGCGCGGCGGGCGGTGCGGACGGCACGCCGAGCAGGGCGCGGGACCACTCCGCATTCCGCTGGCGGACGGCTGCCCGGCACCACGCCGCCTGAAGGTCCGCCTGCCAGCCGTCGGCGACCGGCAGCGCCACGATCTCGGCCGCGCCACGCCCGCCGAACCAGTCGCTCCAGCGCTCCAGCGGGGTCGCCTCCACCAACTGGCCGAACCACCACGCGCGCTCGCCGCCCCCCGAAGGGGGCTTGGCCACGACGCCGTCGCGCTGCATGCCGCCGTCGCATTCGGCCGGCGCTTCGATGGCGATGACCTCGGCGGTGAGGGAGACACAGGCCCTGGACCGCTCGGCCATCCGGGAGGCCAGCGCCGAGCCGGGGAGGGCGGACAGCAACTCGGCGGCCGTGGCCCGGACGTTCCGGCTGCGGTCGGTCAGGGCCTGTTCCAGGAACGGCTCGTCGGACGGCGAGAGATCGTCGCGGAGCGAGTCCAGGAACATCAGCCGGTCCTCGGCGCGCTCCATGGACCAGGAGCCGCCGAGCAGCGCGAGGCCGAGCTCCGGGTCGCGGTGGCGCACCGCCGCCAGCAGCGAGACCCGCTCGGCGAACAGGCCCTCCTCCCACTGGCGCTGTATGTCGACGGGCACGGCCGCCGGGGTATCGCGGGCTGCCGCGGCGCCAGGCGTGGTGGACGCGCCGGGCGCGGCCGAACCGTGGGGAACGGCACGGCCGTCGGAAGCGGACACGGCGGGGTCGCCTGACCCGGGCGCGGCGGGACCATCGGGGACGGCCGGGTCGGGCGTGGTGGCGTCGCCTGGCGTGGCCGTGTCGCCGGGTCGGGGCGCAGCCTCTCCAGGAACCGCTTGGGCAGTGGTACTGGCGGGGACGGCGGGCTTGGGACCGGGCGCGGTCGAGGCGCCCGGCGCCGCGGGGGCCGTGCCCGCGGCGGCCTCCCGGGGGCGCGGCGATGCTGACGGATCAGCATCCACCGCCGCCAACGCTTCCGCCGCGCGCCCGGCACCGCCGCCGCGGAGCGCGAACCTCCATTCCGGGTTCAGCCGGGCCAGCCACAGGACTCGCGCCCCGCCGAGCGTCAGCGCCTCCGGGCGCAGATCGGTGCGCGCGCGGGCCGCGTCCAACAGGGCCGGGAGGAGGGCGTCAGGCGCGCGGTAGCCGTACTGATTGGCCATGGCGAGCCACTGCGGGAGCAGTTCGGCGAGGTCGGGAGCGGAGCGCCGGCCGCTGCCGGGGGCCGAGCGGCCGGCCAGCAGCATGGCCAGCCGGTTGCGGGCGGCCGGCGGAAGCGGCGGGCGCGGGTCCTCGGGCGCGGGGGCGGGGGCCGGCCGGGAGGCGGCGGGGCGCAGCCCGGCCCGCCGCCGTACGGTGCTGAGCGCGGCGGCGTCCAGCAGGGCGGCGGGCGCGTCCTGGCCGGGGCGCGGGGAGATGGGCGGGGTGCGGCGCTCGGTGCCGAGCAGGGCGGCGGCGACCAGGTCGTCCCAGGGTGCGGTGGTGCTCACGGCCTGCCTCCATACGGTGTCGATCCGGTGCCGGACGGGCTCTGGAGCGGGACGGGGGCCGGATCCCAGGTGGTGATCGGGGCGAAGCCGCGGTGGCCGCATTCGCCGAAGACCGTGACGGGACGGCCGCCCGAGATCGCGGTCAGCTGCCACAGGTCCGTACGCCCCAAGCACCGGGGGTCGATCGGCAGGGCGGAGCCGGTCCGGGCGTCCGCCAGCTGCCAGCCTTCCTCGCCGCCCGGGATCGGGGTCACCCCCGCGAGGACGACCGGCCAGGCGTCCAGCCAGGGGTCCTCGCGCAGCGCGTCCCCGTACGCGGCCAGGGCCGAGTCGATGTCACTCCCCGGAGGCACCGGCGGCGCCGCAGACGAGGGCGCGGGCGACGGCACGGGGGACGGCGGTGGGTCCGGGCGGCGGGTGCCGAGCGTGGCGCGCAGTGGGCGCCCGGCCGGGTAGTACGTGAGGTCGGCGTCCAGCACGATGCCGACCGGCAGGGCCAGTTCGGGGGAGTGCCCGGCCGCGCCGAAGGAGAGCAGCAGGGCCATGCGGCCCGTGTCCTGGCCGCGCAGCCAGATCCGGCGCGTCGTCAGCTTGCCGTCGGCGCTGTCCTGCTGGCCGAGGACGAGCCAGCGGTCCCGGACGGCGGTGTCGGAGGCCAGCAGCTCGGCCGTGGTCGTGGTGAGGCCGACGCGCGAGCGGGTCGTGGTGGCCAGCGCCTCCGGGAGCCGGTCCAGGCGCAAGAAGCCCTGGTTCAGCAGGTGGAGCAGGGCGCACTCCTCCAGCAGGCGCGCGGGCCAGCCCGGCCCCGAGGACGGGATGGCGCCCAGCTCTCGCACCCGCGCCTCCAGGCCGGGCGCCTGCGCGTCCACCATGCGCGCGGCCGTCTCGTCCCACGATGCGTAACCGGCGTGATCGGCGCCGGCCAGGCCCTCGCGGAGCAGATCCGCCAGGCGCTGCTCCAGTTCGGTGGCGCCCGCGGCGATGCGCTGGGTACGCCTCTCGGCCCGCCGCCGGGCCGCCTCCGGATCGGCGACGCCGCCCGGCCCCTTCCGCCCCCCAGCGGCTCCGTCGGCTCCGTCCGCGGCCCCGGCGACGGCCGTGGACGCCGCGCGCTCGGCGCGCTCCCGACGCTCGCTGAGCCACTGCCCGGCCCACTCGGGCGGGCCCTCGACCTCCGGGACGCCCCCGCCGCCCGCCCACAGGAGCAGCAGGCCGAGCGCGTGCTTGCACGGGAACTTCCGGCTCGGGCAGCTGCAGCGATAGCCCGGTCCGTCCAGGTCGACGACGGTCTGATACGGCTTGCTGCCGCTGCCCGCGCACAGCCCCCACACGCCGCGGCCATGCGCCCCCGCGCCCGACCACGGGCCGGGCGTGGCGAGCTTGCCGCCCGTCTTGCGTGAAGCGGCGTCAGGAGCCAGGGCCAGCACCTGCTCCGCCGTCCAGCGTTCCCCCTGCGCATTCATGTCCTCGACGGTACGGGCACCCACTGACAACGGCCGTGACCTGCGGGTTCGTTGGCGAACGGGCTGGTTGTCAGTGGTGTGGTGCAGGGTGGTGGATGGGTCCGGAAACGGACGGAGAGACGAGTCGTGGGGGAGCTGTGACCGTGCCTGTGCCCAGCGGAGACGAGACCGCCGAGACCGCTGAGACCGCCCAGATCCGCGGCGGCGCCGACGCCGCCGACGCTGCCACCCAAGCAGCCCAAGCAGCCCAAGTCGCCGGAGTCGCCGGAGTCGCCGACGACGGCACGGCGGGGGCCGCCGAGGGCGAGGCCCTGCGCCCGCATGCCGAGGACGCCTTCGCCGACGAGCTCAAGGCGCTCGCCGCGGCCGACGACCGCCCGCGGCCCGCTCGCTGGCGCCTGTCGCCGTGGGCGGTCGCGACGTACCTGCTCGGCGGCACGCTGCCGGACGGCACCGTGATCACGCCCAAGTACGTGGGGCCCCGCCGCATCATCGAGGTCGCCGTCACGACCCTCGCCACCGACCGCGCGCTGCTCCTGCTGGGGGTGCCCGGCACGGCCAAGACGTGGGTCTCCGAGCACTTGGCGGCGGCGGTCAGCGGCGATTCGACGCTGCTCGTCCAGGGCACCGCGGGCACGCCCGAGGAAGCCATCCGCTACGGCTGGAACTACGCCCAGCTGCTCGCCCACGGCCCCAGCCGCGAGGCGCTGGTGCCGAGCCCGGTGATGCGGGCGATGGCCGAGGGCATGACCGCGCGCGTGGAGGAGCTGACCCGTATCCCGGCCGACGTCCAGGACACGCTGATCACCGTCCTCTCGGAGAAGACCCTGCCGATCCCGGAGCTGGGGGAGGAGGTCCAGGCGGTCCGCGGCTTCAACCTGATCGCCACGGCCAACGACCGCGACCGGGGGGTCAACGAACTCTCCAGCGCCCTGCGCCGCCGGTTCAACACGGTCGTGCTGCCGCTGCCCGCGACCGCCGAGGAGGAGGTCGACATCGTGGCCCGCCGGGTGGCCCAGCTCGGCCGCTCGCTGGACCTGCCCCCGGCTCCCGAGGGCGTGGCCGAGATCCGCCGGGTGGTCACGGTCTTCCGCGAGCTGCGGGGCGGGACGACGGAGGACGGGCGCACCAAGCTCAAGTCGCCGTCGGGCACGCTGTCGACGGCCGAGGCGATCTCCGTGGTCACCGGCGGACTCGCGCTCGCCGCCCACTTCGGCGACGGTGTCCTGCGGGCGGGCGACGTGGCCGCGGGCATCCTGGGCGCGGTGGTCCGCGATCCGGCGGCGGACCGCGTCATCTGGCAGGAGTACCTGGAGACGGTGGTCCGCGAGCGCGACGGCTGGAAGGACTTCTACCGCGCGTGCCGCGAGGTGAGCGCGTGAGTGCCGCCGTCACCCAGGACCGCGCGGCGCCCCCGCCCGGCCCTCGGGCGGTACCGGCCGAGCCGCCGTGGCCGCTGCTCCTGGGCGTACGGCACCACGGCCCGGGCTCCGCGCGGGCGGTGCGGTCGGCGCTCGACGCATGCGAGCCCGGCGCCGTGCTCATCGAGGGACCACCGGAGGCGGACGCGCTCGTCGACTTCGCCGCGGAGGAGGGCATGCGGCCCCCCGTCGCCCTGCTCGCCCACGCGGTGAGCGACCCGGGGCAGGCCGCGTTCTGGCCGCTGGCCGAGTTCTCGCCGGAGTGGGTGGCCATCCAATGGGCCCTGTCCCGCGGCGTTCCCGTGCGGTTCATCGACCTCCCGGCGACGAACTCCCTGGCCCTGGCGGCCCGTACGGGTGCGGATGGGGAGGCCGAGGCGTCGGAGGGGGATCCGGCCGGGCGGCTGCGGGTGGACCCACTCGCGGTGCTCGCGGAGGCCGCGGGATACGAGGAGCCGGAGCGGTGGTGGGAGGACGTCGTCGAGCACCGCGGCCTGGGCCCGGGCGCGGGCGCGGATACGACGGGCGGCCAGGGCACGGCGGACGGGGTGGACGGGACGGGAGCCGGGACCGGGGCCGTCGCGTCGTTCGCCGCGCTCGGCGAAGCCATGGCCGCGCTCCGCGCCGAGTACGGCCACGGCGGACATGAGCACGACGCCGCGCGCGAGGCGCAGATGCGGCTGCGGCTGCGCGAGGCGCGGCGGGAGTTCGGGGACCGGGTCGCCGTCGTGTGCGGGGCCTGGCACGTTCCGGCGCTGGCCGAGCGGACGACCGCAACGGCCGATCGGGGGCTCCTCAAGGGGTTGCCGAAGGCCAAGGTCGAGCTCAGCTGGGTGCCGTGGACACACCGTCGGCTGGCCCGGCACAGTGGCTACGGCGCGGGGATCGCTTCCCCCGGCTGGTACAGCCATCTCTTCCACGCCGCGGACCGCCCGCTGGAGCGCTGGCTGACCAAGGTCGCCGGGCTGTTGCGCGCTGAGGACTTCGCCGTCTCGTCCGCCCATGTCATCGAGGCCGTACGGCTCGCCGAGACCCTGGCCGCCATGCGCGGCCGGCCGCTGGCCGGGCTCGCCGAGACCATGGACGCGGTGCGGGCGGTGATGTGCGAGGGCTCCGATGTGCCGCTCGCGCTCGTCCACGACCGGCTGGTCGTCGGGGACGTCCTGGGCGAGGTGCCCGAGTCGGCGCCCGCCACTCCGCTCCAGCGGGATCTGACGCGCACCCAGCGATCGCTTCGGCTCAAGCCGGAGGCGCTTGACCGCGAGCTGGAGCTGGACCTGCGCAAGGAGACCGATGCCGCGCGCAGCCGCCTGCTGCACCGGCTGCGGCTGCTCGGCGTCGACTGGGGGACCCCGGCCGCCTCGCGCGGCAGCACCGGCACGTTCCGGGAGACATGGCGGCTGCGCTGGGAGCCGGAGCTGTCGGTGCGGGTCGCCGAGGCGGGGGTGTGGGGCACCACCGTGCTGTCGGCCGCCACGACGAGGGCGGAGGCCAAGGCGGTGGACGCCACGGCCCTCGGCGAGGTCACGGACCTGGCCGAGCGCTGTCTGCTCGCCGGGCTCCCCGACGCGCTCCCGGTCGTGATGCGCGCGCTCGCCGACCGCGCCGCCCTCGACGCGGACGTCGGCCATCTCGCCCAGGCCCTGCCCGCGCTCGTCCGCTCGGTGCGCTACGGCGACGTACGTGGCACGGACACCGCCGCCCTGGCCGAGGTCGCCATGGGCCTGGCCGAACGCGCCCTGGTCGGCCTGCCACCCGCCTGCTTCGGCCTCGACGCGGACGGCGCGGCGGAGATGCGCGGCCACATGGAGGCCGTGCACCAGGCCGTCGGCCTGCTGGCCGAGATCCGGGCGGATGGCGGGGACGGTGCGGGCGGCGAGGGCGGTCGGCCCGACATCGGGTTGCGGGGGCGCTGGATCGGCGTGTTGCGGGGGCTTGGCGGGCGGGACGGGATCTCAGGGGTGATTCGGGGGCGGGCCGCGCGGTTGCTCCTGGACGACGGTCGGCTGGTCGAGGGGGAGGCGGCCCGGCTGATGGGGCTGGTGCTTTCGCCCGGGACCGCGCCCGTTGAAGCGGCGGCCTGGATCGAGGGATTCGTAGGCGGCGGCGCGGGCGGCGGGATGCTGCTGGTCCATGACGAACGGCTGCTGGGCCTGCTCGACGGCTGGCTCACGGGCGTTCCGGCGGAGGCGTTCACGGACGTACTGCCGCTACTGCGGCGCACGTTCTCGGCGTACGACGCCGGGGTGCGCCGCACGCTCGGCGAGTTGGTCCGCCGCGGACCGGCGGCGGCCGATGGCCCGCGTCCGGCCGGAGGCCCGCCCGCGCCCGGGTTCGGGCCCGGTCTGGTCGAGGGGCGCGCGGCGGCCGCACTGCCGACGGTCCGCCTTCTTCTGGGGCTTGACGACTACCACAGCAGCCACGACAACCACAGCAGCCCCAACAGTCACGACAACCACGCGTCGGAGGTGGCCGGATGACCGCGCAGACGACCGGGGAAGCCACGGACGAGCGGCTGCGCCGCTGGCGGCTGGTGCTCGGCGGGCAGGGCGGTGACGGGACGGGATGCGCGCTGAGCGGGCAGGACGCCGCGATGGACCGCACGCTCGAAGAGCTCTACGGCGCGGGTGGCGGGACGGGCCCCGGCGGCGGTGCCGCCGCCACCGCCCGCGGCGGCTCGCCGGGGAGCGGTCCGCGCGCGGCCGGGCTCGGCGGCTCCGCGCCCCAAGTGGCGCGCTGGCTGGGCGACATCCGCCGATACTTCCCCACCTCCGTGGTCCAGGTCATGCAGCGCGACGCCATCGACCGGCTCGGCCTGTCCGCCCTGCTCCTGGAGCCCGAGATGCTGGAGGCCGTGGAGGCGGACGTCCACCTCGTCGGGACTCTGCTCTCGCTCAACAAAGCGATGCCGGAGACGACCAAGACCACCGCCCGCGCCGTCGTCCGCAAGGTCGTGGAGGACTTGGAGAAGCGGCTGGCCACCCGGACCCGCGCCACCCTCACCGGCGCCCTCGACCGCACCGCCCGGACCAGCCGCCCGCGCCACCGCGATATCGACTGGGACCGCACCATCCGCGCGAACCTGAAGAACTACCTCCCCGAGCACCGCACCGTCGTCCCCGAACGGCTGATCGGATACGGGCGCGCGGCGCACGGGGTGAAGAAGGACGTGATCCTGTGCATCGACCAGTCGGGGTCGATGGCCGCGTCCGTCGTCTACGCCTCCGTCTTCGGCGCCGTACTGGCCTCGATGCGCTCCCTCGCCACCCGGCTCGTCGTCTTCGACACCGCCGTCGTGGATCTGACGGAGGAGCTGGACGACCCGGTGGACGTGCTCTTCGGCACCCAGCTCGGCGGCGGCACGGATATCAACCGGGCGCTCGCGTACTGCCAGTCGCAGATCTCCCGCCCCGCCGACACCGTGGTCGTTTTGATCAGCGATCTGTACGAGGGCGGCATACGCGACGAGATGCTGGGCCGGGTCGCGGCGATGAAGGCGTCCGGTGTGCAGTTCGTCGCGCTGCTCGCGCTGTCCGACGAGGGCGCGCCCGCCTTCGACCGGGAGCACGCCGCGGCGCTGGCCGCGCTCGGCGCGCCCGCCTTCGCCTGCACCCCCGATCTCTTCCCGGACGTCATGGCCGCGGCAATCGAAAAGCGCCAACTACCCATACCGGACAAGGAGCTGTAACCATCGCCGGGGGGTTGCGCCGCCCCCCGCCCGTCGTGCAAGGATCAACCCATCGCCCCGGAAGTGAATCTGACCTTCCGATTGGTCGATCCAAATCTGCTTCGCCCTGTTCTGTATGCCCGTATGCCCGTACCTCTGGGAAGGCCTCCGATCTTGTCTGCTGTGTCCGCCATGCCTGCCGCAGTGCGCCTGCCGCGCACTGCGGCCGCACGGCGGGCGCTGCTGGCGGCGCTGTTCCTCGGAGGTTTCCTGGCGCTCGCGTTCCTCTTCGGGGGCAGCGCGCACGCCGCGGACCGGACGGACGCGGGCGGGGCGGCCGGCTCGTCGGCCACCTCCGGGCTGCTCGGCCCGGACAGCGCCGACGACACCGTGGCGCGGCATACGAACGACGCCGCCCAGGCCACCGACGACCCGGGGGCCACCAAGGCCACCGACGACGCGGCGCAGGTCGCCAACGATGCCGTACGGGATGCCGTACGGCCGGTGGAGGAGCAGACCCGGGAACTCACCGAGCCGGTCACCGACCTGCTGGACCAGACGGGCAGGTCTCTGCCCGTCCACCTGCCCTCCGACGTGCTCGGCGGGGCGGGCGACGACACCGGTCCGAGCGGTTCCGTGCCTGCTCAGCAGCCGTCCGACGGCCACCAGGCCAAGGGCGACAAGGCATCCGGACACCAGGCCGCGCGCGCCGCTACCCGTATGGGGCCCACGGCCCCGCGGTCGGCCGTGACCGCGCCGCGCACTGTCGCCGATCACGACCGGGCTCCGGTCGTGCGGGCGGCGCACGGCCCGGCCCAGGGCGACGGCGTTCCGGCGCCGCTTCCCTTCCCCTTCCCCGCCGGTTCTCCGGCGGGGGCCGTCGCCCAGTGCACCGGCGACAGCGGTGCCCCCCGTAGCGGGGACACCCATGCCGCCCTGGTGCCCGGCGGCCAGGCCGGCCACTGGCTGCGCCCCGGCGCCGTACGCGCCGAGAGCTCCGCGCCCACGCGTGAGCGGTTCAACGAAGTCCTCGAATTCCCCGGCTAGGGCAGACCTCCACTCCGTCTGTTTGAGACCTGCCGCGCGGGGGCGGGTCAGGTCTGCCCGTCCGAACATCCCCCCTGAATTCGAAGGACTTCCCCCTCATGCGTAACAACATCCGCCGTTCCATCCTCGTCGTCGCCGCTGCCACCGGTATCTGGGCCCTCGGTACCGCCGCCGCCAACGCGGACACCCTCCCCGAGGTCCCGGCCACCGACAGCGTCACCAGCACCGTCGGCGGCGCCGCCAAGACCGCCGGGGACACGCTGCCGACCGACGGCGTCAAGGACGTGACCAACGGCGTGGCCGACACCTCCAAGGTCACCGGTGCCGCCGGCGAGGCCGTGGACGGCGCCAAGGCCACCGTGGACGGCGCGGCCTCGAAGGTCACCGGCACCGCGAAGGGCGCCCTGCCGGGCGTCGGCGACGTGACCGGCCTGACCGACGGTCTGACCGACGGCGTCGCGGGCGGCGCCACCGACAAGGTCGACCCGGCGAAGACGGTCAAGAAGGCCAAGAAGACCGTCAAGAAGGCGCAGAAGGCCGCCAAGAAGGTCACCGGCGGCGTCGACCTGCCCACCGGCGAGGTGCCCGGCGTCATCCCGCAGCTCCCCGGCCTCGGCTCGCTGCCGTCCGTGCCCGCCCTGCCCTCCGTCCCGGGCGAGCTGCCGACCGTCCCGGCCACCCCTGAGCTGCCCGCCACCCCTGAGCTGCCCGCCACCCCCGGCTCGGCCGACGACCTGCTCGCCGCCCTCTCCGGTGCGGGTGTCCGTCCGGAGGAGCTGGCCGGCAAGGCCCAGCGCGCCGTGGGCGACGCCCAGGCGACCGCCGGTTCCATCGCCCCGGGCGAGCTGCCCCCGGCCGGGAACGACGTCGTGGGCAAGGTGACCCCCGTGGCCCAGCAGACCGTCGGTGACGCCGGCATGCTGGCCGACGATGTGTACCTGCAGGTCGCCCCGTACGCCCAGAACCTGGCCAACGGCGCCCAGGACAGCGCGACGGGCGTGGCCGCCGACAGCGTGCTGCTCGTGCAGGGCCTCACCATGACCGTGACCGCCGACGGGCAGATCGTCGTCGGCGACGCGGTCGCGGGCGCCCGGACCCTGGTCCCGTCGCTGCCCGGCGACCTGACCGACCTGACGGACGCCGCCAACATCCCGGGCCTGCCGGTCCTGCCGACCCTGCCGGGCGTCCCCTCGGTCCCGGCGGACCTCCCGGCGGTTCCGGCCACGGGCCTGCCGACGGTTCCGGCCGACCTGCCGAGCGTCCCGGCTGACCTGCCGACCGTGCCCGCGGACCTGCCGACCGTCCCGGCTGACCTGCCGACCGTGCCCGCGGACCTCCCGGCCGTTCCGGCCGACCTGCCGACCGTGCCCGCGGACCTGCCCACCGTCCCGGCCGACCTGCCCACCGTCCCGGCGAACCTGCCGACCGTCCCGGCTGACCTGCCGACCGTGCCCGCGGACCTGCCGACCGTCCCGGCCGACCTGCCCACCGTCCCGGCGAACCTGCCCACCGTTGACGGCATCGACGGTGTTGACGGCCTCGGCGGGCTGAACATCTGATGACACAACCTGCCGTACGCCGTACGGCATCTGCTTGACCGATCGGGCGGCCCTCGTTGGGGAGGGGGCCGCCCGATCGGCATTTCCCCCTCCGAGCAGCACGGCTGTACAAAGATAGGTGGGTATGGTCGCGATCTGTGACCGTAATCACCGCGCCAGTGTGATCTGCGATTTAGGGTCGCAGGTCCTGCGGGGATAACCTGCGAGACGGACATGCCGCGTACCCGGCGCACGTGTGCCGCCTCGTCAAAGATCGCGTCCTCACGCTGCCACCGCGGCACGCCCGCGCAGACAACGAACCGCGATTTCCAGGAAAAGGGACGGACGCGCGTGGACCTGTTCGAATACCAGGCGAGGGACCTCTTCGCCAAGCACGGTGTACCGGTGCTGGCCGGTGAAGTCATCGACACGCCTGAGGCGGCGCGCGAGGTGACCGAGCGACTGGGCGGCCGCGCGGTCGTCAAGGCGCAGGTCAAGGTCGGCGGCCGCGGCAAGGCCGGTGGCGTCAAGCTGGCCTCCGACGCGGATGACGCGGTCGCCAAGGCCACCCAGATCCTGGGCATGGACATCAAGGGCCACACGGTCCACAAGGTGATGCTGGCCCAGACCGCGGACATCAAGGAGGAGTACTACGTCTCCTTCCTGCTGGACCGTACCAACCGCACCTTCCTCGCCATGGCCTCCGTCGAGGGCGGCGTGGAGATCGAGGTGGTCGCCGAGCAGAACCCCGAGGCGCTCGCCAAGATCCCGGTCGACGCCATCGAGGGCGTGACCAAGGAGAAGGCCGCCGAGATCGTCGCCGCGGCGAAGTTCCCGGCCGACATCGCCGACCAGGTCGCCGAGGTGCTGCAGACCCTGTGGAAGGTCTTCATCGCGGAGGACGCCCTCCTCGTCGAGGTCAACCCGCTGGTCAAGACGGGCGAAGGCAAGATCATCGCCCTGGACGGCAAGGTCTCCCTGGACGAGAACGCCGCCTTCCGCCAGCCGGAGCACGAGGCGCTCGAGGACAAGGCCGCGGCCAACCCCCTCGAGGCGGCCGCCAAGGCCAAGGGCCTCAACTACGTCAAGCTCGAGGGCGAGGTCGGCATCATCGGCAACGGCGCGGGTCTGGTCATGTCGACCCTCGACGTCGTCGCGTACGCCGGTGAGAACCACGGTGGCGTCAAGCCCGCCAACTTCCTCGACATCGGCGGCGGCGCCTCCGCCGAGGTGATGGCCAACGGCCTGGAGATCATCCTCGGCGACCCGGACGTCAAGTCCGTCTTCGTCAACGTCTTCGGCGGCATCACCGCCTGTGACGCCGTGGCCAACGGCATCGTCCAGGCCCTGGAGCTGCTGAAGTCCAAGGGCGAAGAGGTCACCAAGCCGCTCGTCGTGCGCCTCGACGGCAACAACGCGGAGCTGGGTCGCAAGATCCTCACCGACGCCAACCACCCGCTCGTGCAGCAGGTGGACACCATGGACGGAGCGGCCGAGCGCGCCGCCGAGCTCGCGGCTGCGAAGTAAGGGAACAGGTCACCAACACCATGGCTATCTTCCTCACCAAGGAAAGCAAGGTCATCGTCCAGGGGATGACCGGCTCCGAGGGCCAGAAGCACACCCGTCGGATGCTCGCCTCGGGCACCAACATCGTCGGTGGTGTGAACCCGCGCAAGGCCGGTACGAAGGTCGACTTCGACGGCACCGAGGTACCGGTCTTCGGCACCGTCAAGGAGGCCATCGAGGCCACCGGCGCCGATGTCACCGTCATCTTCGTCCCGGAGAAGTTCACCAAGGACGCGGTCATCGAGGCGATCGACGCCGAGATTCCGCTCGCCGTCGTGATCACCGAGGGCATCGCGGTCCACGACACCGCCAACTTCTGGGCCTACGCCGGCCAGAAGGGCAACAAGACCCGCATCATCGGCCCGAACTGCCCGGGCCTGATCACGCCGGGTCAGTCGAACGCGGGCATCATCCCGGCCAACATCACCAAGCCGGGCCGGATCGGTCTCGTGTCGAAGTCCGGCACGCTGACCTACCAGATGATGTACGAGCTGAGCGACATCGGCTTCTCGTCCTGCGTCGGCATCGGCGGTGACCCGATCATCGGCACCACCCACATCGACGCCCTGGCCGCCTTCGAGGCCGACCCCGACACCGACCTGATCGTGATGATCGGTGAGATCGGCGGCGACGCGGAGGAGCGGGCCGCGGACTTCATCAAGGCCAATGTCACCAAGCCGGTCGTCGGCTATGTGGCGGGCTTCACCGCGCCCGAGGGCAAGACCATGGGCCACGCCGGTGCGATCGTGTCCGGGTCCTCCGGCACCGCGCAGGCGAAGAAGGAGGCCCTGGAGGCCGCGGGCGTGAAGGTCGGCAAGACCCCGTCCGAGACCGCCCGCCTGGCGCGCGCCGCGCTGGCCGGCTGACGCCGCCGACCGGGCGCTGACCGGGCGCCCCACCGGAGCGTACGGCTCACGGGCGCGGGCCCGCACCACCCACGAGGTGGTGCGGGCCCGCGCCTTTTGCCGTTCCCGTTCCGGCTGCCCTTCCGCCACCTGCGCATATCCGCCCTTACCGCGAAAGCCGCATAAGCGCAATCTTTACGACACGGCGACTAATCGCCTGATGTGCGGATGAAACGGCAGTTATTGGCAGCATGGGCGCGTGACCCAATTGACCGATCGCAGCCCGTCGTTGTCCTCCCCTGGCCGCGCCGCGCTCCGGCGCCCCTCCTCCGAGGTGAGAGAGGCGTTCCTCGGCGGCGTCGTCGCCGCGGGGCTCGGTCTTGGCGCGCTCGCCGTCGTCGTACTCCTGCTGTGGATCACCTCCTCGTCTCCCGACACCAGCCCGGACGGCGCCCTGCACATCGCCGCCGACCTGTGGCTGCTCGCGCACGGCGCGGAGCTCGTACGGACCGAGACGCTGTCGGGGGACTCCGCGCCCGTCGGGCTGACCCCGCTGCTGCTCAGCGCCCTGCCGTGCTGGCTGCTCTACCGGGCCGGGCGCCATGCGATCGAGACGGGCGTGCCGGAGGAGACGGACGAGGCGGCGGAGGCGGCGGGCGGCCCGGGGCTATGGGTGTCCGAGGAGGCCACGCTCCACCCGCGCACTGCCTTCGGATGGGTGACGGGCGGCTATCTGCTGGTCGGGGTGGCCATCGTGGTGTACGCCTCGACGGGTCCGCTGCACGTCGAGCCGTTCAGCGCCCTGCTGCATCTGCCGCTGGTCGGCGCGGCGGCCGTCGCGGTGGGGGTGTGGGCGGCGGACGGGCGGTTCCCCGGACCGCTGCCGCCCGGCCCCGTACGCGAGGCGTGCCGCCGCTGGCGACGCCGGCTGGGTGACTGGTTGCGCGCGCGGTTGGTCGCCCGGGCGCCGCGCGCCGTACGGCTTGTCTCGGCCCGTCACCGGCTCAAGCGCCTGGTGCGTCTGGTGCGCCTGGTGTGTCTCGTGCCCGTCGTACGGCTCCGCTCGGCGGCCGGGCGCCGGGGTGCCGCCCCCGGGGCCGTCGAGCCGCGGCCCCCGGCGTACCGGACCCCTGCCTTCCGCGGCGCTGTGCTGCGGGCCGCCGGGGGCGCGGTCGTCGTGCTGCTCGGCTGTGGCACGCTGCTCACGGCGGTGTCGCTGATGAGCCACGCGGGCGCGGTGCAGCTGGCGTTCCTGGAGCTCAGTGACGTGTGGTCCGGCCGTTTCGCGGTGCTGCTGATCAGCCTGGCGCTGCTGCCGAACGCGATCGTGTGGGGCGCGGCGTACGGACTCGGCCCCGGGTTCACGGTCGGCTCCGCCGCCGTCGGCCCGCTCGGCGTGGCGGACTACCCCGACCTGCCCGACTTCCCCCTGCTGGCCGCGCTGCCGGCCGAGGGCGGGGGCGTCCCGCTGAGCTGGTTGACGGGGTGCGCGGCGGGGGCGTCGGTGGCGTGGTTCGTCGCGGTCGCGGCCGTGCGGTGGGTGGACGGCGCGGAGGGCGGCCAGAGCGCTCAGAGTGTCCAGGCCGTGCGGGTTGTCCAGGCCGTGCACCCCGTCCAGAGCAGGGGCGGGGATGGGAGTGCGGGCGGCGGCGAGGGGCGGCGGGCGCTGCGGTCGGCCGTGTCGGTGTGGGGGTGGGGCCAGACCGCCCTGATGGCCGCGGGCGCCTCGCTCGGCTGCGCGGCCGCGATGGCGCTGCTCGCCGGTGCCTCGGGCGGAGCCCTGGGCACCCACGGACTCGCCGAACTGGGCCCCAGCTGGTGGCATACGGGCACGGCGACACTGGCCTGGACCGCCCTGCCGGGGATCCCCGGAGCGGTCCTTCTGCGATGGCTGCGGCTGTTCGTACCCGCGCTGATGGCCTGGGTGGCCCGTAAGGCGGAGGCCCGGGCCTGGGCGGCCTCGGCGACGCCCCCACCGCGATCGAAGCGATCGGAGGCCGAGCGCCGGAGCTCGCGGGACAGCCGGAGCTCGCGGGACGGCCGGAGCTCGCGGGACGGCCGGAGCGCGCGGGACGGCCGGAGCGCGCCGGGCACCGGGGGTGACGGTGGCGCGGACGCCACCAAGACGCCCGCGCCCTGGTGGCGGCAGTTCTTCCCGCACTACGACACGGCGCCGGGCCCCAAGGCCGACCGGCCTGGGACCCCGCCCACCGACCTGGGTCATTAGGCACCCAGGGCCTGTCCCGCGGGGGAGTGCGCCGGGCGCTTACGCTCCTCCGCGAGCCGCATCGCCGCGCAGGCGCCGGTCAGGATGGCCAGGCCGGTGGTGATGCGCTGCTTCGCCATGAGTCCCCCGGAACTGTTGGGGCACGCGAAAGGGGCGGCTGCGACGTATGCGCGTCGCAGCCGCCCCTGCTGTTCGGGTTCCTCGGACCCGCTCAGTCCTCCGTGCTGAGCAGCGGCCGGAGCTGCTTGGGCAGCAGGTCCTCGCAGGCGTGCCGGGAGGTCTGGGTGAGGGAGTCGTCCACACAGGAGTAGTAGTCGCTGTAGACGATCTGCGTGGTGAAGGTCGCCGCGACGATGGCCAGTGCGAGACCGCCCGTGACCAGCCCGCTGATCGCCGCCGTGGCCTGCGGCTTCGAGGGGCTGCTGCCCGGCGCGGGGAGATGGGCCGGGGTGGTGCCGGGAGCGGGCGGCGGAGCGTTCAGCGGGGCGGCCGAGGGCGGCGTGGGGGCCGGTCGGCGCGGCTTGGCGCGCAGCGAGCTGATGCCCCAGTAGACGGCCAGCGCGCCGAGCAGCAGCGCGATCTCCGGCAGGCTGAACAGCGCGAAGAAGAAGGCCCACATGCCCGCGAGCAGGGCGTAGCGGGCGCGCCGCTGGGCCGGGTCGTTCGGGTCCCAGCGCGGGCCGCCGGAGCCGCCCTGGCCGCCCGTTCCGTTCGGTCGGCCGGGGTTTGAGCCGAAGCCGCCGTTCTGGCGGCCGGGCTGGCGGCTGCTCCACTGGCTGCCCCAGGCCGGGGGCTGCTGTGGCGGGCCGTCCTGGCCGCCTTGACCGCCGCCCTGGCCCTCCTGGTCTCCCTGGCCGCTCTGGCCTCCCTGATCGCTTTGTATGGCGCCGCCGGGGGTGCCGGGGGCGGCAGGCCAGGGGGTGCCAGTCGGGCTGCCCGGACTGCCGGGTTCACCGGGTCCGCCCGGCGCGGCGCGGCCGTCGTCGCCGCTACCGCCGCCAACGCCCTCACCGCCCGGCGCGGTGTCGGGCCGGTGCCTGGGCTGCCAGGGCTGGTCCGGCCGTCCCTCCGGCGGCGGTGCGAAGGGGTTGTTCTCCTCGCGCCCGGAGGGCGAGCCCTCGGGTGAGGCGGAGGAGGACGGGGACTGCTGCTCACGCAGCAGCGGCGTCGTGCGCGACGTGCGGGCGTACCTCATCGCGGCCCCCCGGTGCGCGCAGGGGTCGGCGTGAGGCAGTGAGCCGCGCGGCGGCGTCGGTCCGGCATGTGGAGGTGTCTTCCCCTTGTGTCGTCGTGATGCACGCAAGGCTTCCGTAGGGCCTGCGCCGTACGGCTCCCCTTGCGTGGGACGCGACGGTGGTTCCCACGGCGTCAGTCGGATTCGCAGTCCAGACGCTACCTCCCGCGCTCGCCCCCGTCCCCCGGGGGCCGTTTCGTGTGCCGGTATCGTTGCTGACGGTCGGCGGCTTCGTAGAGTTCCCCGGAATTCATGACTCCGCGTCCTTGTATGTCCACACAAACGCAGTGGCGCCGCCACACACAAGCACTCTGAGCACCCGCGCACCGCCCGCATCGCCCGCATCGCCCGCGAGAAAGATCCCCGCCGTGGCCTCCCCGCCCTCCCTCGCCGCCCGCCCCGAGCGCCCCGCCCGCCTCGTCGTCCTCGTATCCGGCTCCGGTACGAATCTGCAGGCGCTCCTCGACGCGATCGCCGCCGAGGGCGCCTCCGGCTTCGGCGCGGAGGTCGTGGCCGTCGGCGCCGACCGCGCCGGTATCGCGGGCCTGGAGCGCGCCGGGCGCGCCGGGATCCCCACCTTCGTCTGCCGGGTGAAGGACCACGCCACCCGCGCCGAATGGGACCGCGCGCTGGCCGAGGCGACGGCCGCGTACGAGCCGGACCTCGTGGTCTCGGCGGGGTTCATGAAGATCCTGGGCCAGGAGTTCCTGGCCCGCTTCGGCGGCCGGTGCGTCAACACCCACCCCGCGCTGCTGCCCAGCTTTCCCGGCGCCCACGGCGTGCGCGACGCGCTCGCGTACGGCGTGAAGGTGACCGGCTGCACCGTCCATCTCGTCGACGACGGAGTCGACACCGGCCCGATCATCGCCCAGGGCGTGGTCGAGGTCCGGGACGAGGACGACGAGTCCGCTCTGCATGAGCGGATCAAGGAAGTCGAGCGCTCGCTGCTCGTCGAGGTCGTGGGGCGTCTGGCCCGCAACGGCTACCGCATTGAGGGACGAAAGGTAATGATCCCGTGACCGCCGAAGGTACGAAGCGGCCCATCCGCCGCGCGCTGGTCAGCGTCTACGACAAGTCGGGGCTCGAGGAACTGGCCCGGGGGCTGGACGCGGCCGGGGTCCAGCTCGTCTCGACCGGCTCGACGGCGGCGAAGATCGCCGCCGCGGGCGTTCCGGTCACCAAGGTGGAGGAGCTGACCGGCTTCCCCGAGTGCCTGGACGGCCGCGTCAAGACGCTGCACCCGCGCGTCCACGCGGGCATCCTCGCCGACCAGCGGCTCGACTCGCACCGCGAACAGCTCGCCGAGCTGGGCGTCGAGCCCTTCGAGCTGGTCGTCGTCAACCTCTACCCGTTCCGGGAGACCGTCGCCTCGGGCGCCTCGCCCGACGAGTGCGTCGAGCAGATCGACATCGGCGGCCCCTCCATGGTCCGCGCGGCCGCCAAGAACCACCCGTCCGTGGCCGTGGTCGTCAACCCCGAGCGCTACGCGGACGTCCTGAAGGCCGCCGCCGAGGGCGGCTTCGACCTCGAGCAGCGCAAGCGGCTGGCGAGCGAGGCGTTCCAGCACACCGCGGCGTACGACGTGGCGGTGGCGAACTGGTTCGCCGAAGGCTACGCGGCCGACGAGGGCCCCTGGCCGGACTTCATCGGCGTCACCTACGAGCGCAAGCAGGTGCTGCGCTACGGCGAGAACCCGCACCAGCCCGCCGCGCTCTACACCAACGGCACGGGCAAGGGCCTCGCGTACGCCGAGCAGCTGCACGGCAAGGAGATGTCCTTCAACAACTACACCGACACCGAGGCCGCGCGGCGTGCGGCGTACGACCACGACGCGCCCTGCGTCGCGATCATCAAGCACGCCAACCCCTGCGGCATCGCGGTCGGCGCGGACGTCGCCGAGGCCCACCGCAAGGCGCACGCGTGTGACCCGCTCTCGGCGTTCGGCGGCGTGATCGCCGTCAACCGCCCGGTGACGGTCGCCATGGCCGAGCAGGTCGCCGAGATCTTCACCGAGGTCATCGTCGCCCCGGAGTACGAGGACGGCGCCGTCGAGGTGCTGGCCCGCAAGAAGAACATCCGCGTGCTGCGCTGCCCCGACGCCCCGGCGGCGGGCGGCGAGTACCGGTCGATCGAGGGCGGCGACCTGGTGCAGGCCAAGGACCGGCTCCAGGCCGAGGGCGACGACCCGGCCAACTGGACCCTGGCGACCGGCGAGGCGCTGGACGCCGACGGCCTGGCCGAGCTGGCCTTCGCCTGGCGCGCCTGCCGGGCCGTGAAGTCCAACGCGATCCTGCTCGGGAAGGACGGCGCGACGGTCGGCGTCGGCATGGGCCAGGTCAACCGCGTCGACTCGGCGCGGCTCGCCGTACAGCGGGCGGGCGAGGAGCGGGCGAGCGGCTCGTACGCGGCCTCCGACGCCTTCTTCCCCTTCCCGGACGGTTTCGAGGTGCTGGCGGAGGCCGGGATCAAGGCCGTGGTGCAGCCGGGCGGCTCGGTCCGCGACGAGCTGACCGTCGAGGCGGCCCAGAAGGCGGGCGTGACCATGTACTTCACCGGCACGCGCCACTTCTTCCACTGAGCGGTACGGACCGAGGGCCGCACCCCCGACGCGCGGGGTGCGGCCCTCTGGCCGTAGGCGACACACGCCACACGACACAGGACATACACGGCTCGGATCCCGCCAGACCCCGGGTGGGGCGGGCCCTGATTGGAACAGACGTCCCCGAATCCGGGAGGATGAAGCCATGACCGCGCAGATTCTCGATGGCAAGGCAAGCGCAGCCTCGATCAAGTCCGATCTCGTCAGCCGAGTGGAGGCGCTCAAGGCCAAGGGCATCCACCCCGGGCTCGGAACCGTGCTGGTCGGTGAGGACCCGGGCAGCAAGTGGTACGTCGCGGGCAAGCACCGCGACTGCGCCGAGGTCGGCATCGCCTCCATCCGGCGCGACCTGCCCGAGACCGCCACCCAGGAGGAGATCGAGGCGGCCGTACGGGAGCTCAACGAGGACCCGGCCTGCACGGGCTACATCGTGCAGCTGCCGCTCCCCAAGGGCATCGACGCCAACCGGGTACTGGAGCTGATCGACCCGGCCAAGGACGCCGACGGGCTGCACCCGATGAACCTCGGCCGACTGGTGCTGAACGAGACCGGCCCGCTGCCGTGCACCCCGTACGGCATCATCCAGCTGCTGCGCCACCACGGCGTGGAGATCAACGGCGCCCATGTGGTGGTCGTCGGCCGCGGTATCACCGTCGGCCGGTCGATCGGGCTGCTGCTCACCCGCCGCTCGGAGAACGCCACGGTCACGCTGTGCCACACCGGCACCCGCGATCTGTCCGGGCTGCTGCGCCAGGCCGACATCATCGTGGCGGCGGCCGGCGTGCAGCACCTGATCAAGGCGGAGGACGTCAAGCCGGGGGCCGCGGTGCTCGACGTCGGCGTCAGCCGGGACGAGCACGGCAAGATCGCCGGCGATGTGCACCCCGATGTGAGCGAGGTCGCGGGCTGGATCTCCCCGAACCCGGGCGGCGTCGGCCCGATGACCCGCGCCCAGCTGCTGGTCAACGTGGTGGAGGCGGCGGAGCGCGCCGCCAAGGCCGCCGACGGCGACGCCGACGGCGAGGGCGAGGGTGACAGCGACGGCGGCAGCGGTGCCGGGCATGCCGGCTGAGGCCGGTGAGCCGGCCGCCGAGCCGGCCGGACAGCGCCCCGCGGCGGCGCCGAACGGAGCTGCGGCGTCGAACGGGGCGGCAGGGCTGAACGGAGCTGCGGCCCCCAACGGGGCTGCGGCACAGAACGGAGCAGCGGCGCACAGCGGAGCAGCGGCGCACAGTGGCGCGGCGGGGCGCCCTGCCGCCAGATCGCGCCGATTCCCCCTGATCACCCGGGACACCGCGCGCCCCGAGGGCGGTGGCCGCGCCGCGTCCGGCGGCGCCCCGGCGCCCGCGCGCCAGTGGCCGCTGCTGGTGGTGATGGGCGGCGTCGGCGTGGGGCTGCTGGTGGTGGCCCTGGACGCGTTCCGCGCGGGCACGATCCTGGTGGGGCTGTCCCTGCTGGCGGGCGCGCTGCTGCGGTGGGCGCTGCCGGAGGTCGGGATGCTGGCGGTGCGCTCCCGGTTCACCGACATGCTGACGTACGGGGTGCTGGGGTCGGCGATCGTGCTGCTGTCCCTGATGGCCCAGCCCAAGCCCTGGCTGAAGGTGCCGTTCCTGGAGGACGTGGTGCACTTCACCGTCCGATAGGGCGATGAGGTCTCTGCCCCCACCCGACCGCTCAGCGCCCGTGCACGACGACGGCCCGTCCTCTCCCCCGAAGAAGGACGGGCCGTCTGAGATAAGGGTTCTGTTAAAAGCCCTGCTGGATCAATGGACGTCGAGGGCCTGTGGCCCGGAAGTGACCATTCCGGTACGACGTCTCGGGTGCGCAACAGCCCTATAGGGGCGCATTGGGAGCGCGCCCAGGTCCGGAATGCTCCGGTGCGCCCCTGCTGGGGGAACTGTCATTCTTGGGCGGGGCATCTCCCTGGGTAGCGGATCCAGGACTCTCAAGGGTGCCCAAACGGGGGCAGGGCACGGGAAGTTCACGGGCACGGGGGGACAGGGGGAGGCAATGCCTCGTTGGAGGGGGCTGCCGGACGAGCTCGATCCGCAGGTTCGGGAGTTCGTCGGGCAGTTACGCAGGCTCGTCGAGCACAGCGAGCTGAGCCTCGTCGCGGTCGCCGACCGCACTGGCTACAGCAAGACGTCGTGGGAGCGCTACCTCAACGGTCGTCTGCTGCCGCCGCAGGGCGCGGTGGTGGCGCTGGCAGAGGCGACGGGCACGGACGTCGAGCATCTGAGCACCCTGTGGGAGCTGGCGGAGCGCGCGTGGAGCCGTTCCGAGTTACGGCACGACGTCACGATGGAGGCGATCAGGGTCGCGCAGGCGCGGGCCGCGCTGGGGGAGACGGGCCCGCTGCCGCACTCGAGGAACGGCCGTGCGGCGGAGGAGGCCGAAGCCGGGTGGGCCTATACCGAGCCGCCCCGCAACGAGTCACCCCGTACGGAGACGCCTTGGGCCGAGGCATCCCGTACGGAGACGCCTTGGGTCGAGACACGCCGTACGGAGCCAGAGCCGCAGAGGCCCGCGACGCCGCGCACCGAGCCACCCCACACCGAGCCACCCCACACCGAGCCACCCCATATCGCTGAGACGGCGGTTCGCAGGGCGGCTGCCGTGCCGCCTGAGCCGCCTGTGGCGGACCCGCCGCTCGTCTCCGGCGCACCGGCCCTGCTTCCCGATCCGCCCGAGCCGCGTGATCCGCCAGGCCCGCCCCCGTCGCCGGACAGGCGCCGCCGACGCGTCCCGCTGTTCATCGCCACGGCGGTCGGGGTGCTGCTCATGGGCGCGGCAGTGGTCCTCCTGGTCAACCCGGGAGGCCAGGCCGACGAACGGGCCGAGGACCCGACGCCCGGGCCGACCACGACCAGCGGCCCCCGCCTGCCCAGCGGAGTGAAATGCACCGGCCGGGAGTGCACCGGCAAGGACCCCGAGACCATGGGGTGCGGTGGCGCGTACGCCAGGACGACCGCGAGCGTGACCGTTGGCAGCGCGTATGTCGAGGTGCGCTACAGCAAGGTGTGCGGCGCGGCGTGGGCCCGGATCACCAAGGCCGCCCCCGGCGACCGGTTACAGGTGACCGCGCCCGCCCAGGGCGCGGTCGGCCCGGCGCGCACCGAGTACGGCAAGGTCGACGCCGACGGCGACGTCTACACCCCGATGATCGCGGTCGGCTCCACCACCGAGGCCAAGGCCTGCGCCACCCGCACCACCGGACAGCGCGGCTGCACCACGACGGCCGCGGGGCGCACCAGCGCGCCGTGAGGGCCGCCGGGCGCCGTCGTCCGAAGGGATCTCAAGGAAATATCCGGGTCGGGCGGCATGCGCTCGCCGAATCGGGGCAGGCGCAGGCCGACCCCCCCACGGGTGCGGCATGGCACCGTGGCGGCCGCCTGCTACTCCCCCTCCTCGTGCAGGCGGCCGCCGAATGCTGCCGGGAGCCGAATGGCTGCCGGGCCTTGTCTGTCGGCGGTGAGCGGTTACACAGTGGCCCCTGGGGCCCCGTGTGTCCCCGTCGGATAGCCTGACGCCGGTATCTCGACACCAAGAGATCGACAGAAAACACAGCGCAGGAGACCGCCATGACCCGCACTCCCGTCAATGTCACCGTCACCGGCGCGGCCGGCCAGATCGGCTACGCGCTGCTCTTCCGCATCGCCTCCGGTCAGCTGCTCGGCGCGGACGTGCCGGTCAAGCTGAACCTCCTGGAGATCCCCCAGGGCCTGAAGGCCGCCGAGGGCACCGCGATGGAGCTCGACGACTGCGCCTTCCCGCTGCTTCAGGGCATCGACATCACCGACGACCCGAACGTGGCCTTCAACGGCGCGAACGTGGCGCTGCTCGTCGGCGCCCGGCCGCGGACGAAGGGAATGGAGCGCGGCGACCTGCTGGAGGCCAACGGCGGCATCTTCAAGCCGCAGGGCAAGGCCATCAACGACCACGCCGCGGACGACATCAAGGTCCTGGTCGTCGGCAACCCGGCGAACACCAACGCGCTCATCGCCCAGGCCGCCGCGCCGGACGTACCGGCCGAGCGCTTCACCGCGATGACCCGCCTGGACCACAACCGCGCCCTCTCGCAGCTCTCGAAGAAGACCGGCGTCCCGGTCGCGGAGATCGCCAAGCTCACGATCTGGGGCAACCACTCCGCCACCCAGTACCCGGACGTCTTCCACGCCGAGGTCGCGGGCAAGAACGCCGCCGAGGTCGTGAACGACGAGCAGTGGCTGGCCGAGACGTTCATCCCGACCGTCGCCAAGCGCGGCGCCGCGATCATCGAGGCGCGCGGCGCTTCGTCGGCCGCCTCCGCCGCCAACGCCGCCATCGACCACGTGTACACCTGGGTCAACGGCACCCCGGCCGGGGACTGGACCTCCGCCGGTGTGGTCTCCGACGGCTCGTACGGCGTGGCCGAGGGCCTTATCTCGTCCTTCCCGGTCACCGCCAAGGACGGCAAGTTCGAGATCGTCCAGGGCCTGGAGATCAACGACTTCTCGCGCTCCCGCATCGACGCCTCGGTGAAGGAGCTCGAGGAGGAGCGCGAGGCCGTGCGCGGTCTCGGCCTGATCTGACGGCCGCAGATATCCGAAGGGCCATCTTCCGGTATTCACTCCGGAGGGTGGCCCTTTTGCTGTGCTCTATGACTGTGGCTCAGCTTCCCCTATTTTGGGAGGAGTTGACTGCCTGGCTCGGGGGGAGAGCATGGCTGAGAACACGAACACGAACACGAACACGGACACAGGCGCGGAGAACGACGAAGAGCCCGCGGGGGCGGGCGGGCGCGCATACGGCGATATCCGTATCGGCTCCGTCCGTGGTGGCGCCGTCGGCATCGGTGACCACAACTACATCGTGAATGTGCGGGCGGAGTCGTCGGTGGCGCGCGACCCCGCGTACGAGCGGCTGCTGGAGGCCATACGACAGCTCGGCGCGGATCTTGCGCGGCTTGTCGAGAGCCCCGAGGTCAGCGCGCTGGCGGATGAGCTGTCCGAGACCGAGGACGAGATCCGGCGTACCGGGGCGGCGGCCCCCGGACGCCTCGCCCGGCTCCGGGCGGTGTTGCAGGACGCGAGTGCGAGCATCGGCATGCTGGCGTCCGGCGTGGCTCTGGGACAGGCGGTCGGCGCGCTGCTGGGCGGCTGAGCAAAGCCGTCGCGCGAGGGGAAGCCGGCGCGCAAGGGTCGAAACATCGGGGGGCTGGGATGAGCGACGGAGGCGCGGAACAGAGGGAGTGGGCGGACGGTGGCGGCGCGCCGCCACCGCCTCCTCCGTCGGTCGGCGATGCGCGGCGGGGTCTGCGGGTGGCCGCCGTGGCGGTGGTGCTGTGCGCCGCGCTCGCGTTCGCCGGATGGGTGGCGTTCGGGAGCGATGGCAAGGCCGGGTATCGGGCGGGCCCCGTCCCCGGGGTCGGCGACAGCTCGGTGCCCAGGCCGTCGGAGACGGACGGGGTATCGCCCGACGGGGCCTCTCCGGCCCCTGGCGAGGAGTCCGGCACCCCGACCAGCACCCCCTCCGATGTGCCGTCCGATACGCCCTCGGCCTCCCCGTCCGGGTCCCCGGCGCAATCCCCGTCCCTGTCCCCCTCGGCCTCGCCCGGCGCGTCCCCGCCCGCCGGTTTCCGTACGGAGGACGACCCGGCGGGCTTCACCCTCGCCGTCCCGGACGGCTGGCGGCGCACCGTCGAGGGGCCCAGCGTCTTCTACACCTCGTCCGACCAGGCCACCATGGTGCAGATCTTCGAGCTGCACGGCCCGGAGCAGACGCCGTACGAGTCGGCGCAGGAAGCCGAGCGCATAGCCTCCCGCCAGCGCGGCTATGAGCAGATCACCCTGGAGCGGACCGGGCAGGGTGCCATGGACCCGGCGGAGCTGGAGTACACCTACGACAGCGAGAAGTACGGCGGCTCCCGGCGGGTCCTCGACCACCGCTTCACCGCGTCCGACGGCACGATGTACGCCGTGCTGGTCATCGGCCCGGGCGACGACCGCGCCGGACAGCAGGAGATACAGCGGGCCGCCGTCGATTCCTTCCGTCTGAGCTGATCCTCGCCGTTCCGAGGTGATGCGATTCATCCCCTGGGGAGCATCTGTGCGCGAACGCGTACAGCTTGTGACCAAGTGAGCCCGACCACTTTCGAATGACAATCACGCATAGGTCCGCACCTTTCGGGGAGGGGCTTCGCGTTGCCGACGCGGTCGGCGGCGCCAGTCCAGTAACACCGGAAGGCGGAGCAGACGTGTCGGCAGTCGAGACCATTCATGTGGACGGGGCGTGGCGTGCCGCCGCGTCCGGCGCGCAGCGGGAGGTCCTTGACCCCGCCGACGCCAAGACCCTCGCGGTCGTATCCGAGGGCGGCGCCGAGGACACCGACGCGGCCGTCGCCGCCGCCCGCCGCGCCTTTGACACGGGCCCCTGGCCGCATACGCCCGTGGCCGAGCGGGCGGCGCTGCTGCGCCGCGTCGCCGATCTGCTCCAGCGCGACCGCGAGAAGATCGCGCTGCTCGAGAGCCGTGACACCGGTAAGACGCTCGAAGAGGGGCGGGTCGACGTCGACGACGTCACCAACGCCTTTCGCTACTTCGCCCAGATCGTCGTCGGCGAGTCGGCCGGGCGCGTGGTCGACGCGGGCACCCAGGATGTGCACAGCGTGGTCGTGCATGAGCCGGTGGGCGTCTGCGCGCTGATCGCCCCATGGAACTATCCGCTGCTTCAGGCCAGCTGGAAGATCGCCCCGGCGCTCGCCGCGGGCAACACTTTTGTCGTCAAGCCCAGCGAACTGACCCCGCTGTCGACGATGTATCTGATGGAACTGCTGGTCGAGGCCGGGCTGCCGGCCGGGGTCGGCAATCTGGTGACCGGCACCGGGGACCCGGTGGGCGCCCGGATGGCCGAGCACCCCGATGTGGATCTGGTGTCCTTCACCGGCGGCCTGGTCAGCGGTACGAAGGTGATGCAGGCGGCCGCGCCGGGCGTGAAGAAGGTCGCGCTCGAACTCGGCGGCAAGAACCCCAACGTCGTCTTCGCCGACGCCTGCGACACCGCCGAGGGCTTTGACACCGCCGTCGACCAGGCCCTCAACGCCGCCTTCATCCACAGCGGCCAGGTCTGCTCCGCCGGGGCCCGGCTGATCATCGAGGAGTCCGTACGCGAGCGGTTCGTCGCCGAACTCGCCCGCCGGGCCGAGAAGATCAAGCTCGGGCGCGGCACCGAGCCCGGTGTGGAGTGCGGTCCGCTCGTATCGGCGCGCCAGCTCGACAAGGTCGAGGCGTATGTCGCCTCCGCGCTGGAGGAGGGCGCGCTGCTGCGCTGCGGCGGTGCGCAGCCCGAGCCGTCCGACGTCCGCCCCGCGACCGGCTACTTCTATCTGCCGACGATCCTCGACCAGTGCAACCGCGAGATGGGGGTGGTGCGGGAGGAGACCTTCGGGCCGATCCTCACCGTCGAGTCCTTCCGCACCGAGGACGAGGCCATCGCGCTCGCCAACGACACCGAGTACGGGCTCGCGGGCGCCGTCTGGTCCAGCGACACCGCGCGGGCGCGGCGCGTCGCGGGGCGGCTGCGCCACGGCACCGTATGGATCAACGACTACCACCCCTATCTCCCGCAGGCCGAGTGGGGTGGCTTCGGGAAGTCCGGTATCGGACGCGAACTCGGCCCCTCGGGCCTGGCCGAATACCGCGAGACCAAGCACATTTACGAGAACCTGCGGCCCGCCCCGGTCCGCTGGTTCGCCGGCTGAGCCGTAGGCCCGTCACCCCGCCAACCCGTCACCCCGTCACCCCGCCAAAACCCCTTCCCCGTCCCCCTACGCACACGGCACGCCGCACGTCCCCACACCCCGTACACCCCCACCCCCTGCGTACGTACGCGCCATGTATGTACGCCCCACGCCCGGGCCTCGGTCCGGGGCCGCGAGGAGTAACCCCATGTCCGTACCTGACGCAATCGATCGTTTCGACTATGTCGTCATCGGCGGCGGCACCGCGGGATCGGTGATCGCCTCCCGCCTCACCGAGGACCCGGACATCCGTGTCGCCGTCATCGAGGGCGGGCCGTCCGACATCGACCGGCCCGAGGTGCTGACCCTGCGCCGCTGGCTCGGTCTGCTCGGCGGCGAACTGGACTACGACTACCCCACCACCGAGCAGCCCCGGGGCAACTCCCACATCCGGCACAGCCGGGCCCGGGTGCTCGGCGGCTGTTCCTCGCACAACACCCTCATCTCCTTCAAGCCGCTGCCGGGCGACTGGGACGAGTGGGCGAAGGCGGGTGCGGACGGCTGGGACGCGGCCTCCATGGACCCGTACTTCGCGGGGCTGCGCAACAACATCGTGCCGGTCGACGAGAAGGACCGGAACGCCATCGCCCGCGACTTCGTCGACGCCGCGCACACGGCGCTCGGCGTGCCGCGCGTCGAGGGGTTCAACAAGGAGCCCTTCCACGAGGGCGTCGGCTTCTTCGACCTCGCCTACCACCCGGAGAACAACAAGCGGTCCTCCGCCTCCGTCGCGTATCTGCACCCGTTCCTCGACCGGCCCAACCTCCAGCTGATGCTGGAGACCTGGGCGTACCGGCTGGAGCTCGACGAGTCCGGCCGGGCGACGGGGGTGCGGGTCCGCACCAAGGACGGCGCGGAGCTGCTGGTCGAGGCGGAGCGTGAGGTGCTGGTCTGCGCGGGCGCCGTGGACACCCCGCGGCTGCTGCTGCACTCCGGTATCGGGCCCCGGCGCGATCTGGAAGCGCTCGGCATCCCCGTGGTGCACGATCTGCCGGGCGTCGGCGAGAACCTGCTCGACCACCCCGAGTCGGTGATCGTCTGGGAGACGGACGGCCCGATCCCCGAGAACTCGGCGATGGATTCGGACGCGGGCCTGTTCGTCCGGCGCGACCCCGGTGCGCAGGGCCCGGATCTGATGTTCCACTTCTACCAAATCCCGTTCACCGACAACCCCGAGCGGCTGGGCTACGAAAAGCCCGAGCACGGTGTGTCGATGACCCCGAACATCCCCAAGCCCCGCAGCCGCGGCCGCCTCTACCTCACCAGCGCGGAGCCGGACCAGAAGCCCGCCCTGGACTTCCGCTACTTCACGGACGAGGAGGACTACGACGGCCGCACCCTCGTCGACGGCATACGCATCGCCCGCGAGATCGCGAAGACCCAGCCGCTGGCGGGCTGGCTCAAGCGCGAGGTGTGCCCCGGGCCCGAGATCACCTCGGACGAGGAGCTCAGCGAGTACGCCCGTAAGGTCGCGCACACCGTCTACCACCCGGCGGGCACCTGCCGGATGGGCGCGGTCTCCGACGAGTCGGCCGTGGTCGGCCCGGACCTGCGGATCCGGGGGCTCAAGGGCATCCGGATCGCCGACGCGTCCGTCTTCCCGACCATGCCCGCCGTCAACCCGATGATCGGGGTGCTGATGGTCGGCGAGAAATGCGCGGAACTGCTCACTACCGGAGGTGAGGCGTGATGAGCGCGACCGAGACCAAGGCATCAACCCCCGCGTCAGGGCGCGACGGCGCGGCAGGTGCGCCGGTGTTCTCCGTACAGGGCCTGTGGAAGGTCTTCGGGCCCAAGGCCGACCGCGTCCCCGGCTCGTCCGTCGCCGATCTGCCCGCCGAGGAGCTGCGCCGCCGTACGGGGTGCACGGCGGCCGTCCGCGATGTGTCGTTCGAGGTGCGGCAGGGCGAGGTCTTCGTCGTCATGGGCCTGTCCGGCTCCGGCAAGTCCACCCTCGTACGCTGTCTGACCCGGCTGATCGAGCCCACCTCCGGCACCCTCCACATCGACGGTGAGGATGTGCTGGCCATGGACAAGGCGCGGCTGCGCGAGCTGCGCCGGCACCGGGCCGCCATGGTCTTCCAGCACTTCGGTCTCCTGCCGCACCGCACCGTGCTCGACAACGTCGCCTACGGCTTGGAGATCCAGGGCATGGGCAAGGCCGAACGCCGCGCCAAGGCCACCGAGATGGTCGCCAAGGTCGGGCTCACCGGTCTGGAGCGGCGTCGCCCAGGCCAGCTCTCCGGCGGTCAGCAGCAGCGCGTCGGCCTGGCCCGCGCGCTGGCCGCCGACCCCGAAGTCCTGCTCTTCGACGAGCCGTTCAGCGCGCTCGACCCGCTGATCCGCCGCGATATGCAGGAGGAGGTGATCCGGCTGCACCACGACGAGGGCCGCACGATGGTCTTCATCACCCACGATCTGAGCGAGGCCCTGCGGCTCGGCGACCGCATCGCGCTGATGCGCGACGGCGGCATTGTGCAGCTGGGCACCCCCGAGGAGATCGTCGGCTCCCCGGCCGACGACTACGTACGGGACTTCGTCCGCGATGTGCCGCGCGAGCAGGTGCTGACCGTGCGCAACGCGCTGCGCGCCGCCGAGGACGGCGAGCGGGACAGCGGCCCCGCGCTCGCGCCCGACGCGACCATCGCCACCGCCATCGAGGCCGTCGCCCGCTCCGGCGGCCCGGCCCGGATCATGGACGGCTCGCGGCTGCTGGGGGTGGTCGACCATCAGCGGCTGCTCGCGGTGGTGGCGGGGCTGCGGGTGAAGGGGGCGCCGGCATGATCCCGGGCACCCGTCACCTCGGCATACGGCACCCCGGCATACGAGGGGCGTGCATGACGGCCGCGACCACCTGCCACTCCGGCATACGGGGGCGCGCATGACCGCCGCGACCACCAGCCACTCCACCTCCGCCACTTCCTCCACTTCCGCCACCGATGGCTCCGACGTCTCTGACGTCTCGAAGTCCACCGACGCGCCCCCGGGCGCGCTGCGCGCCGCGGCCCGCCGCCCCGCCGTCCGCAAGCTGGCCCTGCTCGCCCTGATCGCCGCCGCCCTCGTACCCCTCGCCGCCATCCGCTGGCACAGCGGCAGCTGGCCGGGCGCGCTGACCGTCGATGTGTCGGAGCCGCTGGGCAAGACGAGCGACTGGATCATCGACAACCGCGACAGCCACTGGATCTTCCTCTACTTCTTCGGCCACATCAGCAACGCCGTCATCGTCTCCATCCGCGCCGTCTACCTCACCCTGCTGGCCCTCGGCTGGGCCGGGGTCACCGCCGCCGCGACGCTGTTCGCATGGCGGGTCGCCGGGGTGCGGGTCGCGGTGACCGCCGCCGTGTCGTTCGCGGTGTGCGGGCTGCTGGGGATGTGGGTGCCGACCATGCAGACCCTGGCGCTGATGGCCGTCGCCGTCGCCGTATCGGTGGCCATCGGGATGCTGCTCGGGCTGGCCGGCGGGCTCTCGGAGCGTACGTACCGGGCGCTGCGGCCGGTGCTCGACACCATGCAGGTGCTGCCCGCCTTCGCGTATCTGCTGCCCGTCGCGATGGTCTTCGGCATCGGCGTGCCCGGCGCCGTGCTGGCCACCGTCATCTACGCGGCCCCGCCCATGGCCCGGCTGACCGCGCTGGGGCTGCGCGGCGCGGACGCCGGGGTGATGGAGGCCGTGGCCTCGCTCGGCGCCACCGGGCGGCAGCGGCTGCTGTCGGCCCGGCTGCCGCTGGCCCGTAAGGAGCTGTTGCTCGGCGTCAACCAGACGATCATGATGGCGCTGTCCATGGCCGTCATCGCCTCCGTCATCGGCGGCGCCGGGCTCGGCGACCGCGTCTACCAGGCGCTGTCGGCCGTCGACGTGGGCAAGGCGCTCGCCGCCGGCATCCCGATCGTGCTGCTCGCCGTCGTCCTGGACCGCACCACCGCCGCCGCGGGGCTGCGCCTGGGCACGGACCGGGAGACCGGCCCGCGGTGGCTGCGCGGCTGGTACGCCTGGGCGGGGGTCGCAGCCGGCACCGCCGTCGTGGCGCTGGCCGGGCGGGCCGCCGGCTCGGCCACCTGGCCGGAGGGCTGGACCCTGGCCATCGCCGAACCCGTCAACACCGCCAAGGAGTGGATGGTCGACCACCTCTACTCCGGTGTGCCGGTGGTCGGCGGCACCGCCGACTGGGCGTCCGGCTACGTCACCCATGTCCTCGACCCGCTGCGCAGCGCGCTCCAGGGCCTCCCGTGGTGGTCGCTGCTGCTGATCGTCGCGGCGCTCGCCTGGCTGATCGGCACCTGGGGCACCGCGCTGACCGCCGTCCTGGCCCTGGCCGCGATCGGCGTGCTCGGCGTGTGGGACCCGGCCATGGACACCCTGTCGCAGGTGCTGGCCGCCGTCGCCGTGACGCTCGTCCTCGGCTTCGCGATCGGTATCGCGGCGGCCCGCTCGCCCCGCCTGGAGCGGCTGCTCCGCCCGGTGCTGGACATCTGCCAGACCATGCCGCAGTTCGTCTATCTGATCCCGGTGGTCGCGCTGTTCGGCGTCGGACGGGCCCCGGCGGCTGCCGCGGCCATCGTCTACGCCCTGCCCGCCGTCATCCGCATCACCACGCAGGGCCTGCGCAACGTCGACCCGGCCGCGCTGGAGTCGGCCCGCTCGCTCGGCGCCACCCGCGGCCAGCAACTGCGCCAGGTCCAGCTACCGCTGGCCCGCCCGGCGCTGCTGCTCGCCGTCAACCAGGGCGTGGTGCTGGTGCTGGCCGTCGTCATCATCGGCGGCCTGGTCGGCTCCGGCGCGCTCGGCTACGACGTGGTCTTCGGCCTGGCCCAGGGCGATCTGGCGACCGGCCTGGTGGCGGGCGCGGCGATCGTCTGCCTGGGCCTGATGCTCGACCGGGTGACGCAGCCGACGGCGCGCCGCCCGAAGAAGGGAGCCTGACCGTGCCGAGCACCCATACCCGGCGCCGTACCCGCACCCGGCTGCTGACGGCCGCCACGGGGGTCACCGCCCTGCTCACCGCGACCGGCTGCGGCGCGGCGGACATGACCAAGCAGTCCTCGCCGTACGCGAACGTCGGCGGCACCAAGAGCGTCACCCTGTCCGTCCAGTCCTGGGTCGGCGCGCAGTCCAATGTCGCCGTCGCCGAATACCTCCTCGACCACGAGCTGGGCTATCGCGTCGACACCGTCCAGGTCGACGAGGTCCCCGCCTGGGACGCGCTCAGCCAGGGGCGGGTTGACGCCATCCTGGAGGACTGGGGCCACCCGGACCAGGAGCAGCGCTACGTCAAGGACAAGAAGACGATTGCGCCCGGCGGCGATCTCGGTGTCACCGGCCATATCGGCTGGTTCGTCCCCAAGTACTTCGCCGACGCGCACCCCGATGTCACCGACTGGCGGAACCTCAACAAGTACGCCAAGACGTTCCGCACGGCTGAAAGCGGCGGCAAGGGCCAGCTCTTGGACGGCTCGCCGTCGTATGTCACCAATGACAAGGCGCTGGTGAAGAACCTGGACCTGGACTACCAGGTCGTCTTCGCGGGTTCGGAGGCGGCGCAGATCACCCAGATCAAACAGTTCGCCAAGGAGAAGAAGCCGTTCCTGAGCTACTGGTACGCGCCGCAGTGGCTGTTCAACCAGGTGCCGATGGTCGAGGTGAAGCTGGCGAAGTACACGGACGCATGCGCCGCGAAGGGCGCCGAGGACCCCAAGTCCTTCGACTGCGCCTATCCGACCACCCCGCTGCAGAAGTATCTCAACGCGGACTTCGCCAGGAAGGGCGGCAAGGCGGCGGAGTTCCTGAAGAAGTTCCACTGGACCGAGGACGACCAGAACGCGGTCTCCGAGTTGATCGCCTCGGACGGGCTCTCCGCGGAGGACGCGGCGGAGAAGTGGGTCAAGGAGCACCCGGACGTCTGGAAGAAGTGGCTGCCCTGAGACAGGTACAGCCGCACGCCGACGTGTGTCGGCGTGCGGCTGTACCGCGTTTCGGACTTCGTCAGACTGGTCGGCCTCGTCAGCCGATGACGCTGTTCAGCCAGGAGCGGTGGTAGTGGAGGTCGGTGTAGATGTCCGGGGTCGACCCGCAGATCTCGCCGACGCCGCGGCTGTCCACGCCGACGAGCTGCCAGCGGCCGTTGACCTTCTTCAGCAGCGGTGAACCGGAGTCACCGCCGCACGGACCGTAGGTGTCCTGCGGGTTGTCCGTGCACACATCGCCCTCGCGGATGCCCCACGAGTCGTCCCCCGTGGCGTCCACCCGGCACTTTTCCGTGGTCGGGTCGATCACCTTGGTGTCGAGCTCCTGAAGCTTCACCGGAAGCTTTGTCGGGTCGCCGACGTCGGCGGTCGCGGTGTAGCCCCAGCCGAGCTGCCGGACCGCGGTGCCCGCCTTGGTCGACGTGGACGCCAGGGGGACCGTTTTGTTGGTCAGCGCGGTGTCGAGCTGGAGGAGCGCCACGTCGTAGCCCTCGGAGCGCTCGTCGAGCGCCTTGTACCCGGGGTCGACCTCGATCTTCTTGACCTTCGCGACGGTGCCGCCGGTGGTCCGGTCATTGGAGCCCACCCGGACGTGGAACAGCGCCGGGTCCATGACCGTGTACGGGGCCGAGTCGGTACCCGCTGTGGTGACGCAGTGCGCCGCGGTAACGACCCAGTCCTTGCGGATCAGCGCGCCGGTGCAACGGTGACCGTCGGGGTCCCCGTTCCTTTCCTTCTGCAGGGAAACGATGAACGAGTAGTTTTCGGTGGCGTCATGGCCGCCGATAATCCTGGGGGTCGGAGTCGAGGGATTTTCCTCGGCCTGCGCCGTCCCGGCCCCGGCGAGCGCGCCGACGGAAAGCGCCGCGGCCAGCAGCGCACGGGTCGCCAACCACCTTGCGGCCCCCCGGCGTTCGCCCGCTGCGCGCTCCCCTGTAAGGTTGTTCATTCTTTTGTTGCTCCCCGTTTTACGTACTGCTTTTCGCGAATTTCGAGTGCACGATAACCCCGCCCCGCAGACGTGTCCAGCGGCTTTGTATGCCGCTTTATTGCCGGGGGAATCCGGTTGGCGATATTGGTCAGTTTTGCGGTGATGAATCAGGAGAGCTGCATTCTTTTGGCGGGTTCTCTTGTCGGGAATGTGACATTACGCCGGGCGTAGTTGTTCGGCGATGTCCTCCACCGCCGCCAGCGCCCGGCGGAAGAGGCGGGGGCCGAACGTGATGCGGGTCGCACCCGATTCGCCGAGTTCGCGGATGGAGGGGCCGTCCGGGTCGGCCATCGCGTTGAGCGGGGCGCCGATGCCGGCCGCGAGCCGGGGGAGCAGCCGCGGGGGCGCGAAGATCGGGTAGACGCAGTCGGCGCCCGCCGCCACGTAACGCCGCCCGCGGTCGATGGCCTCCTCGACCAGCCGGTCCTGGTCCGCCGGGTCCGTCCTGCCGCCCGCCCCGCGGCCCCTGGCACCTTCGCCGCGTACGAAGACATCGACGCGGGCGTTGATGACCAGGCTGTCGCCCGCCGCCGCGCGGACCTCGGCGAGCCAGTCCGCCTGCCGCCGCGCGTCCTTGAGCGCGTCCGCCGCCCGGTCGCCGTCCTCCAGGTTGCACCCCACGGCGCCGGCCTCCAGCAGCCGGTCGACAATTTCCGCGGGGGCGAGCCCGTAACCGTCCTCGATGTCCGCCGTCACTGGCACGTCCACGGCGCGGGCGATCCGGGCGACCGCGGCGAACATCTCGTCGGCCGGAGTCTCGCCGTCCCGGTAGCCCAGCGAGGCCGAGATCCCCGCGCTCGGCGTGGCGAGCGCGGGGAAGCCCGCCGCGGCCAGGACGCGGGCGGTGGCCGCGTCCCAGGGGTTGGGTAAGACGAGCGGGTCGCCGGGGGCCCGGCCGTGGTGCAGGGCGCGCAGCGTCGTCGCGCCGGTCGTGCTCGTGCCGGTCATGCCTTGCCCGGCACCATGCGGGTGCTGACGCCGATGCGGTTCCAGGCGTTGATGGCGATGATCGCGGCGATGACCTGGGCCAGTTCGGCCTCCTCGAAGTGGGCCGCCGCCCGCTGGTACACCTCGTCGGGGACGAAGCCGTCGGTCAGCACGGTGACGGCCTCGGTCAGCGCGAGCGCCGCCCGCTCCTTCTCGGTGAAGAAGCCCGACGCCTCCTCCCAGGCGCTGAGGAGGTTGATGCGCTCCTCGGTCTCGCCCGCCTTGCGCGCGTCCCGGGTGTGCATATGGACACAGAAGGCGCAGTGGTTGATCTGCGACGCACGGATCTTGATCAGGTCGACGAGGGCGGGGTCGAGGCCCTTACGGGCGGCCGCGTCGAGGCCGACCATCGCCTTGTAGAACTCGGGGGCCAGATTGGCCAGCCGCATACGGGGGCCGTGGTCGTGGGTGCTCTGAGCTGTCTCGGGTGTCTCGGGTGTCTTGTTGGTCGTCGTCATGGCTACCACGCTAGGACGTCAGTAGCCCAGGAGTATGGTCCATTTCCATGGAGGATTCATGGGCCACTTCCCAGGCCGGCCTCGGCGCCGATCTGCATCTTGATCTACCGGAGCGTGGCGGGGCCGGGGTGGGCGCCGCGCTCATCCGGTCCCTGCGCGACGCCGTACGCGGCGGCCGGCTCGCCCCCGGCACCCGGCTGCCCTCCTCCCGCTCGCTCGCCGCCGACCTCGGCATCGCCCGTAACACCGTCGCCGACGCGTACGGCGAACTGGTCGCCGAGGGCTGGCTCACCGCCCGGCAGGGCTCGGGAACCCGCGTCGCCGCGCGCGTCGTACCGCCCGAGCCCACGCCCCCGCGCACCCCGCCGACCGCCGAACCGCGCCGCCGCCCCACCTACGACCTGCGGCCCGGCTCGCCCGATGTCTCGTCCTTCCCCCGCGCGGCCTGGCTCTCCGCCGCCCGGCGGGCCCTGACCGCGGCGCCGCACGACGCCTTCGCGTACGGCGGGCC
This sequence comes from Streptomyces sp. NPDC059679, assembly GCF_042734105.1. Taxonomy (NCBI): domain Bacteria; kingdom Bacillati; phylum Actinomycetota; class Actinomycetes; order Kitasatosporales; family Streptomycetaceae; genus Streptomyces; species Streptomyces sp. NPDC059679. The sequence continues at coordinate 11,483 of NZ_JBHWES010000048.1, read as the reverse complement.
GCGCGGGCGCCCCGAGCTGCGCCGCGCCCTCGCCGACTATCTGGCGCGCGCCCGCGGGGTGCGGGCCGACCCGGAGCGGATCGTGATCTGCGCGGGGTTCCAACAGGGCCTGGCCGTCCTCAGCAGGGTGCTGCGGGCCGCGGGCGAGCGGGAGGTGGCCGTCGAGTCGTACGGTCTTGACCTCCACTGGAATGTCATGCGCCGCGCCGGGCTGCGCACCGTACCGCTGCCGGTCGACGAGCGCGGCGCCCGCACGGACGAGCTGGCCGGGCTGACCGGCGTACGGACCGTACTGCTCACCCCGGCGCATCAGTTCCCGACCGGGGTGTCCCTGCACCCCGACCGCCGTGCCGCCGTGGTCGACTGGGCCTCCCGTACGGGCGGTCTGGTGGTCGAGGACGACTACGACGGGGAGTTCCGCTACGACCGCAACCCGGTCGGGGCGCTCCAGGGGCTCGACCCCGAGCGGGTGCTCTACCTGGGCACTTCGAGCAAGAGCCTGGCGCCCGTGCTGCGGCTGGCCTGGATGGTGGTGCCCGGCCACCTGATGGACGGGCTGCTGGCGGCCAAGGGGACGGGGGAGTGGCCGACGGGCGGTCTCGACCAGCTGACGCTCGCCGAGTTCCTTGAGTCCGGGGCGTACGACCGCCATGTGCGCGGTATGCGGCTGCGCTACCGGCGCCGGCGTGACCAACTGGTCGCGGCGCTGGCCGAGCACGCCCCGCGGGTACGGGTGCGGGGGATCGCGGCGGGGCTGCACGCGGTGCTCGAACTCCCGCCGGGGACCGAGCGGTCCGTGCTGCAGGGCGCGGCCTGGCAGGGCCTGGCGATGGACGGACTTGCCCGCTTCCGGTACGCGGCGGACGACGATGACGACGTGCGGGGGGACGTACTGGAGGACGCGGTGGGCGACGCCCTGGTGGTCGGCTACGGGACCCCGCCCGACCACGCCTTCTCGGGCGCGCTGGAGGCGCTGTGCCGGGCACTTCCCATATGAGCCCCGCCGTTCAAATGTGCGACCGCGCCCTTTAGGCTGGCGGCCAGTCAAAACACGGTCGAAAGAACAGGCCACGGGGGAGACGCCATGGAGCGGACAGGGCGGCGCAAACTACGGTCGAGCACGGTGATCCTGGGCGGCATGGGCGCGCTCGCGGCCGCGCTCACCTCCTGCGGTTCCGAGCCCGACAAGCGCTGTGTGGACCGGAACAGCTACGACGCGATCAAGGGCTACCGCGTCGTCGACTCCAACAACTGCAACTCCTCCTCCTCGTCCACCGCCGGCAAGAAGAGCCGCGGCAAGAAGAAGTCCGTCGACGGCGACTGGTACTACGACTCCGACGTCGGCGGCGGCTGGGCCGACTACGGCACCTTCGACAAGAGCAAGGCCGCGGACCGCGGCGGCTTCGGCTGCTCCGGCTCCGGCGGTGGCTGACCGGCCGGCACGGACTGTGAAGCAGCTCGGACCATGAAGCGTCACACCCTCACCCCGCGCCCCGACTGGCAGCCCACCGTCGAGGAACAGGGCGTCATCTATCCGCTGACCCGCTACCCCGACGGTTCGCTGCGCCCGTACTGGGACGAGAGCGCCTACTACGAGTTCTCCCTCCCCGAGGTCGAGGCGCTCGAAGAGGTCGTCGAGGAGCTGCACCGGATGTGCCTGGCCGCGGCCGAGCACATCGTCGAGGCGGACCGCTTCGCCGACCTGGGCATCGATGATCCGCGGCTGGCCGACCTGGTCGCCGAGTCCTGGCGCCGCCGGTCCGAACAGCCCAGCGTGTACGGGCGGTTCGACCTGCGCTACGACGGGGGTCCGGGCGGCCCGGCCAAGCTGCTGGAGTACAACGCCGATACGCCCACCTCACTGGTGGAGGCGGCCAGCGCCCAGTGGTTCTGGATGGAGGACCGCTTCCCCGGCGCCGACCAGTGGAACTCCCTGCACGAGCGGCTGGTCGACGCCTGGAAGCGGCAGGCGGCGCTGCTGCCGCCGGGCGCGCCGCTGTACTTCGCGCACTCGGCCGGGGACGAGCTGGGCGAGGACCTGATGACGGTCGCGTATCTGCGCGAGACCGCCGAGCAGGCCGGGCTGCGCACCGAGGCGATCTCGATGGAGGACATCGGCTGGGACCGTCTCTCCGGCCGCTTCGTCGACAAGCGGTTCCGCTTCATCCGGGCCTGTTTCAAGCTCTACCCCTGGGAGTGGCTGGCCACCGACCGGTTCGGCCCGTATGCCCTGGACACGCTCGACAACGGCGGCGGCACCGGCTCCACCCTGTGGATCGAGCCCGCCTGGAAGATGCTGCTGTCCAACAAGGCGCTGCTGGCCGTCCTGTGGGAGCTGTTCCCCGGCCACCCCAACCTGCTGCCCGCCTACCTCGACGGCCCCCGCGAGCTGGCCCGCACCACCGGGTACGTCGCCAAGCCGCTGCTGGGCCGTGAAGGCGCGGGCGTCACGGTGCACCGGGCGGGCGCGGAGCCCGTCGTACGGGACGAGGCATGCTGCTACCAGGAGCTGGCGCCGCTGCCCGACTTCGACGGCAACCGGGTGGTGCTCGGGACCTGGGTCGTCGAGGGCGAGTCGGCGGGGCTCGGCATCCGCGAGTCGGCGGGGCTGATCACCGACGAATACGCGCGCTTTCTGCCACATGTGATCCTCTGACAGTTCAGGCTCAGCCGTGCGCCTGCTGGGCGTGGGTGGGCAGCAGGCCCACCAGCAGCAGCGTCAGGAAGTTCAGGCCCGCGGCGATGCCGAAGACCAGTTCCGCGGCGGCGAAGCAGGAATGGCCGGACGGGTGCCCGACCCGGGCGAAGAACACCGTGCCGAGGGCGGCGACGCCGATGGCGCCGGCGAACTGCTGGACGGCGTTGAGCAGGCCGGCGCCGGTGCCGACTTCTTCGGCGGTGGCATCGCCGATGATGAAATCGACCAGCGGGACGAACACCAGCCCGGAGCCGAATCCGGCGAACAGCAGCGCGGGCGCCAGCTTCCAGACGGTGATGTCGGCGCCCCAGTGGGCGATGGACCACCACAGGGCCAGCAGGCCGACGACGGCGATGGACAGCCCCAGGTGCAGGCTTGCGCGCCCCAGCCTCTCGGCCAGCACGGCGCCCGCGAGCAGGACGGCGACGGCGGTGCCGAGGGCCCAGGGGATCAGCGTGAGGCCGGTGTGCAGCGGTGTCCAGTGCATGCCCTGCTGCAGCAGCAGGTTGATGACGAGGACGAACGCGCTGAGTGATGCGTAGAACCCGGCCACGATCACCAGGCCGACGACGAAGCTGCGCTTGCGGAACAGCGACGGGGTGATGACCGGGTGCTCGCTGCGCCGTTGGGAGACGACGAACAGCGCGAGCAGAACGACCGCGGCGGCCATCATGACGTACGTCCAGGCGGGCCAGCCGAGTTCGCGTCCCTGGATGAGCGGGATGATGAGCAGCGCCGAGGCCGCGGTGAGCAGGCCGACGCCGGTGAGGTCGAGGCGGGCGGCCGGGTCCTCGCCGCCGTGGCGGGGCAGCACCCGTCGGCCGAGTACGGCGGCGACGATGCCGAACGGGACGTTGATCAGGAAGATGGAGCGCCACTGGCTGCCGAACAGGTCCAGGTGGAGCAGCCAGCCGGCCAGGATGGGCCCGGCCACCATGGTCAGGCCCATCAGCGGGCCGACCGGGGTCAGCGCCTTGCGCAGATGCTGGGGCGGGAACACGACCTTCACCAGGGCCAGCCCCTGCGGGATCATGACCGAACCGCACAGGCCCTGCAGGGTGCGGGCGATGATCAGGAAGACCGCGTCGGGGGCGAGACCGCAGGCCAGCGAGGTCAGGGTGAAGCCGGTCATGCCGAGCAGGAACAGCCGCCGTCGCCCGAGCAGGTCCCCGAGCCGTCCCGAGGTGACCAGGCCGAGGGCGAAGGCCGCGGTGTAGGCGCTCAGCACCCACTGCACCGTCACCTCGCCGCCGCCGAGATCGGCGCGGATGGACGGGCCGGCGAGGTTGGCGATGCTCGAGTCGATCAGATCCATGATGTCGGCCAGGACCACGACGGCCAGGACGAGCCATGCGGTGCGCAGTGGCAGGGGGCCTTGGGCGGGCGCTTGAGATATGTGCTGGTCAATAGACACGAACACTGTTCTATGACAGAACTGTGTTCTAGGCAATGCGAACACTGTTCGGAGTGATGTAGAACACTGTTCGTCGATTCGCTAGACTGCCCGTATGTCACCGACTCCGCAGGAACGGCGCGCAGCGCGGCACCAGCTCGGCACCGGTTCGAGCGCACCAGCGGCCCGGCGTGGACCGTCCGGCGGGCGCAAGAAGCCGATCACGGTCGACGCCATCATCGGCACCGCGTTCGGCATCGTGGAGAAAGAGGGATACGAAGCCCTGACGATGCGGCGCCTGGCCACCGCGCTGGAGACGGGGCCGTCGTCGCTCTACGCCCACGTCGTCAACAAAGAGGACCTGGACGAACTGCTCCTCGGCCGGCTGTGCGCCGAGATCGACCTGCCCGAACCGGACCCCGCCGGCTGGCGGCAGCAGATCATCAGCGTCTGCACCCAGCTGCGCGACCAGTATCTGCGCTACCCGGGAATCTCCCAGGCGGCGTTCGCCGCCGCTCCGTCCAATCTGGACACGCTGCGCGTCAGCGAGGGAATGCTCGCCATCCTGCTCGCCGGGGGCATCGCCCCGCAGGCTGCCGCCTGGGCGATCGACTCACTGTCGCTCTACGTCAACGCCTACAGCCTCGAACTCTCGCTGGCGAACAGGCGGCTCAGCCGCGGCGACGACGACTGGGTCGTCAGCCGCGATGAACTACTGGGCCGATTCGCCGCACTGCCCGATACGTTCCCGCAGACCAAGCGCTACGCCGCCGAGCTCACGGCCGGAACGGTCCACGATCGCTTCGACTTCACCATCGGCTTGATGATCGACGGGCTGGGAGCTGCGAGTCCCTGACAGGTGATCCTTCGGAGGGCCGCCGAGCGCTGCGGGGCGCCCGACGGCCCTCCGGCAGCTCCGTCAGTCGGTCAGGCGGGGGCGCTCACCCGGCCAGGACGGCCCGCAACTGGTCCAGGCCCCAGTCCAGGTCCTCCTTGCTGATCACCAGCGGGGGCGCGAGCCGGATCGTGGAGCCGTGGGTGTCCTTGACCAGCACGCCCCGGTCCATCAGCTTCTCCGAGATCTGCCGCCCGGTGCCGTACGAGGGGTCGATGTCCACCCCCGCCCACAGCCCCCGCCCGCGTACGGCCCGTACGCCGCCGCGCTGGTGCGCCGGGCTGTCCACCAGCAGCCCCAGCTCGCTGTGCAGATGCTCGCCGAGCTCCGCCGCCCGCTGCTGGAACTCACCGGTCCGCAGGATGGCGATGACCTCCAGCGCTACCGCGCAGGCCAGCGGGTTGCCGCCGAAGGTCGAACCGTGCTCGCCCGGCCCGTACACGCCAAGCACCTCATGCGAGGACACCACCGCCGACACCGGCACCACGCCCCCGCCGAGCGCCTTGCCCAGCACATACACATCCGGGACGACGCCCTCGTGCTCACAGGCGAAGGTCTTGCCGGTACGCCCCAGGCCGGACTGGATCTCATCCGCGATGAACAGCACATTCCGCGCCCGGGTCAGCTCCCTGACCCCGGCCAGATAGCCGGCCGGCGGCACCAGCACCCCCGCCTCGCCCTGGATCGGCTCCAGCAGCACCGCCACCGCGTCCTCGCCGGCGCCGCCCAGGGCCGCCTCCATCGCGGCCAGATCGCCGTACGGCACGATCTCGAAGCCCGGCGTATACGGACCGAAGTCGGCCCGGGCCTCGGGGTCGGTGGAGAAGCTGATGATGGTGGTCGTCCGGCCGTGGAAGTTGTTGTCCGCGACGATGATCTTCGCCCGGCCGTCCGGGACGCCCTTGACCCGGTAGCCCCACTTCCGAGCGGTCTTCACGGCCGTCTCCACCGCCTCCGCCCCCGTGTTCATGGGCAGCACCATCTCCATGCCGCACAGCTCGGCCAGCTGTGAGCAGAAGGTGGCGAAGCGGTCGTGATGGAACGCGCGGGAGGTGAGCGTGACCCGCTCCAGCTGGGCCTTCGCGGCGTCGATCAGCCGCCGGTTGCCGTGCCCGAAGTTGAGCGCGGAGTACCCGGCGAGCATGTCGAGGTACCGCCTCCCCTCGACATCGGTCATCCAGGCGCCCTCCGCGGACGCGACGACGACCGGAAGCGGATGGTAGTTGTGCGCGCTGTGTGCCTCGGCGGCGGCGATGGCGCGTTCCGTTGAGGTCAAAATCATGCTCCGTTCGGTGTCGGCGCTGATCTGTGCTCTTTTCTATCGTCGCCCGGGTGGTTTGCGAAGAAACTTTACGGCGCGGGGCCGGCCTGCGAGGCCGGTCCGCTGGGGCGGGCCGACGCCCGGCCGCGGCGGCGTCGAAAATAATGTCGGCGCCGCGGGCCCCGACTGCTTAGGGTCCTGCCGTGAGAGATCTTCGGCTGTTGCCCAAGGCCCATCTGCACACCCACCTGGAAAGCACCGTCCGCCCCGCAACGATCCGCGAGCTGGGAGGCGAGCCGCCCGCCCAGGACCGGCCGTTCACCAGTTTCCGGGAGTTCGCCGACCAGCGGGCCGCGGTGCGCGCGCTGCTGCGCGACCATCGGCACTTCCGCCGTATCGCCGAGGAGTTCTGTCAGGACGAGGCGGGCCAGGGCGTCCGCTACGCGGAGGTCACCTTCACCGCCGCGGCCCACGGCGAGCGCGTCGGTGATCCGGAGATGCCGCTGCAAGCCGTGCTGGAGGGACTGGCCGCCGGCGCGGAACGGTACGGCATCCACACCCGGGTCATCCTGGACCACTCGCGCCGCCGCCCCGTCGAGCGGCTGTGGCACAGCCTCAAGCTGGCCACCCGGTACCCGCAGGTGATCGCCATCGGCCTCGCGGGAGACGAGTCCTACCCGGCGGCGCCCTTCGCCGACGTACTCCAGGCCGCCCGCGAGGCGGGGCTGCACCTGGTCCACCATGCCGGGGAGACGGCCGGCCCGGACAGTGTCCGGGAGGCCCTGACGGTGGGGCATGCGGAGCGGATCGGCCACGGCATCCGCGTACTGGAGGATCCGGACCTGGTGGCCGAGGTGCGGAGACGCCGTGTGCCGCTGGAGGTCTGCCCCTCCTCCAACGTCCTGCTCGGCCTGGTGCCGTCACTGGCGGAGCACCCACTGCCGCGCCTGGTCGAGGCCGGTCTGACGGTCACCGTGAACACAGACGGGGAGACGTCGCTGGCGGCGGAGTACCAGCACGCCCGGGAGATTTTCGGGTACGGCGACGCCGAACTGGCCAACCTGGCCCGCGCCTCGGTCGAGGGCAGCTTCGCCCCCGCGGAGTTGAAGGCGCAGATCAGCACCGAGATCGAGCAATGGCTGAGCGGGTGAGGGCGGCTCATCGGGCAGGGGATCGTCGGGCGAATCCGGCTTGACCCTCACGTTGCGTGAGGCCGGAGGGTGGGGCGCGTGAGCGACTACTACAACGCGTTTGAGATGAGCCCCGTGCCCGATCCCGGCCCGGACGCGGTTCCGCCGGAGCCGTTCCGTGGCATCTACGGAATGCCCGCGTTCGTGACGATCCCCACGAGCGATTTGGCGGCGTCGGTGGACTTCTGGATCCGTGGGCTCGGGTTCTTCGAGCTGTTCAGCATCCCCGGCAGGCTTGTGCATCTGCGCCGGTGGGCGTTCCAGGACGTACTCCTCGTCACGGCGGCGAGCGTTCCGGAGCAGCCACCAGCGATGAGCTTCAGTTTCTCGGGTGTGCTCAGCCAGGTCGATTCCCTTGCCGAGGCATGCCGTGCGCTGCGCCCGGACTCGGTCGACGGTCCACGGGACACTCCCTGGAACACCCGCGATGTGGAGGTGATCACCCCCGAGAACGCACGGATCGTTTTCACCGCGGCCAAGCCCTTTGATCCGGCCGGCCAGGAGGCGCGGAACCTTGCAGCCATCGGGATCGCCCCACCGGGCGACGGCGACGGCCACGGCGACAATGAGGAACATGCCTGACGCCGCTGACGCCGCTGACGCCGCTGACGCCGCTGGCCTGACCGTCGGCCAGGTCGCGACGCGTCTGGGCGTGACAGTCCGCGCGCTGCACCACTGGGACGAGATCGGTCTGGCGCGACCGTCGCTGCGCACGGCTGCCGGATACCGGCTCTACACCGCTGGCGATCTGGAACGCCTGCACCGCATCGTCGTCTACCGTGAGCTCGGTCTCGGCCTGGACAGGATTCGGGCCATCTTGGACGACTCGACCGCGGACGTGCCCGGCGCATTGCGCGCGCAGCGCACCCAGGTCGCCGAACGGATCGACCGCCTCCAGCAGCTCAGCGCCGGACTGGACCGGATGATCGACGCCCACGAGCGCGGCCTGCTGCTGACCGCCGAGCAGCAGGCCGCGATCTTCGGCCCCCAGTGGAACCCGGACTCGCCCGCCCAAGCCCGTCAGCGGTACGGAGACACGACGCAATGGCGGCAGTACGCCGAACGCTCGGCCTCCCGCGGCCCGGAGGAATGGCAGACCGTCGCCGACGCCGTTGCCGGCCTCGACCGCGCCCTCGGGGACGCGATGGACGCCGGTGCCGCACCTGGTAGCCCGGAAGCGAATCAACTCGTCGAGCGGCACCGCGAGGTCTTTGCTTCGTACTTTCCCCTCACCAGGCAGATGCAGGTCTGTCTCGGCCGCATGTACGACGCCGATCCGGGATTTGCTGCCCACTACGACGGCATCCGCGCCGGCCTTGCCACGTGGTTCCGCCGCATCATCGACGCCAGCGCACGCGCCCACGGCATCGACCCCGACACCGCGACCTGGCAGTAGAGCGCGGGTCCGCGGGGCGTTAGTGGGACGTTAGCGGCTCGGCAGCCGGGCGGCAGTGGCACGACAGCGGGGGGCGGGAGGCTTGAGCCGTACCGAGAAAGACACACCGGAAACGGCCAAGTCCATCTGGGGGGAACTCACATGTCGATCACCGCCTTCACCGCCCGCCGAGCCCGTACCATGCGCCTGGCCGCCGTCGGCCTGACCGCGGTCGCCGCCCTGACCCTCACCGCCTGCAACAGCAACGAGGGCACCGGCACCAAGAGCGAGGCCCCGGCCGAGCACAGCGATCAGCGCCTCGACGCCGCGGGCGGTGCGAAGAAGGGTTCCGACAACTCGGAGCAGGAGATCGGCCCGTGTGACATCAACAAGCTGACGGTCGGCGTCAAGTCGGTTCAGCGGCCGGTGAACTACATGGTGCTCGAGGTCAACAACCACGCGGGCGTGGACTGCAACATGCCCGGCTACCCGATCCTGAAGTTCGGCGAGGACGCCCAGGCCGCCACCCCGGTGTACGAGGACAGCAAGCCGCAGGCCGTGGTCACCCTCGCCCCCGGCGAGACTGCCTACGCGGGCATCCGCACCTCCTCCGCCGACGGCTCGGGCCAGAACGGCTACAAGGCCACCTCCCTGGAGGTCTACCTCGAAGGCTCCGACGACTCCAAGTCCGTCGAACTCCCCGGCGGCTCCGTCTACATCGACAACAGCGCCAAGGTCACCTACTGGCAGAGCGACCTGACCAACGCCCTCGACTAACGCCCCTCCGGGCTCGGCCCACAGACTCGGGGAGCCGCCTCCCCCCGGCTTCCCGCCCCGATGGCCCCCGCCCCCGCGGGGGCCATCGGCTTTCCGCGCAGGGGGCATCAGGGAGGGTGGCACTTCCCAGCGGTGGCTAGGTGTGCTGTCCAGCGAATCATGGGACCCGGAACGCTCGCCGGTAGGCGCCCGGGGTCGTGCCTGTCTGGGCGCGGAAGCGGCGGCGCAGATTGACCGCAGAGCTGAGGCCGACGCGGGCCGCGATCGCCTCGACTGGCAGGTCCGTCTCCTCCAACAGGGTGCGTGCCGCGGCCACCCGGCGGGAGAGCAACCATGCACCCGGACTCGTGCCGAGCTGGTCGGCGAAGCGTCGGGCCAGGGTGCGGGGTGAGACGCCGAGGTACGCGGCCAGGTCGTCCACCGACAACGGTGTCTCAAGGCGCTCGTCGGCCCATCCGAGCAGGCCACCCAGCGCATCCCCGGGCGGTGGAGGCGGCGCGTACTGCGCCTGGCCGCCCTCGCGATGCGGCGGCAGCACCATGTGCCGTGCGAGCAGGGCGGCGTACGCGGCCCCGTGGTCGTGCCGGACCAGATGCAGGCACAGGTCGAACCCCGCGCCCGCACCGGCGCTGGTGGCGACGTCACCGTGATCCACGTAGAGCCTGTCCGGCTCCACGCGCACCCGGGGGAACTCCCGCCGCAGCTGCTCGGCGCGCGCCCAGTGCGTGGTGGCCGAGCGGCCGTCCAACAGTCCGGTGCGGGCCAGCGCGAACACCCCGGAGCAGATCGTGACCAGCCGCGCCCCACGCGCGTGCGCCCGCAGCAGAGCCCGGCGTACGGGATCGGAGAGCGGCTCTTCCACCGGCAGCCAGCCCGGGATGATCACGGTGTCCGCGGCCTCGAGCGCCGACAGGCCCTGCGCCACGGATATCGCGTACCCGCCCGTGGTCGGCACTGGGCCGGGTGTCTCCGCGCATGTCTCGAATGTGTAGTGCTGCGGTACCCCTGACCGCTTCGTGCCGAAGACCTCGACGGCGCAGCCGAGTTCGAACGTCGACTGCACTGGCCGCACCAGGGTTACCACGCGATGCATGGCAGGAAAGTACCCCATGATGTCATCTCAGACTCTGTCCTGCCGCGGCCCACGCACGGCACTGTTGCAGGCATGCACCCCGAGATCCTCGCGCAGGAGGGCTACACCTCCGTCTCTGTCGACGAATCCCCGGTCCGTGAGCTGTTCCCCGGGATCCGGCTGCGTCCCCTGTGGCGGGGACCGGCCGGCGCGCACGCCAACGTGCTGGAGATGGAGGCGGGCACCTCCTGGCCGCACCGCGATGTCCACGAGCCCGGCCCGGAGGAGGTCTACGTGGTTGCCGGCACCTTCAACGACGGAGCACGCGACTACCCGGCCGGCACGTTCCTGCACGCCCCGGCCGGGTCGTGGCATGTGCCCTCGACCACCACCGGCTGCACGCTGTTCCTCTTCTACCCAGAGGGCTAGCGGTCCGCCGCTCCCACGCACAGTCCGCCGACCAGCGACCCGAGACCACGACGGTCACAAGATCCGCCGGACAGGACTTAGGGGAGTGTCGGGCAGGGGATGGTCGGGCGGGTCCGGTTCGCGCTGCAGGCGACCAGCTGCACTGAGGCGAATCCGGTGCCTCGCAGGTACCAGCCGCCGATGACGTCTCCGCCCCAGCTGAGGCGGTCTTCTGCGGCGGCGAAGCGTTCGGCTTGTCGGGTGGGGTTTTTGTCGTGGTGGGTCATGAAGGTGGGGGTCAGTTGGGTGACCTGGTCTTGGTACCAGGCCGAGGCTTTCTGAGGTTCCTGGAAGGTGGCTTTGATCGTTCTGGCTGGGCGCAGTAGCCAGTGTGCTACCTCCAGGGGTGGTACG
>NZ_JBHWES010000047.1:13398-97728 GCF_042734105.1 Streptomyces sp. NPDC059679 | reverse complement strand
TCCCTGCACACCGGCAGGGACGCGGCGCCGGACGCGCTGCTTCTCAGTACGTGAGGCGCCTCGCGCGCCGCATGTGTGCTCCGTGCTTCACGCGCACTCCGCGCTCTATGCGCACCTTGCGCTTCATGCGCATTTCGCTACACCAGGGGAGGAACCAGGACCATGGGCGTTACCCTCGCCAAGGGAGGCAATGTCTCCCTCACCAAGGCCGCGCCGAATCTCACCCAGGTGATGGTCGGCCTGGGATGGGACGCGCGCTCGACCACCGGGGCGCCGTTCGACCTCGACGCCAGCGCGCTGCTGTGCCAGTCGGGGCGGGTGCTCGGGGACGAGTACTTCGTCTTCTACAACAACCTGAAGAGCCCCGAGGGCTCGGTCGAGCACACCGGCGACAACCTCACCGGTGAGGGCGAGGGCGACGACGAGTCGATCCTGATCGATCTCACCAAGGTCCCGGCGCAGGTCGACAAGATCGTCTTCCCTGTGTCGATCCATGAGGCGGACACCAGGCGTCAGTCGTTCGGGCAGGTCAGCAATGCTTTCATCCGTGTGGTGAACCAGGCGGACGGCGCCGAGCTGGCCCGCTACGACCTCTCGGAGGACGCCTCCAGCGAGACGGCGATGATCTTCGGGGAGGTTTACCGCTATGGCGGTGAGTGGAAGTTCCGGGCCGTAGGGCAGGGGTACGCGTCGGGTCTTCGGGGCATCGCTCTAGACTTCGGGGTCAACGTTTCGTAAAGCCGCGTAAAGTGCGCGGGCGAGACCTTACGAAGAGGGATTGGACAGGAAGTGCTCCTCAAAACCTTTGGTTGGTCGTTCGCCGTCACGGCGGCCGGCCTGGCCCTGGCTGGCGTCCTCTGGGGGTGGAAGGGGCTCGCCATCGTCGGGATCCTCTCGATCCTGGAGATCTCACTCTCGTTCGACAACGCGGTCATCAACGCGGGCATCCTCCGCAAGATGAACGCCTTCTGGCAGAAGATCTTCCTGACGGTCGGCATCCTGATCGCCGTCTTCGGCATGCGCCTCGTCTTCCCCGTGATCATCGTGGCGATCACGGCGAAGATGGGGCCGCTGGAGGCCGTCGACCTGGCGATCAACAACAAGGACAAGTACGAACACCTGGTCACCGCCGCACACCCGGCGATCGCCGCGTTCGGCGGGATCTTCCTGCTGATGATCTTCCTCGACTTCATCTTCGAGGAGCGCGACATCAAGTGGCTGGGCTGGCTGGAGCGCCCGCTGGCCAAGCTCGGCAAGCTGGAGACGCTGTCGATCGTCGTCGCCCTGCTGGCGCTCCTCGTGACCGCCATGACCTTCGCCACCGACGTGGCCCACGGCGGCGGCGACAAGACCGCCACGGTGCTGCTGGCCGGTGTCGCCGGTCTGCTCACCTACCTGATCGTGGGCGGTATCTCCGGCTACTTCGAGGACAAGCTGGAGGAGGAAGAGGAGGAGGTCGAGGAAGCCGAGGAGGCGGAGAAGGCCGAGAAGGCGGCCTCCGGCGCGCAGAAGGGCAGCCAGGGCGCCACGGTGGTCGGCCTGGCCGGCAAGGCCGCGTTCTTCCTGTTCCTCTACCTGGAGGTCATCGACGCGTCGTTCTCCTTCGACGGCGTCATCGGCGCCTTCGCGGTCACCAACGACATCTTCGAGATGGCGCTGGGTCTGGGCATCGGCGCCATGTACATCCGGTCGCTGACCGTCTTCCTCGTCCGCAGGGGCACCCTTGACGATTACGTCTACCTGGAGCACGGCGCGCACTACGCGATCGGCGCGCTCGCCGCGATCCTGCTGATCACGATCAAGTACGAGATCAACGAGGTCATCACCGGCCTGGTCGGTGTGGTCCTGATCGGCGCCTCGTACTGGTCCTCGGTGGTGCGCAACCGCCGGGAGGCGGAGGCGGGCGGCGAGGAAGCCGAGAGCAAGGCGGAAGTCACGTCCGGAGTGTGACGAGGGTCCGTTTGAGGAACGCTCTGAGCGGGGCGGGGGGGGCGGGCGGGCAGCCCGCCCCCCCCCCCGGCCGGTGGGGGGTGGGGTTGTGGGCGGGGGGGGGGGGGGCCGCTGGGGGTTTTGTGGACCTGGGGTGGGGGGGGGCGTTTCCGCCTATCCCTGGGGTTATTCACCGCGGGTTTTGTGTGGTGGGTGCTTTTGCCCCCCGCTGGGGGGGGGGGGGGCGGGGTTCCCTCCCCCCCGCCCCGCCCCGCGGGCAGTTGGGCGATCGAGTAGTCGACTGGTGGGGGTGCGCACGATGGCGTTCTGGAGCAACTGGGGACGGGGCGCGTGGCGCGATTTCGAAAGCGGCGACGCCTCGGGTGTGGTCTCGCTGACCAAGCGGCACCAGACCATCTCGCTGACCAAGCAGGGGGCGGCCAGCGGCAACCTGCGGATCAACCTGTCCTGGCGGATGCGGACGTCGGACTTCAACGACAGGTCGGGGAGCGGCTCGCTGCGCCATCCGCTGCGGATGTTCAAACCGGAGATGGTGCAGGCCCAGGGCTCCGCCATGGTCAACGTCGACCTGGACCTGGCCTGCATGTACGAGCTGCAGAGCGGTTCCAAGGGCGTGGTCCAGCCGCTCGGCAACTTCCTGGGCAACCTCAATGAGGCGCCGTACGTCAAGCTGAGCGGCGACGACCGGTTCGGGTCCGGGTCCGGCGAGACGATCTACATCAACATGGACCACAAGGACGACATCAAGCGGCTGCTGATCTTCGTCTACATCTACGACGGCACCCCGGCCTTCGACCGCACCCACGGCATGGTCACGCTCTACCCGAGCAACGGACCGCGGGTGGAGATCGAGCTCCATGAGCGCGCCCCGCAGGCCCGCTCCTGCGCCGTGGTGCTGATCGAGAACGTCAAGGGCGAGATGCTGGTCCGCCGCGAGGTCAAGTACGTCTACGGCTTCCAGGCGGAGCTGGACCGGCTCTACGGGTGGGGGCTGCAGTGGGGCCGCGGCTACAAGGAGAAGGTCTGAGCGCCGCGTGGCCGGGCGCCGGGCCCCGGGGTGGGCCCCGGGGCCCGGCCCGCCCGCTCAGCGGTGCTGGAACTGGGGCCCCTGCGGCGGCAGCGTGAAGTTGGGGTCGGGCACCGGGGGCGGCGGTATCGGCTGGGTGCGCTGCACCTGCTGCGGATAGCCGTACGCGGGCTGCTGCGGATAGCCGTACGCCGACTGCTGAGGGTAGCCGTACCCCGACTGCGACGCCTGTGCCGCGTGCGCCGCCGGGGGCTGGGCGGGGGCCTGCGGATAGCCGTATGTGGGCTGCTGCGGATAGCCGTAGCCGGGCTGTGACGGGGGCTGCGGCGGGGCGGCCGGTGGGGCGGTCGGCGGGGGCGGTACGGGGCCGTAGCCGCCCGGCAGCGGTGTGGGCGCCGCCGTCATCGGCTGGGTCAGCTGGGAGTCGTCCCAGGAGTCCTGCCCGAAGGCGGGGCCGGGGGGCCCTGCCGGGGCGACGTCCCCGGCGGCCGCCGGGGACGTCGGCACGGGGGCGGGCGTGGACTCCGGTCGGCCCTCGTTCCCGTTCGTCGTGGTGTCGGTGCTCCCGGCCGGGCCCGTGGCCGGGTCGGCCTCGCCGCCGCCCTTGCCGCCGCCCTCGCCGTCGTCCACCGAGATGCCGTACTCGGTGGCCAGCCCGACCAGCCCCGACTCATAGCCCTGCCCGAGCGCGCGGAACTTCCACGAGCCCCCGCGCCGGTAGAGCTCACCGCACAGCAGCGCGGTCTCCTGGCCGGTCTCCGGCGTCACCACGAACTCCGCGAGCGGTGCCGCGTCCGCCCCGCCCGAGGCGTCGTACAGCAGCAGGCTCAGATCCGTCACCTGGCCGAAGGCGCCGCCGTCCGCCGACGCGGCCAGCACCACCCGGTGGACGGCGGGCTCCAGTGCCGCCAGATCGGCCTCGACGGTGTCCGTCAGCCCCTCCGGCACCCGCTTCTTGGGCAGATGCCGCACCAGGCCGGACGGATGGCGTGGCTGGTTGTAGAAGACGAAATCCTCGTCCGAACGCACGCGGTCGTCCGCGCCCAGCAGCAGCGCCGAGGCGTCCACATCGGGTACGTCCGTGCCGGGAGTCCAGCGGAGCACGGCCCGTACGGCGGTGGCCTCCAGCGGGATGTTCGATCCCTTCAGCATCGCGTGCGTCATGGCCGCAATCCTGCCCTCCCGGACCTGGCTGGGACAACGCAGGGGGCCTGTGCGGGTCCGGGAAAAGATCGGAAAGGGTGGAAGGGTCAGTATCCCGGACACGCAGTGGACGCACATGAGTTACGCGATTTTCACACCCTTGGGGAACTTTTGACCCATCGCCGCACGTACGATTATCGGCCACCACCCGGGCCGGAGCGGCCAGCGCGGGCACGACAGCGTGGGGAGAACTATGCGGCATTTTGGACACCTGTCGGCCGAGGTGCGGAAAGAACTGTTCCACCGGGAGCCCGGCGAATTCACCGCGGACTCCCCGGCCCAAACGCTCGCCGTCGCGCTCGGCGCCACCCTCTACAGCCCTGCCACCCGCCCCCGCCTCGCCGATGACATCGCCAAACAGGCAGGTCAGGGCGTTACCTCCATGGTGCTCTGCCTGGAGGACTCGATAGACGACAACGAGGTGCCCGCGGCCGAGGAGAACCTTGTACAGCAGCTGAGTGAACTCTCGGCGCGCGGCCCGCACCTCTCGCTGCCCCTGCTGTTCATCCGGATCCGGACCCCCGAGCAGATCGTCGACCTCGTCCAGCGGCTCGGCTCCGCCGCGCGACTGCTGTCCGGATTCGTACTGCCGAAGTTCACCGAGGAGCGCGGCGTCCCCTTCCTCGAGGCGCTGATTTCGGCCGAAACCCCGCAGGCGGTCGACGCCCTGGGCGGCCGGAAACTGTACGCGATGCCGGTCCTCGAATCGCCCGAGCTGATGCACCGGGAGACCCGCACCGAGACCCTGGCCGGTATCGGCCGCACCGTCGACAAGCACCGCGAGCGGGTCCTGGCGCTCCGCCTCGGCGTCACCGACCTGTGCTCGGCCTACGGGCTGCGCCGGGCGCCCGATATGACGGCGTACGACGTACAGCTCGTCGCCTCCGTCATCGCGGACGTGGTGAACATGCTGGGTCGCGCGGACGGCACCGGCTTCACGGTCACCGGGCCGGTGTGGGAGTACTTCAAACCGCACGAGCGGATGTTCAAGCCGCAGCTGCGCCTCAGCCCCTTCACCGGCCGCGCCGCGTCGTCACTGCGTACCGCCCTCATCGAGCACGACATGGACGGGCTGCTGCGCGAGATCGAACTCGACCGCGCCAACGGCCTGCAGGGCAAGACCTGCATCCACCCCACGCATGTCGCCCCCGTGCATGCGCTGTCCGTGGTCAGCCACGAGGAGTACAGCGATGCCGTGGACATCCTCGAACCGCAGCGCGACGGGGGTGGTGTGCTGCGCTCGGCGTACACCAACAAGATGAACGAGGTGAAGCCGCACCGCGCCTGGGCCGAGCGGACCCTGCGGCGCGCGGAGGTTTTCGGCGTGGCCCAGGAGCACATCAGCTTTGTGGAGCTGTTGGCGGCGGGGCTGCGGACGGGATGAGGGGTAAGTGACGGGGTTGATGGGGCTGACGGAGCAGATGGGGCGTACGACGTGATGTGGTCGGGGCAGTGGGTCGCGGACCGGCTGGGAGTCGGCCTCGAAGGCGGCGATGAACTGCGCGAGCTGCTGGGGCTCGCGCTGCGGCGCAACCCCAAGCGCGCGCATCTGCTGGTGTCCAACGTGCTCGGCAAGCATGTGCCGCAGCGGCCGGGCGCCGTCCACGGCGCGGGCGTACGGCTCGGCCGCCGGGTCCGCGAGCTGCTGGGCGACGAGGCCGCGGCGCGCGCGGTCGTGCTCGGCTACGCGGAGACCGCGACGGGCCTGGGCCACAGCGTCGCGGACGGCCTGGGCCTCGCCCCCTACCTCCACTCCACCCGCCGCCCGGTCGCCGGGGTCGCCCCGGTGGGCGGCTTCGAGGAGGAGCACAGCCACGCCACATCCCACCTCCTCCTCCCCGAGGACCCCGACCTGCTGGCCACGGACGGCCCGCTGGTCCTCGTCGACGACGAGTTCTCGACGGGCCGGACGGTGCTCAACACCATCGCCGCCCTCCACCGGCGCTTCCCGCGCGAGCGGTACGTGGTGGTGGCCCTGGTCGACATGCGCTCCCCCGAGGACCGCGCCCACCTCGACGCCTTCGCGGCCGACCTCGGCGCGCGGGTGGACCTGATCGCCTCGGCGGCGGGCACGGTCCGGCTCCCCGCGGGGGTCCTGGAGCGTGGGCAGCGGCTGGTGGCGGAGCACGAGGCGGCGGGGGCGGGACGTGCCGGCCGCGCCGGGCGTACGGGGCCGGTTCGCGTCGAGCTCGGCTGGCCGCAGGGGCTGCCCGACGGGGGGCGGCACGGCTTCACGCCTGCCCACCGGGAGCGGCTGGAGGCCGCGCTTCCGGGGATGGCGGCCCGTATCGCCGAAGCGCTGGGCGGCGGGGCGCGGCGGGTGCTCGTCCTCGGCTTCGAGGAGCTGATGTACGCGCCGCTGCGGATCGCCGAAGCGCTGGAGACCGCGCTGGGCACTGGCCAGGACACGGGGTCGGACACCGGGTCCGGCGGGGCCGAGGTGCGGTACTCGACCACCACGCGCTCGCCCGTGCTGGCCGTCGACGACCCCGGCTACGCGATCCGTACCCGCCTCGCCTTCCCCGCGCACGACGCGCCCGCCGACGGGCCCGGCGAGCGCTACGCCTACAACGTCGCCCCCGGCGGCGACCCCACCCGCCGCTTCGACGCGGTCGTCGCCGTCGTCGACTCGTCGGCCGACACCCCCGAACTGCACGCCCCGGACGGGCTGTTGGCCCACCTCGCCGCGCACACCGACCGCCTCCTGCTGGCCGTCGTGCCGTCCTACACGCCGGACACCAACACCAACGGCCCCACCGATACTCTCGAGCGACAGGCGCCCCCCATGTCACAACCGCCGCTGCCGGAGCCGCTGCGCGGCCCCGCGTTCTCCTCGTACGCCCCCGACGAGGTCGGCTGGCTGCTGCAGGACTTCTCCGACGTCACGCTCGAGGCGCCCACCGAGGAGCGCGAGGAGGCGATCCAGAGCGGCGGCGCGCACTACGCCGAGTCGCTGCCCGTCGAGTACCAGCCCACCGAGGAGTACCAGGCGCTGTTCCGGGCCGCGCTCACCACCTCCGCGGCGCGTATCGCGCGGGCGGTCGGCGCGGTCACCGAAACCGTGCTCGCCGAGCGTTCGCCGCGCCCCGTCCTGGTGTCGCTGGCCCGGGCCGGCACCCCCGTCGGTGTGCTGATGCGCCGCTGGGCGCGCCACGCACACGGTCTCGACCTGCCGCACTACGCCATCTCCATCGTGCGCGGCCGCGGCATCGACACCACGGCGCTGCGCTGGCTGGCGGACCGTCACGACCCCGCCGACGTGGTGTTCATCGACGGCTGGACCGGCAAGGGCGCGATCACCCGCGAACTGGCCGAGGCCGTACGGCCCTACCCCGGCTTCGACCCGCGGATCGCCGTACTCGCCGACCCCGGCCGCTGCGTCGAGACGTACGGCACGCGCGATGACTTCCTCATCCCCTCCGCCTGCCTCAACTCGACCGTCTCCGGGCTGATATCGCGCACCGTGCTCCGCGCCGACCTGGTCGGGCCGGACGACTACCACGGCGGGAAGTTCTACCGCGAACTGGCCGGCGCCGATGTCTCCGGGCTCTTCCTCGACACCGTCGCGGCTCGCTTCGACGAGGTCGCCGACCAGGTCGCCGCCGACGTGAAGGAGCTCGCGGCCGCCGACCGCAGCCCGACCTGGGAGGGGTGGGCGGCCGTCGAGCGGATCAGCGAGGAGTACGGCATCCACGACGTGAACCTCGTCAAGCCGGGCGTCGGCGAGACGACGCGGGTGCTGCTGCGCCGCGTCCCGTGGAAGATCCTCGCGTCGCGCGACGCCGGCACGGACCTGGCCCATGTGCGGCTGCTGGCCGAGCAGCGCGGCGTGCCGGTGGAGGAGGTGGACGGTCTGCCGTACTCGTGCGTCGGGCTGATCCACCCCCGCTACACGCGCGGCGCGACGGGCGCGGACGGCAAGGCGGTGACCGCCTGATGACGAGCGACAAGGCGCTGAACGACCTGATGACCAGCCATGAGCAGGCGCCGCTGCTGATCGCCAGCGACCTCGACCGCACGCTGATCTACTCCGCGGCCGCCCTCGACCTCCGTATGCCGGACGCCGAGGCGCCGCGCCTGCTCTGCGTCGAGGTGTACGGCCACCAGCCGCTGTCGTACATGACGGAGACCGCGGCCGGGCTGCTCACCGAGCTGGCCCGCGGCGCCGTCTTCGTACCGACCACCACGCGCACCCGCGAGCAGTACGGCCGCGTCCGCCTCCCCGGCCCCGCCCCCCGCTTCGCGATCTGCGCGAACGGCGGCCATCTGCTGGTCGACGGCGAGTCCGACCCGGACTGGCAGGCGTCCGTACGCGCCCGCCTCGCCGCGGCGTGCGCGCCGCTGGAGGAGGTCCGCGCCCATCTCATCCGTACCGCGGACCCGGCCTGGCTGCTCAAGGAGCGGGTGGCCGAGGACCTGTTCGCGTACCTGGTCGTCGAACGGGCCCTGCTGCCCGAGGGATACGTCAAGGAGCTGACCGCCTGGGCCGAGGAGCGCGGCTGGACGGTCTCGCTGCAGGGCCGCAAGATCTACGCCGTGCCGAAGCCGCTCACCAAGAGCGCGGCGGTCGCCGAGATCGCGCGCCGTACGGGGGCGCGCGAGGTGCTGGGCGCCGGGGACTCCCTCCTGGACGCCGACCTCCTCCTGGCCGCCGACCGCGCCTGGCGGCCGGGCCACGGCGAACTCGCCGACGAGGGCTGGACGGCGCCGCAGGTGATCGCGCTGGAGGAGCGGGGAGTGGCGGCGGGGGAGGAGATCCTTCGAGCGTTCGCGGCGCGGGCCGGGGTGGCCTGAGCCGGGGGGTGACCCGGCGCGTGCCGGGGTACGTCACCCCCGCCGCTGCCCCCGGCCCGGCCGGAAGATCCGTACGCCCACGAACGCCACCACCCCCAGCGCCGCCGCGCCCGCCACCACCTTGGAGTACACCGACACGTAGTCCGTCACCTCGTGCCAGTTGTCCCCCAGCGCGTACCCGGCCAGCACGAACACCGTGTTCCAGATCAGGCTCCCGAGCGTGGTCAGGGCGAGGAAGACGGGCACCGGCATCCGCTCGATCCCGGCGGGTACGGAGATGAGGCTGCGGAAGATCGGCACCATCCGCCCGAAGAAGATGGCCTTCGTGCCGTGCCGGGCGAACCACCGCTCCGTGCGCTCGATGTCCGCCACCTTCACCAGCGGCAGCCGCGCGGCGATCGCGACCGTACGGTCCCGGCCGAGCAGTCCGCCCACCCAGTACAGGGCGAGCGCCCCGATCACCGAGCCCGCCGTGGTCCACAGCAGCGCGGCGTACAGGTTCATATCGCCCTGCGCGGCGGCGAATCCCGCCAGCGGCAGGATCACCTCGCTGGGCAAGGGCGGGAAGAGGTTTTCGAGGGCGATGGCGGCGCCCGCGCCGGGCGCGCCCAAGGTGTCCATCAGGCCAGTGGCCCAGTCGGTGATCCGGTCGCTCATGCCGTACGACGCTAGAAAGGCGGCCGCCTGGGGACCATGAGGGCGCCCACCCGGCCGCACGGTCGCGCACCGCACCCACAACCTGCGGAAATCCTCAGTGTGCGGGCCGACGCGCGCCGCTAGCGTTGCCGTCCATGGGCACAAGGGGGACGTCGGGGAGCTGGCTGCGGCGCGGGCTGCGCCTGGCGGGCGGGCTGCTGATCGGCGCGGGCACCGGCGTCGTGGAGCTGGTGTGTGTCACGGTGGCGGGTCTGGCCCTGCTGTGCGTACGGACCTGGCCGGGCGGATGGCCGGCGGCCCGGCGGTGTGTGCTGGGCGCGGTGACAGCCGGGGCGCGGCGGCTGACGGAGGCCGAGCGCCGCCGGCTGGCCCGCTTCCTGGGCCATGACATCGCGGCCGACTACGACGACCGCGGCGCCCGCCAGTACGTGGCGGCGCGCTGGTCGCTGGGGTTGCTGGGCGGGCTGGTGCTGCTGGCCGTGGTGGCCGGCACGGCGTACGGCAGCCTGCTGCTGTGGGGCTGGTTCATCATGCGCGACGGCGAGTGGATCACGATCACCGGCTCCGCGATCGGCGGGCTCTTCCTGCTCTTCCTCGCCCTCCAGGGCATCGTCGGCGTCGCGCTCCTGGAGGGGCAGTTGGCCCGCCGCTTCCTCGGCCCCAGCCACCGCGAGGCCCTGCGCCGCCGGATCGACGAGCTGTCCACCAGCCGCGCCGGGGTGGTGGACGCGGTGCACGACGAGCGCCGCCGTATCGAGCGCGATCTGCACGACGGGGTGCAGCAGCGGATCGTCGCCCTCGGTATGCTGCTCGGCCGGGCCCGCCGCAGCCAGGATCCCGACAAGGCGCGCGCCCTGCTGGTCCAGGCCCACGAGGAGAGCCGGGCCGCGCTGACCGATCTGCGTGAGGTGGCGTGGCGGGTGTACCCCACCGCGCTGGACGAGGCCGGGCTGCGGGCGGCGCTGGAGGCGGTCGCCGAGCGGTCGGCCATCCCGGTGCGGCTGGAGTACGGGCTGACGGCGGAGCCGGCGGAGGCGGTTCGTACAGTGGCGTACTTCGTGGTCGCCGAGGCGGTGACCAACGCGATCAAGCACTCGGGCGCGGAGCGGATCACGGTGGCGCTGACCGGGCGGGAGACGGAGGTGGGGGCCTTGGGCGGACTGCTGGTAAGGGTCACCGACGACGGCAGGGGCGGCGCGGACCCGGCGGGCGGCGGGCTGCTGGGCCTGGCCCGGCGGGTGGCGGCGCTGGACGGCCGGCTGCGGGTGGTCAGCCCGCCCGGCGGACCCACGACGGTCAGCGCGGAGCTGCCATGCGCGTGATCCTGGCCGATGACTCGACCCTGCTGCGCGAGGGCCTGGTGCGGCTGCTCGCCGAGGAGGGCCACGAGGTGGTGGCGGCGGTGGGCGACGGCGCGGCGCTGGTCGAGGCGGTAGGGCTGCACCCGGACGTGGACGCGGTGGTGGTCGACGTACGGATGCCGCCGACGCACAGCGACGAGGGGCTGCGGGCGGCGCTGGAGATCCGGCGACGCCACCCCGGCATCGGTGTGCTGGTGCTGTCGCAGTACGTGGAGAAGCGGTACGCGACCGAACTGCTCACCTCCGAGGACGGCGGCGCGGGGGTCGGCTATCTGCTCAAGGACCGGGTGGTGGAGGTCGACGAGTTCCTGGACGCGCTGGAGCGGGTCGCGGCGGGCCGGGCCGCCTTCGACCCCGAGGTCGTCCGCAGACTGCTGGCCCGCAGCACCCACACCGACCCGCTCAGCCGGCTCACCCCGCGCGAGCGGGACGTCCTGGGCGCGATGGCGCAGGGCCACGCCAACACGGCCATCGCGGAGCGGCTGCATGTCTCGCGCAGCGCCGTCGAGAAGCACATCAACGCGATCTTCGACAAGCTCGAACTCCCCGCGAGTTCGGGTTACAGTCGCCGCGTACTGGCGGTACTGCGTTACCTGGGAAGCTGAAGGGGGCCACGTTGGCCGAGAGCAAGAGCACGCCGGTCACGGACGAGCTGTACGGCTACATGCTGGGCCACAACCCGCCGCTCGACCCGGTCCAGCGCGAGCTCGTCGAGGTCACGCATGCCCAGCTGCCCGGGTACGCGGGTATGCAGTCCGCCGAGGAGCAGGGCCCGCTGCTGGCGTTCCTGGTGCGGCTGACCGGCGCCCGGCACATCGTCGAGGTCGGCACCTTCACCGGCTTCTCCGCCCTGTCGATGGCGCAGGCGCTGCCCGCCGACGGCAAGCTGATCGCCTGCGACATCTCGGAGGAGTGGACGGCGTACGGCCGGGACGCCTGGGCCAAGGCCGGGGTCGCGGACCGTATCGACCTGCGGATCGCGCCCGCGCTGGACACGCTGCGGGCGATGCCGGCCGAGCCGCATATCGACCTGGCCTACCTCGACGCGGACAAGGGCAACTACATCGCGTACTGGGAGGAGTTGGTGGAGCGGATGAGCCCGGGCGGGCTGATCGTCGCGGACAACGTGTTCTTCCACGGCTCCGTCGTCGACCCGGAGGCCACGGGCCCGGGCGCGGCGATCAAGGCGTTCAACGAGCATGTGGCCGCCGACGAGCGGATGGAGTCGGTCATGCTGACGGTCGCGGATGGGCTGACCCTGGCCCGCCGCCGCTGAACCTGCGCCGCCGCAGCAGCCGCCGGGCGTGCCGCCCTCCTCCCTGCTGTCGCCCTCCTCGCTGCCGCTCTTCGGACCGCGAGGCTGCGGACGCGCCAGGGGGCTGATCGAGCTTGCCCCACTTGCCGGGAGGCCTAGCGCGCGGCCTCTCCGCCGCCTGACCGCCACGACCGGCCTGGAGCTCCCGGGCACGCGCCTCACGTTCGGCGAGCAGGGGGTGTCGGGCCTGCCAGTACGGATTGTCGTGCGGCAACCCGCCGCTGACCCGCCCGTACATGCCGAACCACATCAGCATCAGGCCGACCACAAAGCTGAACAGCACGTTCTGGAGGCGGAAGGCCAGGAAGTCGAAGGGCGTCCTTATCAGGGCGAGGTTGACGAAACCGCTCAGCAGGAAGAGAACGCCCAGCACGATGTTGAGGGTCGAGGCGAAGTTGCCGCCGATGACCATGCCGGCGACCAGCAGCGCACCGATGACGATGGACAGCACGCTCAGCGCGCCATTGGTGTTCAGACCGGCAACGGTGGCACCGCCGGTGTCAAAGAAACCGATCTGGTGGATCAGGCCCAGGATGCCGAAGGCGATCAGGACCAGACCCATCAGGCCCGCACCGACGCGGTAGACCTGGCTGAGCCGGTGGTCGACCGGCAGATGCTCGTCGAGTTTGATGCGGACGCCGATCCGCTCGGGGAACTGGCGTCCGATCCCCGCTGGGTGGGGACCGATGGGGGAGGGGCGGCCAGTAGCCATGTCCGGCCTCCTTCGGGCTGATGGGTTCTACCCCTGCCGCTCGCGGAGACCCCGGCCTCGCGGTGCTGCGCGCTGCGCGGTCGAGGCCGTACCTGCGTACGTACCTCCCAGGATCCGCCCCCAACCGGCCCGGCTCAACCGGGCCGGGCTCAGCCGCGACCGCGTGCAACCTCACCCACAGCAGCCGCCCCCACAGCATCCGCCGCCACCGCCACCGGAGGCCTGGGAGCGTGCCGGGGCGGAGGAGGCGGCGCCGGTGACGGCGACCGTCGAGAGCAGCTTCACCGTGTCGTCATGCCCGTCGGGGCAGGACGCGGGCGCCGAGGACTCGGCCATGGGCCGGTTCAGCTCGAAGGTGGTCCCGCAGGCGCGGCATCGGTATTCGTAGCGAGGCATAAGGGCAGCATAGCCAGGAGAGAGGCGGTCCAACAGCGCGCAAAGCACGCGAAACCGCAGGCCAGCACGTGGCTGCGACGCAGGGGCGCGCTCACCGGCCTCGGCTGCCCGCCCGCCCGCCGCGCCTCAGTGCGCGCCGCCACGCTCCTCGCGGATCTCCTGCACCACGTGGGCGACGGTCTGCCGCACGGCCTCCGTCTCGGACAGGAAGTGCCACCAGTCCGGGTGCCGCCCCTCCAGCCCGGCGATCGCCCGGTCCAGCCGCTCCACCGCGCCGTCCAGTGGCCGGGCGTGGCGCGGGTCGGGGGTCTCGCGCCCGGCCATGGCCAGGCGCTGCGCGTCGCGGATGGCGAAGCGCGTGCGCTCGACTTCCTTGTTCCGGTCGTACGACACCTCGTCGAGCCGCCGCAGCCGGTCGCCGGCCGCGGACACCGCCTCGTCCGTGGTGTTCAGCAGCGCCCGTACGGTCGCGAGCAGGGCCGTGGCATCGGCCCAGCGCTGCTCGTCGCGCGCCTCCTGGGCCTCCTTGAGCTTCGCCTCGGCCCGCGCGACGTCGCCCTCGGCCTGCGCTGGTACGGTCTGCAGATCCTGCCAGCAGGCCGCGCTGTAGCGCCGCCGCAACTCGCTCAGCACGGGCGCGACGCCCTCCGTACGCGTGGTGATCGCCTGCGCGCGGGTACGCAGCGACACCAGCCGCCGGTCGATCTCCGCGGCCCGCTCCGGCAGCCGCTCCGCCTCGCCGCGCACCGCCTCCGCCCGGCGCAGCACATCGTCCGCGCGCCGGATGGTCTCCTGCACACCATGCCGGCCCGCCCCCTCGTTGAGCTTGGTCAGCTCGGGCGCCAGCGCGGCCAGCCGCGCCGCGAGGTCGTCGGCCCGCAGCCCGGACCCCCGTACGGCATCCAGCGCGTCGCTCGCCGCGCGCAGCGCCTGCCGGGCCCGCTCCACGGCGGGCGCCAGCCGTGCCAGCTGGGTCTCGGCCTGCTCCAGCAGCGGGCCGAGACCCTGCGCGAAGCGGTCGAGGTCCCCCTTGGTGCGCCGCAGCTCGTCCTTGGCCCGGACCAGATCGGCGCGGGCGCGCGAGGCGGCCTGCGCGTCCAGGTCGTCGCGGTCCAGGTCATGGGCGTCCACGGCGGTGATGTAGTCCCGGCTGACCTGGTCGATCCGCTGGCCGAGCGCCTCGAAGTCGGCCTTCGCCCGCCGGGCGGCCGGGGAGTCGTCGACCGCGGTGATCGTCTCGATCGAGATCCGCAGATCGCGCTGCGCGGTGTCCAGCTCGTAGAACGCCGCCGCGGCCTCGTCCTTCGCGGCCTGCGCCTGCGCCCGCTGCCCTTCCCCCCGCCCCCCGAACCACCGCCGCGCCCCGCCCCCCGCGAACGTGACCGGCACCACCGCGATCAGCAACGGCAACGGCGCCACCACCAGCGCCACACTCCCCACAACCCCCTCGACCACCCGCCGCACCGCCCGCAGGCGACGCGCTGGACCCGGACCATGCTCTGGACGCGGACGACGTACTGGACGTGCAGACTGCGCGGATGTCGCCGCCACTTCCCTCTCCCACATGGATCGCCCCAGGCCCGGCTGTCATTCTCCCACCCGTCACTGACGAACAGGCATGACGGATGGTTCGCGATCAGGCCCGTTCTTTCCCTCCCTCTCCTGGATTGCGGCGGTGCGGCGCGGACAGGGTAGGCTGGCACCTCATCCCGGGCGCATAGCTCAGCGGTAGAGCGCTGCCCTTACAAGGCAGATGTCGGCGGTTCGAACCCGTCTGCGCCCACCAGCGGAAAGACCCCCTGCCGATCCCGGTCGGGGGTCTTTGACATCCACAGTGCCGCGGCCCGGGGCCTCGCGCTCCTGCCGAACCGCCCTCCGCATCGATCACCACTTGACGTTTTACGTTGCCGACCAAGTTGCAGCCTCCAAGGTGCCTGCTCACACTTGTTGTGCGCGTTCAAGCGTGTCGCCCCACGTCGTTTCCAGGGCAACCTGCCGGAGGAGCGCCTTATGGCCAAGATCCTTTGCGTGCTGACCGGCGCGAGCTACTGGACCCTGAAGGACGGGCACCGACACCCCACCGGGTACTGGGCCGAGGAGTTCGTGGCGCCTTACAGCGTGTTCACCGACGCCGGACACGAGGTCACCGTGGCAACTCCGCGTGGCACCGTCCCCGTTGTGGACACGATGAGCCTGGAGCCCCGCATGGCGGGCGGCGAGGAGAACGCCCTCCGGGAGGAGGGCGTCATCGAGGCGGCGGATGAGCTACGGCATCCCATCTCCCTCCAAGAAGTGCGCCTCGAGGACTACGACGCGGTCTACTACCCCGGAGGTCACGGCCCGATGGAAGACCTCTCCGTCGACTCCGACTCCGCGTCGCTGCTGCGAAAGGCGCTCGCTTCCGGCAAACCACTCGGCATCGTCTGCCACGCCCCGGCTGCTCTTCTCGCGACCCGAGACGCGAAGGGCAACACGCCCTTCGCGAACTACCGTGTGACGGGATTCTGCAACGAAGAGGAGGTCGGCGTCGGTTTCGCCGACATAGCCAAGTGGCTGCTGGAGGACGAGTTGAAGAAGCTGCCCACCCAGTATTCGCGGGGTCCTGCCTGGGAGCCGTACACGGTCGTGGACCGCAACCTCTTCACAGGGCAGAACCCCGCTTCCTCGGGTCCTCTCGCCAAAGAGCTTGTCGAGGCTCTGCCCTGAAGACGGCGTGGCGTGCATGTGGTGGGGAAAAGGGCTGGAGGAGTGATCGTCGGGCTGCTAGCTTTCAGTCGACCGTGACACCGCCGAGGAGGTGAGACCCATGAACGCTGTATCGACGTGGGTGCTCCCTCTTCCCGTCACGGCCAACGATTGACGTAGGTGTCGCCGGGAGCGCCTCGACAACAAGGCACTCCCGAAAGGCAACACCATGCACTCTCTGCAGTTCACCGCCGAGTCCTCGTCGAACGGCATCCTCGAACGCGACTTCACCGTGGGCGATGTCCCCGGCGTCCTCTGGTCGCCGGCCTCCAACGCAGCCGATCGCGCGCCCCTGATCCTGATGGCCCATGGCGGGGGCAACCACAAGAAGCACCCGGCGATGTCCGACCGGGCCCGCCTTCTCGTGACCGGCTGCGGCTTCCACGTCGCCGTCATCGACGCGCCCGGCCACGGCGACCGGCCGCGCACGGCGCACGATGAGGCGGAAATCGCCGAGCTGTTCCGGGCGCGGGCGGCGGGCGAGTCGGAAGGACCGATCGTCGTCCGCTACAACGACCACCTGGCGGAGCTCGCCGTGCCCGAGTACCGGGCGACCCTGGACGCCCTCCAGGAACTCCCGGAGATCGGCACCGACGGTCTGGTCGGCTTCTGGGGCATCAACATGGGCACAGCGATCGGCATACCGTTCGTGGCGGTCGAACCGAGGATCACAGCCGCGGTCTTCGGTCAGCACTGGCCCGATGTGCTGGCCGAGAAGGCGCAGCAGATCACCATCCCGATCGAGTTCGACCTGCAGTGGGATGACGAGCACATCTCGCGCGAGGACGGTCTCGCGCTGTTCGACGCCTTCGCCTCGAAGGAGAAGTCGTTGCACGTGAACTCGGGCAAGCACAAGGAACTGCCCAGGTTCGAAGCCGACAGCGCGGTGCGGTTCTTCGCCCGGCACGTTGGTCAGGTCGCTACGTCGCCGGCCTGACCTGACCTGATCTGGCGGGTATCGGCGTCCGGCCGCCAGACGGGCGCCGATACCGTGGCATCCCAGGCGTCGCGATCAATACGGTGCCCGGCCACAGCCACCGGCCAGCGGGCACCGCTGCCCACGGTGCGGTGGGGCGCGTAGTGCTTGCACTGGATCACCAGCCGACGCCCGTCCGGCATCAGCCCGACGACATCGGCGCCCAAGTCGCCGGTCTTGCCGGAGACCAGGGCAAGACCGCCTCGAAGCCCTTCGCGACAGCCGCTGTGGAGCGTGCCCTACTTCCGCGTTCCACCCCTGACATTCACGCCTGACATCAGCGCCGGGACGGTCGAATAGCGCGATGACACGCCATGGCCCGCGGTGCAGAATGCCCGCATGATCAAAGGCGTTCACACTGACAAGGCGCCGTTCGTGCGCTTCTCGGACGGCACCGAGCCGCCCCTGTCCCAGGCCATCGTCTCCGGTGGCCTGGTCTTCACCTCCGGCCAGGGGCCACTCGACCCCGCCACGAACGAGATGCCGGCCGATTTCGCCGCGCAGGCAACGCAGGTGCTGAGCAACCTCGTCGCCGTGTTCGAGGCGGCGGGCAGCGGTAAGGACCGCATTATCAAGTGCACCTGCTATCTGAGCGACAGGGAGAACTTTCCGGAGTTCAACCGCGTGTACCGGGACTTCTTCGCGGACGGTTCGCCGCTGCCCGCCAGGACCACCGTGGTGGCGCAGCTCGTGCGCGAGGGTGTGCTCGTCGAGATCGACGCGGTGGCGGAAGTCTGAGCGGCGACGGTGAGCTACATCGAACGGTATTACCCGACCGTCCTCACGGTCCCGGGCCCACCGAGGGCTGACCATTGGTCACTTCACACGCGCAGTTCGGGTGGGAAGCCGGTCCAGCACAGGTCGGCGGGCAGGTGGGACATGTCGTTGCAGAAGAGGACGGAGGAGAGTCGGCCGGGGGCGTAGCGGATGACCGTCAGGGCCGCGTTGGCGTGGTTGAGGGCGAGCCAGCGCCAGTCGGGGGCGTCCAGGGCGGCGCGGACGAGCCAGCCGATGAGGAAGTTGTGGGTGACGACCAGTTCGTGGCGCGGCTCGTCGCCGGGCACCGGGCCGGTGAACAGGGCCAGGGCCTCGCGGGCGAGTGCCGGGCCGTGGTCGCGCGCTTCCGGGGGGAACTGGGCGAGGAAGCCGAGGAGGGCGTCGGCGGTGTCCGCGGGGAGTTCACTCCGGTCGGGGACGTACGGGAGGTAGTCCCCGGCCGGTTCGGACGGGTGGAGGGGGACTTCGGGGACTTCCGGGACATCCAGAGCATCGGGGCGTTCGGTGAGCTGCTCGGCGATCAGGCGGGCGGTCTGGGCGGCGCGGGGGAGCGGGCTGTGGTGGATGGCGGATATGGGGTGGCCGCGCAGCCGCTCGCCGAGCAGTACGGCCTGGCGGCGCCCGTTCGCCGTCAGCTCGGTCTCGTCGGGTGAGGCCTCGCCGTGGCGGGTGAGGTAGAGGTAGCGCGCGGCCGTTGTGGTCATCTCGTACGGGTGTCCTTTGCGGGGTTGCGTTGGGGCACTCTTGGGGACGTCCTCGGCTCGGTCGGGGTTGCGTGTTCCACGGGTCCGTCTCGCCGCGGGGGCGGTGGCGGGGGCGGCAGTCGGACGGTCGAGCCGCTGAATTCTTGGTGAGTTTGCCCCGGGTGAGTTCAGGAGAAGTTCAGCGAGTATCCGGCGCCGCGCATTCACCTGCGCATATGTCTGTCGTCGCGGCGGATTGGCTCTGTAATGTCCCGTTCTTCCCTTGCTCCAGGGCCCGGAACAAGATCATCCGGTTCGGCTAGTCTGCGATCGCCAAGCTGATGGAGTGACGGGGGAAAGGCCATGAGCGGTCCCGGCAATCTGGACGGTCTCAATTGCCACGACATGGTCGAAATCGACCTGGCTGAGCTCGGTGGTGCGGTCGCGGACTGGAAGTCGACCGTCGACGGTTTGAAAAAGCTGATGAAGGACGCGAGTTCCGGCTTGTTGAAAGTCAAGCTTCAGGTCACCGACAACTGGGACGGCGCCGTCAAGTTCGTCTACCCGTTTGAGATGGACCCCGACCAGCACGACCGGGACGTCCAGCACGAGTACAACCGCCGCGTCAACGCGAAGATGGCCAGGGCCATCCAGATCGACGGCCTGGTCAAGGGCGCGCTGGCCAAGATGCACGGCGGCGACCCCTACGACGCCGGGCACACGCAGTACGACTCGCTCGACGACGTCGCGCTCGACCGGGCGACGGCGCTCGCCTCGCTCGGCAAGGACGTGAACCCCGAGCAGCAGCGGGCCGAGCTGCGGAAGCTCTGGGACGCGCTCAGCCCGGAGCTGCGCGGCCAACTGTGGGATGCCGACAGGGTAAAGCTGATGGATGCCGGGGTCATCTCCCCGAAGTACAAGTGGAAGTCCACGGTCAAGGGTCACCCGGAGTGGGCATGGAGAGATCCGACGGCGGGCGATCGCTGGACCTTGTTCGAGGCAAAAAGCAAGGTGGCGTGGGACAAACTGAACGGCCTCAGCCACGGCGGCCAGGCTCTGGAGCACTACCTCTCGAATACCGGAACCCCTGTTGATGACCTGGACGTCAACAGCATGCTGCGCGACGACAAACCCATGTACGAAGATGTCGAGTGGGCCATCGTCGACCATCAGGACAAGTGGGCGGAACAGGCGCGCAAGGAGCTCGAGAAGTCCGGGGGGCAGACCGTCACCGTTCCGGTGGAAACGAAGGGCCAGACTTTCGGTTTTGGCGACCAGGACTGGCGCGACGCCGTCGGCACCGGAACGTTCAACGTATCCGGCGCGATGACGGCGAAGCTCAACGAATACGGGAAGCCCGAGTATTACCTCGACTATCAGGTGAATGTCTGGGATCGATACAGCCATAACGAGAGCGAGCTCAACCTGACGGATCCCCCCGACCCGGACCTGGCCAAACTGCAGGAAGCGGGGCTGGCCGAGGACTTCGACATGCGCGGCAGCAGTTCGGTGACGCACTACGACTTCCGGCAGCCGGGGCCGGACGGCGTGTACGACGGGCCGGGGCCCAAGGTCCAGGACCCGGCGCCCCCGGCCGGGCGAGGCGCGAAGCTTGTCCGGCCGTAGCCGGAGTGATGTCATCCGATTCAGCTACCATGCGTTTTGATCTGCGCTGTGGTGCGGTGTGGCCAGGGGAGGAACGGCCGCGGCACCGAATGCGCGGATGTCCTCTACAGGAGGTAACGGGGAATGTCATTCGACAGCGAGTGGTCTCAACTCAAGGCGGACGCGGCCGGGCAGCAGAGCGCCCATACCCGGCTCAACCAGCTTCCCGCGGACCCCGGTGGCGGCGGAGGCGCGTCGGCCACGAGCGGCGGCGGGGGCTCCGATCTGGTCGTGCACCAGGACGACTTGGGCGCCGTCGGCCATGAGGCATTCATCCTGCACGGAGAGTTGCAGAAGGTGGCCGACATCGCCGGGGCGGGGGCCAACAAGGATGGCGTGGGGTCGTCCATGCAAGCGGCCAAGGCGCTGAGCGATCACCACTTCACCATGGGGGCCGCGCTCAGTACCACGGTGTCCGTCTGGAGCTCCCAGGTGAAGACCGTGCTCCAGATGTGCGCCCATATCTCCAATCACCTGGACTACTCGAAGAAGGCGCACGGAAACGACGACGCGCAGATCGCGGCCTCGTTGCGCAACCGGGACGGGTCGGCCGTGAGTGTTTCTGAGATATCCAAGATGGTGAAGTAGCGAAAACGGCGGGGGAAAGACGATGGGGGCTCTCACCTACGCGGATCTCATCGGCGTTGATCTGGGGAAGCTCGGCAATGCGGTCACGGACTGGAAGTGCGTCGTCGATGGCTTGAAGAGGCTGATGAACGATGCGCGTTCGGGTCTGCGGAAGAAGTCGGAGGGGGCGCGGTGGGCCGGGCTCAACGCCGATGTCACACGTGAATTCGTCGGCAAGACCGCGAAGGAGTTCGCGGATCTGCACAAGGAAGCCAGCAGCATCTGGAGCGTCCTCGACGACGCGCACTCACAGCTGACCGAAATTCAGGCCGACGTCAAGTCGATCGTCGCGCAGGCGCAGGACGACGGGCTCCGGCTCTCCGATAATTTCGACGGCACCGTGCGCTTTCTCTACCCCCATACGCCGGGGGACGACGGGGTACGGACGCAAGAGCAGCTGGACACTCAGGAGGCGTACGCCAACCGCGTCAACCGGCAGCTCGCCCGGGCCGTCGAGGTCGACGGCATCGTCAAGGGCGCGCTGGCCAAGAGCCACGGCGGCGACCCGTACAACGCGGGCCATGCCGGGTACCACTCCCTGGCCGAGGTCCGGGCCGACCGGGCCACGGAGCTCGCTTCGCTGGGCAAGGACGCGAACCCCAAGCAGCGCGCCGAACTGCGCAAGATCTGGGACGGTCTCAGCCCGGAATTGCGCGGCCGGGTGTGGCAGGAGAACAAGGACGGGCTGCTGGCGGCCGGGATCATGTCCCCGCAGTACAAGTGGAAGCCGGCGGATGTGGGATCCGGGAAGTTCCACTCGCGCGATCCTGGCCTCAAGGACTATTTGTTCCAGCTCGAGGCGGGGGCCATGGTGGAGGGCGGTGACCTGGTGGGCTACGACGAGGGGGCCCGGGAGTTGGCCCACTACCTCGACGGGTCCGGGAAGCCGCTGGATCTGGACATCAACCGGATGTGGGACGAGGACCCCGACGGCTTCCGCAAGGCTGCCACGGAGAACCTCTCCAAGCACGAGGACGAGTGGCGGAAAAAGGCCCTGAAGGCGTTCGAGGAGTCGGGTGGCCGGCCGGTGTCCATTCCGGTGGAGACGAAGGCCGAAGGATACAAGCACAGCGACCGTGACTGGTATCTCGCCGTCGGCCACGGAATGGTGAACCATTCGGGCGTGGTGACGGTGGAGCCGGACGCCCACGGAAAGCCCAAGGTGTCCCTCGACTACCAGGTGAACGTCTGGGACCGATTCAACTGGGACGACAACACGTCCTTCGATATCGGGGGCGTCACGGTGACCGGCGAGCAGATGCAAAGGCTCCACCAGACCGGCCTCGCCCAGGAATACAACATGAACGGCAGCACCTCGCTCCGCCATCGTGACCTGAGTCGCCCCGGCGGCTGAAGGGCCCGCCCTAGCGCTCGTTCGGTGGCTGCTCACCCCGTCGCGGCGGCGGCCACTCCCGTAGTACGTCACCCGGCGCC
Organism: Streptomyces sp. NPDC059679; assembly: GCF_042734105.1. Taxonomy (NCBI): domain Bacteria; kingdom Bacillati; phylum Actinomycetota; class Actinomycetes; order Kitasatosporales; family Streptomycetaceae; genus Streptomyces; species Streptomyces sp. NPDC059679. The sequence continues at coordinate 75,406 of NZ_JBHWES010000047.1, read as the reverse complement.
AGCCGGACCACCGCCTCGGCGAGCTGGGTGCAGATCAGCTCGATCTGCTGGCGGGTACGGTTCCGCTCGGCGATGATCGCCGACAGCAGCAGCGCGGTCAGCGCGGTGGAGCCGTTGAACGCCTGCAGGGTGACCATCCGCGCCAGCAGCGTATGTCCCGCGAACGGGCCGACCCCCGCCGCCGTCGCCTGGATCGCGCACACCGACACGATGAGCGAGCACGGCGCGGCCCCCGCCAGCTGGAAGCGCAGCGCGGCCCAGATCAGAAAGGGGAAGACGAGGAAGAGCAGGCTGCTGACGGAGCGCGTGGCGAGCAGCGCGACGGCCGTGGTGGCCACGAACAGCAGCCCCGCCTCGGCCCACCGGTAGGGGTGCACGCCGCGCGGCGGCCGGGCCCTGCTCAGCACCAGCAGCAGCGGTGTGACCACCAGGACCCCCATCGCGTCCCCCGTCCACCACACCGACCAGGTCGTCCAGAACGCGTCCGTCGGGAGCGCTCCCGCCAGGACGAGCACGCCGGTGCCCACCGTGGAGCTGATCAGCATGCCGGCCAGCGCGCCGAGGAAGACCAGCGAGAGCGCGTCCCGCAGCCGGTTCAGCTCCGTATGGAAGTCCATGCGCCGCAGCAGCAGATACGAGCACACCGGGGCCACGGTGTTGCCCGCCACGATCGCGACGACCGCGGGGACCGTCGGGCCGATCGGCGCGTTGACCAGAAGCGCGCCCAGCGTGATGCCCGGCCAGGTGCGCAGGCCGAGCAGGAGCAGACAGACCAGGGCGATACCGGTGGGCGGCCAGAGCGGGGTGACCTGTCCGCGCACCAGCTCCTGCAGCAGTCCGATCCGGGCCGCGACGTAGTACGCCGCCGTGACGGCGACGATCCGCAGGCCCGTGGCACCGTATCGCCGGATCCAGTCATCGCCTGCCACAGCGGCCATCAGACAACGTCGTCGCAGTTCGGTGCGGGTGACACGCAGAGCCGCTGCGCGGCGTCCGCCGCACGGAGGAACCGGGACGCCGTCGGATGTACGGCGGTCACGGGCCGAGGGGGTCAGGCACGCGGAGCACGCCGGGCGCGCCGAGAGAGCCAGGCACGCCGGGTGCGCCGAGTGCGTCGAGCGCTTACGGCCGTACGCCGTCGTGGCGGAGCACGAGCACGGCCGCGTCGTCGCAGTGGCCGGTCCGGTCGGCGACCTCGCTCACCCGCGCGGCCAGCACCTCCGCGTCCGCGTCATAGCCCGCGCCGACCAGCCGCGACACCTCCGCCAGCCCCCGGTCGATCGGGAAGGACGGCCCTTCCACCACCCCGTCCGTGATCAGCACGAAGGCTCCCGCCCGCGTCAGCGGGTGCCGGGTCACCGGATAGGTCTCGCCGCTCTGGATCCCCAGTGGCAGGCCCCCGGGGTCCCAGACGACCTCGGGCGGGGAGTCGGCGGATGCCTGTATGGCCGGGACATGGCCCGCGCGGGAGCAGGCCAGCTCGCCCGCGACCGGGTCGAAGCGGACGAAGGTGCAGGTGGTGAACAGATCGCTGCCCATCGAGATGAGCAGTTCGTTGACCCCGCGCAGCACCTCGCCCGGGTCGCAGGTGGCGGTGCAGACGGCGCGCAGCCCCGTGCGGACCTGGCCCATGAAGGCCGCCGCCTCCACGTCATGGCCCTGGACGTCGCCGATGGCGAAGCCGACCGAGGTGGTGCCGGGCAGCGGGAAGGCGTCGTACCAGTCGCCGCCGACGTCCAGCCCGTCCCGCGAGGGTGTGTAGCGGGCCGCGGCGCGCAGACCGGGGAGCGCAGGCAGTTCGGCGGGCAGCATCTGCCGCTGCAGGGCCACGGCCAGCTCCACCCGCGCCTGCTGCAGCTTGATCCGCTCGAGGATCTGAGCGGTCAGCCGTCCCAGGGAACGCAGCGCCTGTTCGGTGGATTCGTGCGGGGTGCTTCGGCGGCGGTTCATCGGTGCTCCGAGTGGTGCCTCCAGCGCCTGCTGGGGGAGCTCTGACCCGCGTCTTATGGTACGCGCGGTCAGGAACGGGCGGGAGAAGGGGCGGTCACGCACCCAGGTCCGCACCGTACGTGAGCGGGTCGGCACCGTACGTGAGTGGGTCGGCGCCGTACGTGGGCGGGTGAGCCGCGCGTCCCGCCCCCGCTGCCTGTCAGATCACGGTCAGGCTTCGCTCGCATATGCGCAGCGGCCTTGCCGAGGCCGCCGGTTGACGACACCGTTGTCCGGCAACGGGCACGCGCGCCGCGCGCCCGTCTTCGACTGGGACCGGAGGTGCCATGGGACCGATCGTTCCACCCCTCGTTCCACCGTTCGAGCTCGTCGGCGAAGGGCCGCACCGGGTCGTGGCCATACACGGCTGGTTCTCGGACCGCGCCGCCTTCGCGGCCATGATGCCGCATATCGACCGTCGGGCCTTCACCTACGCACTCCCCGATCTGCGCGGCTACGGGGAGGCGCGGGACATCCGCGGCGAGTACACCACCGGCGAGGCGGGCCGCGATCTGCTCGCGCTCGCCGATCACCTCGGCTGGCAGCGGTTCTCACTCCTCGGGCACTCGATGGGCGGCGCCGTCGCGCAGCGCGTCGTGGCCGCCGTCCCCGACAGGGTGGGGCGGCTGGTCGGGGTCGCCCCCGTGCCCGCGAGCGGGATGCCGATGGAGGGGGAGCAGTGGGAGCTGTTCACCTCCGCCGCCGAGCGCCCCGAGAGCCGGCGGGCGATCATCGACTACACCACCGGCGGCCGCCACCCCGCCGCCTGGCTCGACATGATGGTCCGGCACTCGCTGGAGCACAGCGACGCCAAGGCGTTCCGGGCCTGGCTGGACTCCTGGGCCCTGGAGGACTTCCACGAGGACATCCTGGGCTCCCGGGTGCCGGTCCGGGTGGTGGTCGGGGCGCAGGATCCGGCGCTGACGGCGGAGCTGATGCGGCAGACCTGGCTGCGCTGGTATCCGCGTGCCGAACTCGTCGAACTGCCCGGTGCCGGGCACTACCCCGCCGACGAGTCGCCGCTCGAACTCGTACGCGCCGTCGAGGACTTCATGGCGGCGGACGCGTGATCACCCGGAGCCGGCGGCTTTGAGGGCCGCGCCGGACGGGTCGGAATCCGAGGGGCGTGAGACGCGAGCAGAAGGGCGCGGCGGGCGCGAGTGCTCCGCCGCGTACTTCTCCTCGCTCTCGCGGTACTGGGGGAGCAGCGTGTTCAGGATGCGGTCCACGTACTCACGGGTCTCGGCGATCCTCGGGATCCCGCGGGCCTTGAGGACCGCGGTCGGACCGGCGTTGTACGCGGCCAGCGCCAGCTTGGTCGGGTTGCCGGGCAGGGATTTCACCATGCCGTACAGATGGCACATATAGCGGGCCTGCGAGGGGATGGCGTCCTTGGGCTCCCAGACGTCGGCCTTTCCGTCGCCGTCCCCGTCGCGGCCCCACTCGGCCCAGGTCTCCGGGGTGAACTGCGAGATGCCCTGCGCATGCCCGGAGTCCGCGTCCGTCCGCCAGCCGCTCTCCGCGTGGATCTGCGCGGCCAGCAGCGGCACGTTCACCTTGGGGCAGGCGCGGGCGGCCGCCTCGACCACCGGGCGCTCGGCCGCGGGGATGGTCGGAAGCTCGGGCTCCGAGGGGGCGGTGAAGTGCCGTACGACGAGGATCCCGGCGGCGAGCACCAGGGCGGCGCCGACGAGGGTGGCGGTGGTACGGCTTCGGCGGGTCACCATGCGGGCGCCGGAGGGACGGGGATGCGCATGAGGGGACGGTAGCCGGAATTCCGGGCCGGATCCGGAATTCGCGCGTTCCGTGAGCGGGTCCGCGGGATCAGGGCTTCCGGCCGGGTCCGCGGGGCCAGGCCTTCTCGTGACATCGAGCGGCGTCGTGCGGTGTCGTGTGACATCGAGTGGTGTCGAGTGGCGTGGTGCCGAGTGGCGTGGTGCCGAGTGGCGTCGCGTCGGTTGACGTCGGCTCTGCCTACGCCTGTCCGGCTCCGCTCACCGCCGGCTGCGCCGCCGGGAGCGGCTGCTCGTCGTCGACAGGGCGCTTCATCACGAACGCCGCGCCCGCGCCGGCCGCGAAGAGCGCGAGCACCGAGACCGCCGTGCCAAGCCAGGTGGCGCCGAGCCACTGGCCGCCCACGTAACCCAGGCTCACGCTGTAGGCGGCCCAGGCCAGTCCGGCAACCGCCGACCAGGGCAGGAACTCCTTGGCCCGGCGGTGGGCCGCGCCCGCGCCGAGGCTGACGACGGATCGTCCGGCAGGCGCGAAGCGGGCTATGACGACCAGCGCGCCGCCGCCCTTGACCAGCGCCGTGCCCAACTTCTCCTGGGCGGAGGTCAGTCGGCGGGAGCGGGCGATGGCGCGGTCGAGGCGGTCGCTGCCGCGCCAGGCCAGCCGGTAGGCGACCATGTCGCCGAGGACGGAGGCGGTGGCGGCGCACAGCATGAGGGCGAACATCTGGGAGAAGTCGGCTGCGCCCGCCTGGACGCGTACGACGCCCACCGCGTCCACGGTGGTTCCGGCGGCGGCGGTGGCCGCCGTGATGACGAGGACACCGCTTGGCAGGACGGGGAGGAACACGTCAAGGAGAACGGACATGCCGACAACCGCGTAAATCCATGGGGTGTTGGTCAGCGACCCCAAATGTTCCAACAACGTTTCTCCCGATCCGATTCCCCCCGGCCGCGGCGCCGCCGGGGAGCGGCGGATGCGGCCTTCACAGCCATACAGCGTACGCCTGTGACGGGTGAGGATATCGGTAAGGAGGTGATGATGTTGTTCGAATCACGTCACACGGGGGTTTCCTCCCCGGTGGCGAAAGGGAGGTACCCCCGCATAACGTGATCTGCGGCTTGGAGCGGACGTTCAGGCAGATGCTCGGGCGACTGCTCAGGTGACTGCTCGCGCGACTGCTCGGACGACGGTTCAGACCGCGGTCGGCTGACGGTGTGTCTCAGGGGCGGTGACGGTCTGGCGCGCCGAGCCGAGGAAGCGGTCGAGGGCCCAGGGGCCGGGGCCGGTGAAGACGATGAGCAGGAACGCCCAGCAGAACATCGCGGCCGCCTCGCCGCCGTTCTGGATGGGCCACAGCTTCTCGGGCTGGTGCTCGTGGAAGTACGCGTACGCCATCGAGCCGGAGCAGATGAACGCCGCGCTGCGGGTGCCCAGGCCGAGCAGCACCAGGCCGCCGCCGACGAGCTGGATCACGGCCGCGTACCAGCCGGGCCAGGTGCCGGCGTCGACGGTCTTGCCGGTGCCCATGAGGCCGCCGAACCAGCCCAGCAGCGAGGAGGCGCCGTGGCAGAAGAACAGCAGGCCGACGACTATGCGGAAGAGCGAGAGGACATACGGTCTTGTGCCGTCCAGGCGATCGGCGAGACCTTGGGGGGTGGCGGACGGGGACATGGGGACTGCTCCTTGTTCCGGGGACGGGAAACAATGGGACAGTCAGGTTAGGTTCCCCTTACCTTTTGTTGCAAGTTCAAGTTCCGCCAACTTTGCCCCCGCCGCGCGCAGCGCCGCACGGGCCACCGCATCGGTGTCGCACAAGGTCACCGAGTTGACCCCGGGCCGCGCACCCGCCGCCGTCACCCAGTGCACGCCCTCCGTCGGCACCCCGATCGCAAAGCGCCGGGGATGGGGCCGCCCGTCCGCGTTCACCAGGCGATATGGGCTCGGGGTGACATCCAGACCGCCCGTCTCGTAGCCCTCCACCCGGTGTGGACGGCACCCCCCGGTGCGCAGCAGCCGGTCCAGCAGCGGGTCCGCCGTCCGCCGCAGATCGGGCTCCGGCAGCCGCGCCTCGATCAGCGTCGTCGCGATCACCACAGGGCCCGGCACCCGCGCCGAGTGCCCCCCGAAACCGGAGGTTCCACCCGGCTCCGCGGCGGTCACTTCGGTCACCTCCAGATGCGGACCGAGAACGTCCAGCACCCCCGCCTCGATCAGCGCGGCCATCTCCTCGATGCGGCGGCGCGGCGGGCCGATCGACAAAAAGGCGTTGAGCGGGGTGTACCAGCGATCGAGATGGGACCGCCGGGACAGCCCCGACAGACCCCCGTGGTCGACGATTTGCCGCAGCTCATTGCGCAGATCACGAAATACGTCGAGGGCCGCCTTGACGGGGCCCGACACATTCCCGAGCCGGGCGTGGGCCACGTCCTCGCGCGCGTATCCCAACAGCCACCGCCGGAAGTCCTCCTGCCCGGTGAAGTCCCGGCCCCGGTGTGGATGGGCCACCGAATCCCAGCACCATCGGTCGGCCGGTGCGATGCCGAAATCGTCCAGCACCGCCGCCTCTTCCGCCCCGCCGTGCTCGGTGGCCAGAAAACGCCCCCTGAAACTCGTGGGGCCCGTAGATCCCTGGCGTCCCGGCTGACTCCGCTGGCTCGATTCACCCGACTGCCCCTGCCGGCCCGGCAGGTTCGAGGGGTCCGGGTGGTCCGAGCGGCCCGGCCGCTCCGAGTGGTCCAGCAGCGCCTCGTAGTAGACCGTCTCGGCCTCCTTGGCGACCAGCGGCCAGACCTCGGTCAGGAAGTCCGGCGGATCGCCGGATTCCGCGCGCTTGCGGAAGTGGCTGATCACCTCGGGCGTCAGCAGCAGCGGATGGTGGCGCCCGTGGGCACCCTTCGCGTTGTCGCCCCGCGCGTGGTACGGAATGCCGCGCCGGGAGCCCGCGTACAGCCGTGGCTCACGGCCCGAGGGGCGATACACCAGCTTGCCGCCCTCGCCGGCGCCCTCGCTGTCGCCGTCGCCCGGTGCGAAGCTGCCGCCGCGGCCGACCGTCAGCAGCGCCATGTGGTCGAAGAAGTTGAGGCCCAGGCCACGCAGTAGTACGGCCTCGCCGGGCGCGATGGGCGACAGGTCGACGTCGGCCGGGTTGGCGGGCGGGTAGTAGCGCAGCCCGTGGCGCTCGGCATGGGCGGCGAACCGTTCCTCCGCCGCGTCCGCCACCGTCGGCAGATGGCCCTGGGCGAGCACGACCGCCCGCAGCCCGTCGAGCCGGCTGCCGTCCTCCAGGGTCAGCACCTGCTCGCCGTCCGGGCGTTCCTCGAGGCGTACGGCGCGCGCGGCGTGCACCTGGACGGTCACCGTGTCCGGCGCGCCTCGCACCACCTCCCCGAACACCCACTCCAGATAGCGGCCGTAGAGCGCGCGGCTGGGGTAGTCGTCCGGGCCGAGGGCCGGGTCGAGCCCGCGGGCGGCGACCCACTCGTGCAGGCTCGGTCCGGTGCGGACCGGTCCCTCGCATTCGACGCTGGCGTCGGTGAAGAGGGTGACCTGTGAGGCCACGGTGTTCATCAGCAACTCGCCCGGCTGGGCCGTACGCCACACCCGGCCGGCGCCGGGCGGGGACGGATCCACCATGTGGACGGTGAGCCGCGCGTGGGGCGCGAGTTCTGGGGCCGAGGCGCATAGCCGCTCGAGCACGCTGGTGCCGCGGGGACCGGCACCGACGACGGCTATGGCGTGGGGGTCTCCGGCCAAGATTGTGTCTCCCGGGGCAGATGTGACTCAGGGTTCGCCCATCATGCCGCTCGGCTCCCGGGAATCGCGCCGAGGCGGGGAACTCCGGCCTCCGTTGTGGGAGGGATCACGCCGGGTTGGTGTTTTGACGCACGGCCACAATTCGACTGCGGGAGGCGCGAATCGACTGCGGGGGGCGCGGGTCAGCCCTCGGGCCAGTCCGCTTCCAGGGCCGTGACCAGCCGCGCCCCGCCACCCGACGGATCGGGCCGTGCCTGGTCGAGCCGCAGCCGCGCGGAACGCCCGCGCAGCGTCAGCGTCATCAGCTGGTTGCCGAACCACGGGCCGCCCGTCTTGCGCCAGTCGAGCCGGCTCGGGGTGACTCGTCCGTGCCGGGCGAAGGCGCGGCCGAGCCGGCGGCCCGCCCGGCTCCAGCCGAACCGGAAACCGAGCCGGATCGAGGCGTACGTGCGGTTGTGCACGGGCGAACACGTCAGCTGCCGCACCTGGCTGTCCGGCGGCTGCGGCCAGCGCGACCAGTCGGGCTCGGCGACATACGCATGGTGCACATCGCCGGACAGCACACTGATCGTCGCCGGCGCCGCGGGCCCGCCACCGACCTTCGCGATCAGCTCGGTCAGCGCGTCGAAGGACGCGGGGAAGGCGGCCCAGTGCTCCAAGTCGCCCCGCTGGCGGAGGTCTTCCGCGATCCGTGCCCAGCGCGGGCCGCGCTTGCCGCGGCACACCGCGGCGTTCCACGCCTCCACGTCATGGACGAAGTGCGGCAGCAGCCAGGGCAGCGAGGTGCCGATCAGAAGGTGGTCGTACGGCCCGGCGCGGCCGCTCGTGGCATAGCTGTCCGTGCCCTCCAGCGCCTGCTCGCGCAGCCACGCCAGCTCGGGCTCGGCGACCATCGCCCGCGCGCCCTCCTCCAGCACCCGCGCGGCCCGGGTGTCGACCATCAGCAGCCGCACCCGCCCGAAGTCGCGGCGGTAGCTCCAGCGGGCGTACGTGGGGTCGGCGTCGGCGCGGGCGGCGAACTCCCGCAGCAGATCCGTGCCGTCGCCCTCGGGCGCGGCCCGCACCGCCGCGTACAACTCGTCGGCGGCCAGTTCGGCGGGGGAGAGATTGCCCAGGTGCTGATGGACCCAGTACGACATCAGGCCGCTGAGGATCCGCTCCTGCCACCACGGGGTGGCGCGCATCTCCCGCTGCCATGCCTCGCTGGTGTTCCAGTCGTCGATGACGTCATGGTCGTCGAAGATCATGCAGCTGGGGACGGTGGACAGCAGCCAGCGCACCTCGGGGTCCAGCCAGGACTCGTAGTACAGCTGGGTGTACTCCTCGTAGTCGGCGACCTGCTGCCACGGGGGCTGGGTCACGTCGCGCCGCGCGGCGAGCCGGCGGCGGGTCTCCTCGGAGGTCTCGTCCGCGTAGACCTGGTCGCCCAGCAGGACGAGCACGTCGGGGCGCTCGGCCCCGGGGGTGTGGGCGAGGGTGTGCGCCAGGGTGTCCAGGGCGTCGGGGCCCATCGGATCGGCCGAGGCGTCGGCGGGCGGCGCGGCCCACCGGCAGGAGCCGAACGCGACGCGCACTGCGGCGGTCTCTGGGGAGGCATCGGGGGCGGCGTCAGGGTCGGGGGCGGAGCCGGCATCGGTATCGGCATCGGAGGCGGAGGGCCGGGCGGGGGTGCGGATCGTGGAATCCGGGAAGCGGGAGTCGGGCAGCGGCCACACCTGCTCGCCGTCCAGCAGCACGCGGTAGGCCGTCTCGCCGCCCGGACGCAGCCCGGTGACCGGGACCAGCGCGTAGTGGTGGCCGGCGATCGACCAGGTGCGGGCCGCGCCACCCGCGCCGCCGGCGCAGCGCACCTCGGCCTCGCAAGGCCGGTCGGCCTCGATCCAGACCGTCGCGCCGGTGCCGGTTTCCCAGTCGACATGGCGCAGCAGCGGTCCCAGGCGCAACCCGGCCATCCGGCCCTCCTCCGTCGCTTGGTGGCGTGCAAGGCCTTACGGTACGGAACGACGAAGGAGGGCGCGGTGGTTCCGGTGCGGAGCCTTCAGCACCCGTTCGGGTCGTGCGGGACAACGGGTGCTGGTTGTCCGGGACGGGGCCTCAGCAGCCGTTGAGGATGGAGCTGAGGGCGCTCTTCTCGGCGGAGTCGACGGACAGGCCGTAGTAGTACTTCACCTGCACCCAGGCGCGGGCGTAGGTGCAGCGGTACGAGGTGACCGGCGGCAGCCACTCGGCCGGGTCCTGGTCGCCCTTCGCCTGGTTCACGTTGTCCGTGACGGCGATCAGCTGCGGACGGGTCAGGTCGTTGGCGAACGACTGGCGGCGGGCGGTGGTCCACCTGCTCGCGCCGGAGTCCCATGCCTCGGCGAGCGGGACGAGGTGGTCGATGTCCAGGTCGGAGGCGGCGGTCCAGGTGGCGTTGTCGTAGACGGAGCGCCAGGTGCCGCTGACCGCGGCGCAGCTGGAGTCCTGCTGCACGTTGGTGCCGTCGCGCTTGAGGACGACCTCACGGGTGTTGCAGGCGCCGCTCTGGGTGATCCAGTGGGGGAAGAGATCACGGTCGTAGCCCGTGCGGTCCTCCGTCGCCACGGTCAGCGAGGCGAGGTAGGTGCGGGCGGTGGCGGCGCTTACGGGGGTGGGCAGTGCCGCCTGGGCGGCCGGGCCGTTGAAGAGGCCCGCCAGGGCCATCAGACCGGTGGCCGCGGCCAGTACGCTCAGCCGTCGACGCGCGTAGAAGCCGCGCCGGGCGAAGGCGTTGCGTATTCGGGACATGCGAACTCCCTTGGAGTGGGGGACGGTTCGGCCCGGTGAGAGCCGGGTAACGCGGGGGTAATGCTGTCGCCGGAACGTTTCTCTCCGGAGTGCGACAGGTAACAGATTGGCGACATGGACACGTCATGTCGAGGGGTTGGGGCGCAGAGATTCCCTCGGGCCGGCCCCCGCTCCCGACCTCCCCGGCCCCTGCTCCCGGCCCCCGGCCACCGCGCCGGGCGCGTCGCGTATCCTTGCGAACAGCAGAAGGGGAGTAGCTCTTCGCCGGACCGTCGACATACTGCCCGCCCCTCGTGGTGCGGGCCGGCGCCCGGAGCGTATGGCACCCGTCCCGATGGGGAGGTGCGTACGCCAGCGAGACCTTCGGCCGCAGTGTCCGACGCTGCCGTGCCGAAGCGACCCCTCCCCAAGGGCCCCTCTCGGTGCGGCCCGAGCCCCTTGAGGTAACCCCTGTGATCAGTCTCACCATCGCCGCCGTCGTCTTCGGCGTCGTCTTCCTGGCCGAGCTGCCCGACAAGACCGCCCTCGCCGGGCTGATGCTCGGCACCCGCTACCGCGCCTCGTACGTCTTCGTCGGGGTCGCCGCCGCCTTCGCGGTCCACGTCGTACTCGCGATCGCGGCGGGCAGCGTGCTCGGGCTGCTCCCGCACCGCCTCGTCCAGACGATCGTCGGAGTGCTCTTCCTCGGGGGCGCGGCGATGCTGCTGCTGAAGAAGGACGACGGGGAGGAAGAGATCCGCACCCCCGCCGACCAGAGCTTCTGGAAGGTCTCGGGGGCCGGGTTCATGCTCATCCTGGTCGCGGAGTTCGGCGACCTGACCCAGATCATGACGGCCAACCTGGCCGCCCGCTACGACGACCCGCTGTCGGTCGGCCTCGGCGCCGTGCTGGCTCTGTGGGCGGTCGCGGGGCTCGGCATCCTGGGCGGCCGCACGCTGATGCGGTACGTACCGCTGCGGCTGATCACGAAGGTGGCGGCGCTGGTGATGCTGGCGCTGGCGGGGTTCAGCCTGTACGAGGCGGTGGCGGGCTGACGCTCCGCCGTACCCCGGCCCGTACGCCACAGCGTGAGACCCCCGGCCCGGCCGGGGGTCTCACGCTGTGGCGACCGGGCTGTGTTGTCAGTCCGTGAAGTGCAGACGCAGGGTGCCGTCCGGCAGCGCCTCGACGCGGATCTGCTCCAGGTCCCGTACGTGTGCGTCAGGGGCGTGGCCCGCGGCTCGGGGACCGACCCCGACGACCCGCATACCTGCCGCCCGGCCCGCCGCGATGCCCGCCTCGGAGTCCTCGAAGACGACGCAGTCCTCGGGCTCGAAGCCCAGCTCGGCCGCGCCCTTGAGGAAGCCCTCCGGGTCCGGCTTGCTCGCCCCGACGCACTCCGCCGTGACCCGCACGCTCGGCATCGGCAGCCCCGTCGCGCCCATCCGGGCGCGGGCCAGCCCCTCGTCGGCGGAGGTGACCAGGGCGTGCGGCAGGTCCGCGAGCGAGGCCAGGAAGGCGGGGGCGCCGGGGATGGGCACGACGCCGTCGACGTCCGAGGTCTCCCACTCCAGCATCCGCCGGTTGTCCGCCAGGTTCTCCTCCATGGGCCGCTCGGGGAGCAGCACCGCCATGGTGGCGTGCCCCTGCCGCCCGTGTACGACCTTGAGCATGCTGGTCGCATCGAGCCCGTGCTCGGCGGCCCAGCGGCGCCAGCAGCGCTCCACCACGGCGTCGGAGTTCACGAGGGTGCCGTCCATGTCGAGGAGAAGGGCACGAGCGGTGAACGGGGCGGTGGCCGGCATCGACGTACTCCAAGGCGCGGGAGAAGAGACAAGTGGCTCCGCCCGCCGGTCAGGGAGTGCGGGCGGAGCCACTTTGTTTCTCTACGATACAAAGACCTTCGCCGGTGCGCCAGTGGCACCGGCGGGGCCTTCGCGTTTTACGGTTCGTCGGTTCGCGACTCCAGAGCACGGCGCGTGTTGGGCCCGTAGACCCCCTTCGGGTCGCCCTCCACCCCGTAGGTGTTCTGGAAGCTGGTCACCGCGTTCCGTACGCCGTCGTCGTACTCGCCGTCCGACGACCCCAGGTAGAGCAGCAGCTGGCCCAGCCGCTTCTGGAGCTCGACCACCTCGGAGCCGCTGTCGCCCTCCTGCAGCACGGGCGGGCCGGTGGGGGGCGGGGTCTCGGTCGGGTCGGGGGAGACGCTGCCGGTCGCGTCGGTCGCCGAGGGGGTGGGTGAGGTGGTCGACTTGGAGGGTTCCTTCGACTTCGAGGCCGACGGCGAGTGGCTGGGCCGCGGGCTCGCGCTCTCCTTCTTGGCGGCGGAAGGCGTCGTGGCGGGGGTGGTGGACGACGCCGAGGGCGAGGGCTTCTTGTCGGGCGACTTGTCGTCCTTGGTCGACGGGTCGTCGTCCGGTGCGCTGGTGCTCGGGTCCGACAGCGTCCGGTCGGCTTCCTGGTCGTGCTTCTTGTCCCCGCCCAGTAAACCGGTGCCGAAGGCCAGCGTGCTCGCCACCGCCACCGCGGCGGCCCCCGAGAGCACCGCCACCACCGGGCCTCTGCGGCTCTTCCGGTGGCGCCCGGCGCCCGGCCCGCCCCCGGACCCGCCCCCGGCGGGAGTGGACGCGTCTGCCTCGGTCCGCGCGGCCTCGGCCGCCCCGATCCGGTCGGTCCGGTCGGTCCGGTCGGTCCGGTTGACCGGGCTGATCCGGTCGATGGGCTGCGTGACGGGCTCGAACGCCTGGGTCACCGCGGCGGCCCCCGCGGCCGCGGCGGTTCTGTGGTCTCTGCCCGCGTCTCTGCGCGCTCTGCCCGCTCCGGCCGCTGCTCCGTCCGCGCCGTCCGCTCTCCCGGCCTGGTCTCTCCCGGCCTGTTCGAGTTCCGCGTCCGCATCGTGGGCGTCGTGGTCCTCGCGGGCGGATCTGCGGGTCGTCATGCGCTCGAACAGCCGTATGTCGCGGAGCTCGGGGCCCTTGCGGCGCTCTTCGCCGGCGAACGTGACGTACGGGCGTGGGCCCATGGGGTCGTCGCGTATCTCGTCGTCGAAGCCGTCGCGCGTGTCCTCACGCATGCTCTCGCGCGTGTTCTCGCGTATGCCGTCGCGGTCGTCGCGTATGTGGTCCTCGCTGTCGCCCGCCGCCGCGGCAGCCGCGGCGGCGCGCGCTGCACACGCGCAACCGGGGCGGCCGTTGTCGCGCGCCGGCGCGAAGCAGTGCGGGCAGAGGTCTGCCGTCACGGGTCTTTCCCTTCCTGGAGTCGCAGCGATTATGCAGAGCCTGTCATGTTCCGCGCAGCGCTTCCCAATGAGTGTGGGCCTTCTCGGCAGGCCGTAACGAGACATAAAGGCGAGGATGGGGGTGAAGAACGCGGACCGGGACGAAGGCGACGAGTCAAGGCGAGTCGGCGGCTGGTCGAGGACGGAGCGCGGAGGCCCGCGCGCGGGCTGCCGCGCGCTGACAACGTACGGAGTCACCCATGGCGCAGGACGCGAGTCCCTCGACCCCGGCCCCGGGCCCCGTGGCGCTCGGCCCGGGGGAGGGCCGTACGAGGCGTACGGTCCTCGTGGCGATCGGCGCCCTGCTGCTCGGACTGCTGCTCGCCGCCCTCGACCAGACGATCGTCGCCACCGCCCTGCCCACGATCGTCAGCGATCTCGGCGGACTGTCGCATCTGTCGTGGGTCGTCACCGCGTATCTGCTCGCCTCGACCGCCGCCACCCCGCTGTGGGGCAAACTCGGCGACCAATACGGGCGCAAGAAGCTCTTCCAGGCCGCCATCGTCATCTTCCTCATCGGCTCGGCGCTGTGCGGGCTCGCCCGGAACATGCCGGAGCTGATCGTCTTCCGCGGGCTCCAGGGGCTGGGCGGCGGCGGGCTGATCGTGCTGTCGATGGCGATCGTCGGCGACATCGTCCCGCCCCGCGAACGCGGCCGCTACCAAGGGCTCTTCGGCGCGGTCTTCGGCGCCACGAGCGTCCTCGGGCCGCTGCTCGGCGGGCTCTTCGTCGACCACCTCAGCTGGCGCTGGGTCTTCTACATCAACATCCCCCTCGGCATCATCGCCCTCGCCGTCATCGCCACCGTCCTGCACATCCCGGTCCGCGGCGCCCGCCACACCATCGACTACCTCGGCACCCTCCTCATCGCCTCCGTCGCCGCCGCGCTGGTGCTGATGACTTCCCTCGGCGGCGTGACCTACCCCTGGGGCTCCTGGCAGATCGTCGGGCTCGCGTTCCTGGGGCTGGTGCTGCTGGTGGCCTTCGTACGGGTGGAGGGGCGCGCCGCCGAGCCCGTGCTGCCGCTGTATCTCTTCCGCAGCCGCTCCTTCGCGGTCTGCTCGGTCATCGGCTTCGTGGTCGGCTTCGCGATGTTCGGCAGCATGACCTATCTGCCGACGTTCTTGCAGGTCGTACAGGGCGTCAGCCCGACCCTGTCCGGCGTCCATATGCTGCCGATGGTCTTCGGCATGCTGCTCGCCTCCACCGGCTCCGGCCAGGTCGTCAGCCGTACCGGCCACTACAAGGTCTTCCCGATCCTCGGCACCGGCGTCACCGCCGTCGGCCTGCTGCTTCTGCACCAGCTGCGGCCGTCCACCGGCGTGGCCGAGACCAGCGTGTACTTCTTCGTCTTCGGCTTCGGGCTCGGCCTGGTCATGCAGGTCCTGGTGACCATCGTGCAGAACTCCGTCCGTTACCAGGACCTCGGCGTCGCCACCTCCGGCAACACCTTCTTCCGCTCCATCGGCGGCTCCTTCGGCGTCTCCGTCTTCGGCACGATCTTCGCCAACAGCCTCGCCCCCCACCTCGCCCATGTGCTGGCCGGACAGCGGCTGCCCCCCGGCGTCGACCCCAGCGCGCTGAGCGCCGACCCCCGAGGGGTCCGGCTGCTGCCGGCGGCGCTGCGGGCGAGGGTGCTGGACGCGTACTCCGTCTCCATCACCGATGTGTTCCTGTACGCGGCGCCGTTCGTGCTGATCGCCTTCGTCCTGGCCTGGTTCCTCCACGAGGAACCGCTGCGGGCCAGCGTCACCGCGCCCGAGGCCAGCGAGGTGGTCGCCAGCAACCCCGTCGAGCGCTCCTCGCACGACGAGGTCGCCCGCGCCCTCTCGCTGCTGGGCAGCCGCAAGGGCCGCAGACAGGTCTACGAGGACATCGCCAAACGCGCCGGCCTCGACCTCAGACCGGCCGCGAGCTGGATGCTGCTGCGGATGACCCACTACGGCGGGGTCGAGCCCTACCTGCTGGCCGAGCGCTCGACCGCGCCGCCGTGGGTCATCACCGAGGCGGCCCGGCAGATCGAGGAGCGGGGGCTGGGCGCGCGCGACGGGGTGTCGCTCGTGCCGACCGAGGAAGGGCGAAGGGTGGCGGAACGGCTCTACCGCGCCCGGGGGGAGTCGCTGGCGGAGCTCCTGGGCGACTGGTGGTCCCCGGACCGGCCGACCGACCTGATGGAGCTGGTGCGGGTGCTGAACCGGGAACTGTGCGGCTCGGACGCGGAACAGCCGGACGACGGCGGCGCCCGGCGCCCGGGACCGCCGCGGACGGCGTAGGCCTGACACTGGACTCTACGGGGGCGGTTCAGGGGCGCTGTAGGACACCACCCGGCCTCCCACGAATCGCAGCAGCCGGTCGGCTTCCTGTTCCAGGGCTGCCCGATCGGTTGCGCAGAGCGGTCGGAACGGGGTGAGCCGCAACGTCCCGGCGTCGAGGGACCATGTTCCGTGCACCCAGCCGTCCACCAGGAAGGTGGGCCGTACCCTTGCCTGGCCGGGCATCACCCACTTCCGGTCCTCGTCGCTGATGACCCGAGTCCGGTCGGCGTGACCGAGCAGGACGTTGTCGAAGGCGGGCAGCAGCCGCACTGGAGCGGGCGTCTCGGGGTCGGGCAGCTCCGCGTCGGCCAGATCGATCAGGTCCCTGCCGTCGGGGCCGGAGTAGCGGCGCAGTTCGGCGCGCATCTCCGCGACGACCTCGCCCAGGCGGGTCAGTCCGCACCAGGCCTGGACGTCCTTCACTCCGGCCGGGCCGAAGGCGGCCAGATAGCGGCGGATCAGCTCCTTGGCCGAATCCTTGGCGGCAGTCGTCGTCGCTGCCGTCGCCATCGGCTGTCCCAGCCAGACCTCGGCGGGCGTGACGGAGACCGCCGACCGGTTGCCCCAGGAGCCCCATGCGCCGGTGGCCGCGCCGTGGACGAGGGGGGTGCGCAATTCCACCTGCCCGGCCAGAATCCGGCCGTCGCGTCCCGGATGGCGTTCGGCCAGCCGCCGGGCCAACTCCTTGCGCGACAGCGTCCCTCCCGCGAGCAGGCCGAGTCCCTCGGCCACCAAGGACGCCGCGTCCAGACCTGTGCTGTTCCGGGCGAAGTGGGGCGAGCCGGCCGTACGGTCGAGCACGGGCTGCAGCAGCGGCCGCAGCAGGCGGAAATCGTCGGCCGCGGCGAGGTGCTGGGTACTGCGGAGCAGACCGGAGCGGACCACCTGCCGGTCCTCCAGCAGTGTGGTGAGCTCGTACTGCGTGAAGGCGTGGATCCTGCTCCACAGCCCGACATAGGCCCAGTTCGGCTCCTGTGCCTGCAGTGCGACCAGCCGCCCGATCACCTCCAGCGCACTGCGATCGGTGCGCCCCAGCAGGAACTGGCGGCCCATCAGCGCCCGGTTCAGGGTCCGGAGGGAGAGGGCGGTCACGACAGCCGCACCGAGACATTGCCCTGGTAGGAACCCTGCAGCAGGGAGAGGAACGCCTGCGGCACGTCCTCGATCCCACCCTCGACCACCGTCTGCGGATAGACGAAGCGGCCCTCGCCCAGCCAGCTGCTGAAGTGCTCACGCCAGGCCGCTATCTGATCAGGCGTGTGGTAGCAGGAGAAGGGCAGCAGCTCGACGCCCCTGGCCTCGGCCGCCGCGCGGTCCGGCTGCGGAAAGCGCTGCGCTGCGTCACCGAGCTGGCTGGACAGCGAGCCGCACAGGGCGAAGCGCGCCCCGGGCCGGGCCGCCTGCAGCGCGCCCTGGTACTGCTCGCCGCCCACGACGTCGAAGAAGACCGAGATGCCCTCGGGCGCGAGCTCCCGCAGCCGGTCGGCTGCAGAGCCGTCGTGGTAGTCGAAGGCGGCGTCGTAGCCGAGTTCGTTCACCAAGTAGTCGACCTTCGCCAGGCTGCCGGCGCTGCCGATCACCCGAGCCGCACCAAGGCACTTGGCGATCTGCCCGGCCAGCGAGCCAACCCCGCCCGCCGCGCCGGAGACGAAGACCACGTCGCCTTCACCGACGGCCGCTACCTCGGCCATCCCGTAGTAGGCGGTCGGTCCCTGGCCGAGGTAGTAGCCCGGGTCGGCGAAGAGCTCACGATTTAGCTTGACGTACGAGTCGGCCGGGCCGGCCGAGTACTCGCTCCAGCCGGTCATCGACTGGACCAGGTCACCGACCTCGAATTCGGGGCTGTCGGATCGGACCACGGTGCCGATGGCGGCCACCCCTACCCGCTGCCCCGGCTGCCAGGCCGGGACCGGGATGGTGCAGTCGGCCCGCATCAGCTCCAGGTAGGTCGCGGCGAGCCCGATCTGGTCGGTGCGTACCAGGACCTCGCCGTCCACCACGGTCTTGGCGACGGTGAAATGGTCGAGCGTGGGGGTGCCGGTGATCTGGGCAGTCAGCTGGATCTCGCGGGCGATCATTTTCGTCCTTGCCTCGGGTGCGGCTGTCGAGATCGACTCTAGGGAGGCTTCCGGTCAGTTTCCGGCCGGAAGTCGAGGCAGGATGTCGCCATGGCGAACACCAGCTCACGGACCCTCAGACTGCTCTCGCTGCTGCAGACCCACCGGCACTGGTCCGGCCTGGAACTGGCCGACCGGCTCGGGGTCTCCGAGCGGACGCTGCGCCGCGATGTCGAGCGGCTGCGCGAGCTCGGCTACCCGGTCGGCGCGGCCCGGGGCACCGACGGCGGCTACCAGCTCGCGCCCGGCGCCGTTCTGCCGCCGCTGCTGCTGGACGACGAGGAGGCGGTGGCCCTCGCGGTGGGCGTCGGCGACGCGGCGCAGAGCGGGATCGCGGGGATGGAAGAGGCGTCGCTGCGCGCACTCACCAAGGTGGTGCGGGTCCTGCCGCCCCGGCTGCGGGCCAGGGTGGACGCCCTGCGGGCGATGACCCTCTCCGCTGCCGTGTCCGGTCCGGTCGTCGCGGCGGGGGTGCTCACCGCGGTCGCCCAGGCTTGCCGGGACGAGGAGCGGCTGCGGTTCGGCTACACGGCCAGGGGCTCCGCACCCACTGAGCGCGAGGTCGAGCCGCACCGCGTCGTCGCACTCGGCGGACGCTGGTACCTGGTGGCCTACGACCTGGATCGGCACGACTGGCGTAGTTTCCGCCTCGACCGGCTGACCGAGCCGACGGCGACCGGCACGCGCTTCCGGCCGCGCCTGCTCCCGGCCGAGGACGCCGTGGCCTTCGTCCAGGCAGCGAGCGGGGCCCCGGCTCCGTACACGGTCGAGGTCCTCGTGCACGCGCCCTCCTCGCGGGTGCGGCAGGTGGTCGGCCGCTGGGGCTCGATCGAACCGCTCGATCAGGACAGCTGCCGACTCACCATGACCTCGACCTCCCTCGACTGGCCGACCCAGGCGCTGGGCAACGTGGGCGCCGAGTTCGAGGTCCTGGGGCCGCCGGAGTTCGCCACGCACGTCCGGGAATGGGGCGCCCGCTTCATCCGGGCCACCCGCGCACCCGTATGACCTTCCTCGCCGTGATAGCCGGGATCACGGCGGCCGAGTGCGGCGGGTGCACCCGGCGGGCACGCCCTGCGGGGGCCGCCGGTATGGGGGACACACCCGCCGGAGGCCGCTGCTTCAGCGGTCAGCCGACGACGCGGTCGCCGAGCTCCTTGCCCAGCCAGACCTCCGAGTACGGACCCTCGCAGAACGGCGGCACGTCCACGTACCCGTGCCGTGCGTACAGGGCCCGCGCCTCGCGCAGATCCAGCCGCGTCTCCAGCACGATCCGCCCGGCGCCCAGTTCACGCGCGGCCGCCTCGGCCGCCGCGAGGAGCACGCCGCCCGCGCCCAGGCCGCGCTTGGCCGGCCGTACGAACATCCGCTTGAGCTCCGCCGTACGGCCGGGCCCGGGCTCCGCCGTACTGCCGCCGGCCGGCAGCCGTACGCCCGCGCAGCCTGCGAGCTCGCCGTCGTGGTGGGCCACCAGGAACACGCCGTGCGGCGGGGCGAGGTCGTCGCTCGGCATCTCGGCGAGATGCTTGTCGATCTCCTCGGGGGTCGTGGAGCGCCCCTCATACAGCTCGTACCAGCGGTCGGCGACATCGACGAGATAGTCGCGCAGCAGACCGGCCGAGACGGCGTCGTCGACCGGGTGCGGGGCGACCGTCCAGGGCGCGCGGGGATGGGGTGTGCTGCTGCTCATGGCGGGCATCGTGACAGCCGCCGCCGCCCCGCGCACCTGAGTTTGAGGGCGGCGAAGGGGGCAACCCGGCGGGGAACAGCCCCCGGACGGAAGGGGGCACAGGTGGAAGGCAGAAGCAGACCATGTCAACTGGCGTGAGCATCACCGTGGTTGTCGCTGCCGTCGTCCTCGTCGCCGCACTCGCGGCCGCGCTCGCCGCGGGGTTCGTCCGAGTGCGCGACGGAGGCCGGAACCGCGCTCTGCGACGCCGCTTCGGGCCCGAGTACGACCTGACCGTCGCCCGCCACACGGGCGATACGAGAGCGGCGGAGCGTGAGCTCGACGAGCGGCTGCGGCGGCACGGCCGCCTCAAGACCCAGCCGCTCTCCGGCGAGCTGCGCGAGCGGTACGTGGCCGAATGGGCCGGGGTGCAGGAGGAGTTCATCGAGCAGCCGGCCCGCGCCACGGCCGACGCCGACCAGCTGCTGGCCCGTCTCGCCCACGACCGCGGCTTCCCCTCCGACCGCTACGACGAGCAGGTCGCGGCCCTGTCGGTGCACCATGCGCACAGCGTGCAGGGCTACCGCCAGCTCCACGCCGCGGCCCTGCGGGCCCGCGAGGGCCGGGCGGACACCGAGGAGCTGCGCGAGGCCGTGGTGCACGCCCGGGTCCTCTTCGAGGACCTGGTCAAGCCCCCGCACCACGGCGGCGACGGAACGCGGCCGCATACGCACACGCGCACGCATATGCCGTGGGCGATGCGCGGCGGGCACCTGGGGCGGGGTGACGTCTGATGATGACCGAGAATTACGACGCGATCCCGGCTCCACGCGCCGCAAGCGCCAAGGCCGCAAGCGCCAAGGCCGCAAGCGCCGCGAGAGCTGAAGGAGCCATCCCCAACGGCCCCACCTTCCCGGTCCTCCCGCCGAGCGAACAGGACGAGCTGGCCCGCCGCCTGCGGGACGCCGTCGGCGGCTTCGTGGACGCCCCGCGCGACGCGGTGGAAGAGGCCGATCTGCTCCTCGACGAGCTGTCCACCCGCCTCACCGACCTCCTCGCCGACCGCCGCCGTACGCTCAAAGACGCCTGGCGGGAGAACGAGTCGGGCACCGTACGGACGGAGGACCTGCGGCTGGCCATGCGCGGCTACCGCAACGTCCTGGAGCGGCTGCTGAGCGTCTGAACGTCTGAGTGTCCGAGCGGGTTGGATCACGTGGTGAAGCGGGCCACGAACCGGCGCTGCCAAGGCGTCTCCACGGCGCGCGGCGCGTAGTGCTCCCTGACGTAGCCGACCGCCTCGTGGCCCGGCACCCCGTCCAGCACGGCGAGGCAGGCCAACGCCGTGCCGGTGCGCCCGACCCCGCCGCCGCAGGCGACCTCGACGCGTTCGCCCGCGGCGCGCTCCCACGCTTCGCGCAGCGCCTCCCCGGCCGCGGCACGGTCGGACGGCAGCCGGAAGTCCGGCCAGCGGACCCAGCGCGCCTCCCAGGAGACGGCGGGCGGCTCCTTGCCCAGCAGATACAGCGCGAAGCCGGGCTCCGGCCCGGTCGGCAGGGGGTGGCGCAGCCCCCTGCCCCGTACGAGTCGACCCGACGGCAGCCGCAACACGCCCGCCGCCGTGGGCTCCCAAGTAGTGATCATCCGAGCGAGCGTAGCCCCCGCGTCAGGCCGACGCGCCGATTGTGACGATGCCGACGGACTCGGCCCCGACAAGCAGTAGACATGCCTGGAAGCCGTAGTCCTCATCCGAGACGTCGACCGGAAGGCCGATCCCGTACGCCGGCGGAGCCACACCGCCTGGGCGGTCGGTGACCTGTGCGGTGACGGTGTCGAACACGTCCCGGCCGAGGAAGGCCACCAGCTGATCGCCTGGGAAGCGGGGCTGAGGGTCGTCGAATCCAGCCCGTCCGACCCCGAAGAGAACGCGTCGGTCAGCAGCCGGTGGACCTCTTCGGCCACTTCTCCGTCCGGACGCGCGCTCGTCCATGGCACTCCCGGGCGCTCGATCGCATGGTTCAGCACCTCGACGGCCACCGGATGACGATGCCCCGATGTCCCCTCGCCCGGGAACGTACCCGGGAACCGGCCGTACTCGGCAATCTCCGGCGGCGTCGGCGATGAGTCCCACGGCCGCTCGCTCGGCGACGGCGCGCTCCCCGTAACCGGCACCGACCAGTACGCGGGATACCCGGTCCCGGGATGTTCGGGCGCCCAACGCTGCAACAGGTGTGTCGCGGGCTTCAGCTCAAGCGACGTCATCCCGCTGTCCCCCGAGTGATCGCTGAAACGGCACTTCGCGGGTGTCATGCGGCCACGCCGGGCGTCCCGGCCGAGGGGACTTCATGGCCTGAGGTCTTCGCCGGGCGTCGGGCAGGGGCGATGGGTCGGCGCACACCGAACTCTGGACTTGCCGGTCCAATTTTGTCCTCGCACAGTGGGCACTGCGCCCTGGCGGTCCAGGGCCCCGTCCGGCCGGAGGCGGCATGCGGTTCGGCCGCGCGGTTTCACGGTGGAGATTCAAGCGAGATCAAGCAACGGAGTGGACCATGTCGATGCGGCTTGCGGGCAAGACCGCGCTGGTGACCGGCGCGACCAGCAACATCGGGCGGGCGATCGCGGAGGCATTCGCCGCCGAGGGGGCATACGTCGTCGTCTCGGGCCGCAGCGCCGAGCGCGGCCAGGAGGTCGTCGACGGAATCCGCGCCCGCGGCGGCCGCGCCGACTTCGTACGGGCCGACCTGGACGGAAGCGCCGCCGCCTCGCAGGCGCTGGCCCAGGAGGCGACGCGGGTCCTCGGCGGCCGTATCGACGTCCTGGTCAACAATGCCGGCATCTACCCCGGTGATGCGACCGCGGCCACCGACGAGAAGACCTTCGACCGGGTCTACGCGGTCAATGTGAAGGCCCCGTTCTTCCTGACCGCGGCCGTCGCGCCCGCCATGGCGGAGTCCGGCGGTGGAGCGATCATCAACCTGGGCTCCTGGATCGCCCGGCTGGGCGTTCCCGTCGGCGCCCTGTACAGCTCCACCAAGGGAGCCATGGAGACCCTGACCCGGGCCTGGGCTGCCGAGTTCGGGCCGCAGGGCATACGCGTGAACGCGATCTCCCCGGGCGTGGTGCTGGCGCCGGACACCGGAGAGGCCCACGCCGCCGAGGTCATGATGAAGGGCACCCCAGCGGGCCGGATGGGCACCCCCGACGCCATCGCGAGCGCCGCGGTGTACCTGGCCGCCGACGAGTCCTCATTCGTCCACGGCATCGTGCTCGACGTCGACGGCGGCCGGACCACCGTTGCAGTCATCGCCGCTTGAGGGGGTGGGGGTGGGCGGTTTCGGCGAAACCGCCCACCCTTCCGTTACCGCCCACCCACGCCTCGTACCCGACGAGCAGGACGGCAGATCACGCCGGCGGGTCACGCCGCGGCGCGGCCCGCGTGGCGCAGATCCGCGATCCCCTGATCGAGAGCGGCACGCAAATGGTTGGACTGCCCCGTCGACAGCAGGATCGACACGCCCCCTTGGATCGCGGCCAGCAGCGCCGCGGCCCGCGCGTCGACATCGACATCGGCGGGAAGCCTGCCGTTCGCCTGCAGCGCCCGGATGCCCGTCGCCAGGCTCTCCTGCCAGCGGCGCATCAGCTCGATCACGATCGCCCGCGTCCCGGGAGTCGAACGCCCGATCTGAAGGAACAGCGACCCCAGCGGACACTGGTCCCCCTGGGTCTCGTAGCGCGTGATCACCACGTCCCGCCACTGCTCCCAGGCATCCCAGGAGTCGAGACACCCGAGATAGGGCTGCTGGTCCTCCAGGACCTGATCCGCCTCGAACTGGGCCACCGCGACGAGCAGTTCATCCTTCCCGGCCGGGAAGTAGTGGAACAGCTGGCCCTTGCTGGTGCTGGTCCGCGCCATGATGTCGTCCAGCGTCGCCGAGGCGACGCCCATCTCCCGCAGCACCGCCGCGGCCCCCTCGACGATCCGGCCCCGGGTCGCCTTTCCCTTCGCCGTCAGCTCCCCGCGCAATGACCCACCTCCTCACCGGACGCCTATGGGGGCGGTCAGCCCTGCTTGGGTCCGGCCTGCTGTACGACCTCGAAGGACCACAGCGTCGACCCGGAAGCGGCGGGCTTCTGCTGCGGCGCGCCCTCGCCGCCGCGCTGGTGGGCCGCCTTCATCGGGCCCTCCATCCACGCCTGGAAGTCCTCCTCGCTGCGCCAGCGCGTATAGACGAGGTACTGGTCGGTGCCCTCCACCGGCCGCAACAGTTCGAACCACTCGAAGCCGTCGGAGTTCTCGACCGCTCCCGCCCGCGACGCGAAGCGCTTCTCCAGCACCTCGCGCTGCTCCTCGGGGACCGCCAGCACATTGATCTTCACGATGCTCATGGATCCATCCTGCCTCAGCGCCCCACCGACCCCGGGCGGGACCCGGCCGGGGTCACACAGACCAGGAGTCGGCCGGGTCGTCCAGCCACCCCCGCTGTCCTTTTGGCGTGACCGTAAGACCAAACCGGGTGTGCTCCGGCCTGCCCCGGTCTTTCCACCACCGGTATGCCGCCTCCACCTGTCGAACGGCCACATCAGGTCAGGCAGAAAGGCGGCCCGGTCGACCGCCGCGAAGGTCGGGGCCCAGTCCGGCGACATCGCACGCGTTTCAAGGAGGACCCGCCCCAGCTCCTCGCGGCTGGGGCGGTCCCGTCGTACGGAGACGGGTGTCACCCTCCGCCTCCGCCGTACTCGTCAGGCCGGCGCACTGATTCAGTTGGCCAATCCTGCCCGCTTCGCCATGACCAGGAGATCTGGACGGCTGCGCTGGTGCACGGTCCAGAGCACGCGCAAGACCTCCCGCGCCATGGGATGGATCTCTGCCATCTGAGGAGCGACGCGGAAGGCGTACTTCAACGCGTCCTCCGCGCCCACCAGATCCTTCGTGGCCAGACGAGCGCGGGCAGTGTCGATGGCCAACCGGCCGACACGCGACGGCTTGAGACCCGCCGGAGGCTGCTTCAACAGGGGCCCCGCTACCTCAGCCGCCTTGTTCGGGGCGTCCAGCTCCACATGTGCGGCCAGTTCGTACAGGGCCGTGTTGCCAGGGCCAAAAGTCAGGTTGTGCTGGAGGATGTCCGTGGGGATCTGTGCGGCCAGAGCCGTCGCCCGGCGGACGTGGTCCGCGGTGGCGTTCTTGTCTTTGTGCCGGGAGGCCAGAACGACACCGCGCAGGTGGAGCGAGCCGAGGTGGACGGCGTGCTCCAGACCGTTGCCTGGCCGACTCATAGCGCACGATCGCCCGTTCCACGATGGCCAAGCCGTCGCCGTACTCGCCGGCTGACTGATACGTCCCCGCCTCGTTCCACGCAGCAGCCGCTTCCGCGCTGGGGTTCCACGTCTGCTGCGCTGCCCACGTCTGCCGCGCAACGATCATGTCTGCCAGGTCCGGCTGACGGAATCGATGGGCGACGGCGTAGGCGCAGCTGTACACGTCGGCAACTTGGCCCCACGCTATGGCGTCGCCCCCGGATGCCATAGCGGTCGCGGTCGCCTGGCCGAGCAGCTTGGGGAGGAGCAGGAGCAGCGACAGATAGTCAGTATCTGCCCGTAGTTGTGCGGCCTCTTTGAGGGAAGTCGCCAGTTCGGCAGGGGGCGGAACATCCTCTCTGGGCAACGTGTGCCGACGGACAACAGCGCGAAGGTCGTTCATCAGCTCGTGCTGCTTCGACGGATCGGCGAACGGGTCGCCGTAGATTCTCGCCGTCGTCACATGCAAGGCGGACGCTGCGGCTGCCACGAGGGGCGGAGTGGCCGGGCGAAGTCCCGTCTCGATCTTGCTCAGGTACGAGAGCGAGATATCCATGAGGCGGGCAAGTTTCGTCTGGCTGATCCCGCGTACCTTCCGCAGAACAGCGATGTTCTCACCTGCTGACGGTGCGCTGTACATGATCCCACCATCCCACGCGCAAGTGCGTTCGTCCGTGCGTCCCAAGGCATCTGACGCTCCGTCGTGCAACTTCCGAGTTAACTGATCATGGTCTCCCAGTAGTTGCCTAGTTACAAGCGGGAATAACGATCGACCCGGGGAGAATTGGGCATGGGAGACGCCGCCGCACCAACGCTTGCATTTATCTACGACCGAGAGGCGACATCTCAGGTAGACAGCCTGAACCATCGAATAGCGACCTGCCGGGCCTACGCGGACCGGATGGAGTGGGAAGTAGTCGGCCAGTGGATCGACCGCGGAGACGCCGCGCTGAGCGACCGGCGCCCCCTCTGGCGCGGGATGGTGGCCGAGATGGAGGCGCAGGGGCAGGGTCGTAAGATCGCCTGTCTCGTAGCCGACTGGGGTCGCATCAGCCATAACGACGAAGAAAGCGCGCGTCTTCGCCAACTCGTCAGCATGGCGGGTGGAGTCTGCGTAACAGCCAGTGGCGAGGACGACTCCGGAGAGGGCGCCAGCCGCGGACGGCTCACCGCTCCGCCTCCGCCGTACGGCACTGGGCGCGACGCTGCCAGCAAACGTCTGCGCAGGCGCGGACAGGAACTGTCGCCCGGTGTGATTCTCGTAGAGCGCGACCACATCTCGCGAACGACGACCTGACGCATTCGGCGAGCGGCATCGGTGCAGCCTCGCCGACGTGATCATGGCTGCTGAGAGCCACGAACGGCGGCTGGCTCAGATCACGGGCGTCCCCCACGACGTGGACGTGGACCCCACATAGGCCCCCTGCCAGGCTCACGGCTGCTCCGCTCGATGGACGCCGGAACGGCTTCCGTCCAGCGGACGGACGGTGGGGCGCTGGTTCGGTCATCGTCAACTGCCGGCGCCCCACCAGACCAGAAACCCCGTCCCGGCCGCGTGCTTGCAGGCCGGCGACCGGGACGGGTGCCGCGCACCACCGACACAGAGAGGTAGGCGCATGAATGACGCTACAGGCTTACTAGTCGGCAAGGACCGGGCCGGAGTGATCCGGACGGTCCTCAGCAACAACCCCGGCATGGCGGAGGACATGGCGGAGGGTCGTTGACGAGGCCGTCAAGTTCACGGCCACCTGCGCGAAGAACCCCGGGGCCCGGCTGAGGCCGTCTCGGGTCGTTGACGAGGGATGGCACGCCCTCATCCTCCACACCCGCATCTACAAGGAGCTGTGCGAGGACTTCGGGCGGTTCGTGGACCACGTCCCGGAGCCGCCGGACCCGTCGCGGCACAACCCGGGTGAGCTTACGCGGACGCAGGAGCTGATCCGGGAGATGGGCTTCACCGTCGACGACGCCTTGTGGCTCGCGCCGACGGACGAATCGATCCCGGTCGCTGCCGACTGCGAGCACTCGCCCCCTGGCCCGTACGGGAGCTGCACCGGAGACGGTGGCGGCGACGGACCGAGCGGTCCGAACTGACAAAGCGCTGACCGATAGAGCAGGTGCCGCATATCATCGTCACAGGGGGTGTCCAAGATGGTGCAGTGGGTGAACCCGGAGAGGGCTGCTCTCGTGAACCTCGTAGACCAGCTCCGGGCGCCGACCAAGCGGCAGGGCGGCGCGTGCGGCTGCACGAGGCGCCGCAGGATGCCCGCAGTCGTCTTCGTCGGCCAGGACGGCAGGCCGTTCTTGGTGCCGTGCAACGCCTGTGGCGGTACAGGTATCGCCCCGTAAGTCAGTACAAAGTGGCCCTGCTCGTGCATCTCCCTGTGGCGCCGGGCGGGGCCTCGTACCCCGGCACCCCACCGACCCGCGCGGGACCGGGTCCGGCGGAGCGGTGGTTGTCAGAGGTGCGCAGTACGGTCCGATCATGGGAGCCAGAATCGATCTGACCTTCGACTGTATGGACGCCCAGCTCCTCGCCGAGTTCTGGAAGACCGCGCTGGGCTATATCGACGAGCCGCCGCCTCCTCCCTTCAAGACGCGCGAGGAGTGGCTGGCGCAGTTCGATCTGCCGGAGGACGACTCCGCGGACGACGGGGCATGGCTCTGTGATCCGGACGGTGTCGGTCCCCGGCTGTCGATCCTCAAGGTGCCGGAGCCCAAGACGGCGAAGAACCGGCTTCACATGGACATCCGGGTGCCGGGCCACGGCAGTGCCGAGGAGCGGTGGGCGCGGATGACGGCCGAGGCGCAGCGGCTGGTGAGGGCCGGGGGGACGGTGGCGGAGGAGGTCGACGGGCATCACATCGTGATGGCCGACCCCGAGGGCAATGAGTTCTGCGTCGCCGCCGCCCCGGCCTCCACCTGAGGTTCGTTGGCCGACACCGGCCCACACGGGACCGACCTGTGACAGCACCGGCGTTGATCTGGTCGCCGCGCATCGTGCACCGTAGGGGCGCCGCGTCGAAGCGCGAGGCACGAACGAACGGGGGCGTCATGGGAGTTGGGGCCGACGGCGGGGCGAAGCGGGTGCGGGAGGAGCGGCCCGGGCGTGCCGCGTGGTGGGCGGCGGGGGTGCTGCTGCTCGTCGGGCTGGCGGGCGTGCTGGGGGGCGTGCTGGGGCCGGACGCTCTGGTGCTGCCAGGGATTGTGACGATGTTCGCCGCGTCCGGGCCGCTGATGCTGCTGCTCTGTGTGGCGCTGCTGAGCCGTGGGCCGCTGCTCCCCTGGAGGTCGATCAAGCTTCACCGGCGGGTGGCCGTCGTGGCGGCGGTGGTGGCGGCGCCGGTGGCGCTGACCGGTGTCGTCGGGTGGGTGATGAGCAACACCGGTGGATACGCGATGAAGTACGGCGAGCACCGGACGATGAGTCTGCCCGGCAAGTGCGAGTCCGGAGACTCCGACCATTCCTGCTCCACGGTGTGGCCCGAGGACGACACGACCTCCGAGGGGAGGATCTTCGGCGACTACGTCCACGGCACCATGTACTTCTCGGACAGCGGCTGGGCTCGCTACGCGAAGTACTACGGCATGGCCGGAGGCTTCTACAAGCCGGGCGACGACAACGACCCCACGGGGGTTGAACTGGACGTGCGCGTGGTCGGATCGGACGCGTACGTCGCCATCGGCTACCGCAGCAACGTCCTGACCCCGCTCGGGCGGCCGCCCATCCCCTGGCTGGCCGCCGCGGCGCCGCTCGTCGTGCTGATTCCACTCTGGCTCGGCTGGAACGCCGCCGTTCGGATGCGGACGTATCTGTCCGCTCCGGCTAGGCCATCCGCCCCGTCTGCTCCATCCGCTCCGTCCGCGTCGAAGCCTCGTACCGCCCGGCGGCCGCGCGGGAAGCCGAAGGCCATCACCCTTACCTCGGGCCACGCCCGAGTGAATGTCGACCACGACGGGTTGACGGTCGAGACGGCGCGCGGGCCGTCGGGCGCGCCGCGTTGGCTGACGCAGTTGGGGATGGGCTGGCCGGAGGTGGCACGGCTTGCGTTCGAGAACGATTCTCGGGACCCGGTCGTCGCTCTGTTCGTCTACCCGGTGGGGGGAACGCGGCGCTACGTCATGGACGGCTCGCATCTGTCGCGGGCCCAGTGGGCGGAACTGGCCGATGCCATGGCTGCCCTGACCAACGGTCGGGTCACCCTCCGTCTCGACGGTCTGGAGGGCCGTTGGGTGAACCCGGACTCGTGAACCCGGACTCGTGAACCCGGACTCGTGAACCCGGACTCGTGATGTCTCCATGGGGTTTCCAGAGTGGCTGAGAAAGGTGCCTCGGGGACGCCGAAGAAGGGCTGCTGACGGGCCTCCGCGGGGGCGTTGGCGGCCGTCGGCCGCACCCGTGGGCTCCCGGCTACAGGCGCTTCCTCCCGGCCCCGCACACGCCCGCCACCGCCGCCCCGCCACCCTGTCTGACCTGGTCTTTTGTCGCGTTCGCCGCTAGGTTTCGGGGCATCGGGAGAGGGGACCGGAGTGGATCGGAACATACGCACAGTTGACGATGTGTTGAGACTCATGGACGGCCTGTTCGCTCCGGAGGCCGACCGCTGGACGGACGGCGGGGCCTCCTGGTGGGAC
This sequence comes from Streptomyces sp. NPDC059679, assembly GCF_042734105.1. Taxonomy (NCBI): domain Bacteria; kingdom Bacillati; phylum Actinomycetota; class Actinomycetes; order Kitasatosporales; family Streptomycetaceae; genus Streptomyces; species Streptomyces sp. NPDC059679. Next base: position 45,880 of record NZ_JBHWES010000047.1, on the reverse strand, counting down.
GGGTTCTATACGGATCGGTCCAGGACGGTGCCGTTCTTCGCGGCGAAGCCGGACGAAAACCTGGCGTCGTATCTCGACCGTGGGCTGATCGCCGCCCCCGGCCGAGCCCTCGACCTGGGCTGCGGCCCCGGCCGTAACGCCCTCCATCTCGCCGCCCAGGGCTTCGTGGTGGACGCCGTCGACCTCTCGGCGACGGCCATCGCCTGGGCCGAGGGCCGCGCGCGCGAGGCCGAGGCCAAGGCCAAGGCCGGCAATATTCGGTTCCACTGCGGCGACGCGTTCGCCCTCACCGATGAGCAACTGGGCGGGCCGTACGACCTGATCTACGACTCGGGCTGCTTCCACCACCTGCCGCCGCACCGCCGCGTCAGCTACCTCGGGCTCCTCGACCGCGCCCTGGCTCCCGGGGGCCATTTCGCCCTCGCCTGCTTCGCGGCGGGGGAGTCGGGCATGGGCTCCGAACTCCCCGACGCGGCCCTGTACGGCGAGGCCGCCCTCCATGGCGGCCTCGCCTACACCCCCAAGTCCCTGCGCTGGATCTTCTCCGATCTGGAGGAAGTCGAGCTGCGCCGTATGCACGACGAATCGCCCGGCTCCCCGCTCTTCGGAGAACCCTTCCTCTGGACGGCCCTGTTCCGCCGACCCGGCTAGCCGGCGGCCGGCCGGTACGTGCACACCTGTACGCCCGTGCCGCTGGTGGCCGTGGACGCCAGCTCCAGCGTGCGCAGCACTCCGTCGACGGGGAAGATGGTCTTTCCGCCGCCGAGCATCACCGGCATGTGCATCAACAGCAGCTCGTCGAACAGCCCCTCGTGCAGGAGAGTGCGGACAAGCGTGGGGCTGCCCATGACCAACAGGTCGCCGCCTTCGGCACCGTGCAGCTCGCGGATGCGGGCGACGGCCTCGCCGCCGGCGATGCGTGTGGTGTTGTTCCAGGTCAGCTGGTCGTCGCCGAGGGTCTGGGACACCACGTACTTCCGGATGGAGTTCATCTGGTCGGCGAACGGGTCGCCGGCCCGCTCGGGCCACGCCGCGGCCATCGTCTGCCAGGTGCGGCGCCCGAACAGCAGGGCGTCGGCCTTGGACAGCACGTCCGCGACGGCGCCGCCCATCACCTCCGGGTCGAAGAACGGGTGGGTCCAGCCGCCGTGCGCGAAGCCGCCCTCGGTGTCCTCCTCGGGGCCGCCCGGGGCCTGTACGACGCCGTCGAGGCTGATGAACTCACTGATCACGATGCGCACGGGACTTGCTCCTCCTGGTTGTTGCGTGGCTTACGGCGATAGAGACCTCCGGGCCGCGCCGAACTCATCGCGCCCGCTCGAACCGGCGGCGTGATGCGGGACACACCGGAGGGCGTGGTCAGAGCGTGCGGCCGAAGAGGTCCAGCAGCGCTTCCCAGTGGCGCTTGGTCCCGTCCGCGTTGTACGCGGCGGTGTCGGCCTGGGTGAAGCCGTGCTGCGCGCCCGGATAGACCTCGCTGCGGTGGCGTACGCCCGCGGCCGTGAGTGCCGCGTCGAGGCGGTCCATCTGCTCGGGCGGCATCGACGAGTCCTGGTCGGCGTGGGCGAAGTACACCTCGGCGGTGATGCGGTCGGCGGTCAGATGCGGGCTGTCGGGGGCCTCAGTGGCCAGGTCCCCGCCGTGGAAGCCGGCCATCGCCGCGACCCGCTCGGGGAACGTGCCGGCCGTACGCAGGGCGAGGCGGGCGCCCATGCAGTAGCCGGTGACGCCGACCGGTCCGTCCGTGGCCTGCGGACAGTCGGCCAGCCACCGCAGATACGCGTCGGCGTCACGCATCGCCGCCTCGGGGGTGAGCGACGGGAGGAAGGACATCAGCTCCTGGAAGACCTCGGGGCGTGTGTCATGGCCGATGAAGTCGGGGAGTTCCACCAGCGGTGCGCGGCCGTGGCGGTAGAAGACGTTGGGAATCAGCACGGTGTAGCCCGCCTCGGCCAGGCGGTCGGCCATCTTCCACAGGTGCGGACGTGGCCCGAAGATGTCCATGTAGAGCAGTACGGCGGGATGGGGGGTGTCGTCGTCGGGGTGGGTCAGATAGGCGTCGGCGGTGCCGTCCGGGGTGGGGATGTCCACCCTTGTTCCGCGCGTCTTGGCCATGGACGTCGCTCCTCTTTCATCTCGTATGTCCGCGCCTGGTCGGCGATTCAAGACGTGTCCAAGATTTCCGCATGGCCGCACCGGGACCGTGTTCCGTGGCGGTCGGTTGGTCGGCCGCATCACCGTATCCGGAGGGAATCACCGATGAAGCGCACGCCTCTCATGATCTCCGCGGTCGTGGCCTCCTCGCTGGCCGTCATGGCCTCGGCGACGGCCGCGGAGGCCGCCTCGCGCCCCGCGATCGCGAAGTCGATACTCAACCACCGGGGCATCTCCCTGGCCACCACGCACGACAGCGGCGTCCGGGACAAGGCGAACGCCAAGCAGAACATCAAGGACACCGCCGCCGGGCGTAAGGCCAAGCGCAGCCATTACGGCACCGCCCCCGGCGGATCGGTCACGCTCAACAAGAACATGCTCAACGCGATGCTCAAGCTGAACACCGCGAAGCGGTTCACCTTCAAGGTCACCGAGGTCGCGGGCGGCAGTCACTCGCGCGGCTCGAAGCACTACGCGGGCCGGGCCTTCGACGTCGGCACCGTCAACGGCAAGCGGGTCAGCACCAGCGGGGCGGGCTACAACAACGCCAAGAAGTTCATGAGGGCCTGCCGGTCCTACGGCGCCGTCCTCGTGCTCGGCCCCGGCGACTCCGGGCACTCCACCCACGTCCACTGCCAGTGGTGATCGGCAGCAGACCTTAGGAGCGGTCCGCTGTCCGAGGGGAGCGGCCGAGAGAAGCGGCGTCCGGTCCGTACCGCGGGTCACATTCGCGGTGCGGGCCGAACGCCTGATGAAATTGGGGCAGACCTCACGGATTCATACCTCACGGGCTCATCCGGTCGACCGAGCGGTACTTTTCGGACAATCCTTGACGACGGTCAGGTGACGAGGGGGTGTTCCGCGTCTGGGTACAGGGCTCAGTAAGGTCTCAAACATCCCGACCGAATGACAAAGGCGAGTGGGGGAGCAGCAGGGCGTGACGAACGTGGAGCGAAGCGGACTGGGGAGAACTCCGGATACGGGGCCCCGCCCCGGTCCCGTCGGGGCACGGATGTCACGGAACGCACTGGTGCTGGGAGCACTGTGGCTCCTCGCCGGTGTGCTGGCCGTCCGTCAGGCCGCGGCCGTGCTGCGGCTGCCGCCCGACGAGCGGCTGACCGACCTCGAGACCTGGATCGGTGAGCAGGGCGTCCTCCATGTGAGCGGATCGCTGTACGACGGGGACGCGTTCACCGGTACGCCGTTCTCCGGGCTGGTCCTCAAACCGCTGACGCGCGCCGCCGAGCAGAGCCTCGGCTACGCCTGGACCTTCGGCACCCTGCTGCTGGTCGTGCTGCTCGGCCTGGTCGCAGCGCGCTCCCTGCCCGGCCCCGTCTCCCGGCGCACCTCGCTGCTCGCCGCGCCGGTGGCGATCAGCCTGCTGGTGCTGTCCCTGCCGGTACGGAACACCTTCACGCTCGGCCAGACCAGCATCATCCCGGTGCTGCTGGTGCTGTTGACCGTGCTGCCCAGGACCTCGGAGCGGCAGACGGGTGTGCTGATCGGGGTCGCCGCGGCGCTGCAGCCCGCGCTGCTGCTGTTCGCGGTGGTCCTGTGGCTCATCGGGCGGCGGCATGCGGCGGCCCTCGCGGGCATCACCTTCGCCGCCTGCTCCGTGCTCGCCTGGGCCCTGATGCCGCATGACTCATGGACGTACTGGATCCACCACTTCGGCGGCGCCGGGCTCGGCGCGCCCCCGGACGGCCTGGCCAACCAGTCCCTGCACGGGCTGCTGCTGAGGGTCGGTTTCTCGGGCCCGGCCGAGCTGGCGGTGCTCGCGGTGCTCGCGGCGGCGGTGGCCGTGGTCGGTCTGCGGCGCGCCGCGCACTACGCCGAGGACGGGCAGTTGCTGCTGGCGGCGGCGATCACCGGCAGTGTGGCGCTGGCGATTTCGCCCACGTCCTGGCAGTACCAGCAGCTGTGGATCCTGCTGGCCGTCGTCGGGCGGGTCGGCAGGCGCGCCACGGACCGGCTGGTGTGGCCGGCGCTGGTGGTGCTGGCGATGACCCTCAACCGCGAGGCGCTGCTGCCCGATATCGATATTCTGGGTCATATCGGATATAACGCACCGCTGCTGGCGGCTCTCGCCGCCGCCTGCCTGGTGCCCTTCCTGTCCCGCACCTCCCCGGCATGGGACAACCCGGACCCGACCCCGGTCGCGGAACCGGTCCAGGGACGCTTCGCCTGGGTGCCGCTGCTGCGCTTCGTACGGCGGCCGCTGTCCCGCCCGAACCTCATGCTCGAGTTGATGTTCATCCGTATCGGTTACTTCGGGTACTCCTACGTCCGCGCGCACGCCCCCGATTCGCGGACCCTCGCGGAGAGCCACGGACACCAGGTCCTCACCGCCGAGAAGTGGCTGCATATCGACATCGAGCACTGGTTCAACGGCGTGGTGGCGGACACACCATGGCTGAGGGACAGCATGAACTGGTACTACAGCACCTTCCACTTCCTGGTCCCGCTGTCCCTGCTGGCCTGGCTGTATCTGCGCCGCCCCGTCACCTACCGCTGGGCCCGCACCCCGCTCGCCTTCGCCACGCTCCTCGCGCTGGTCGGCTTCTGGCTCTACCCGACCGCTCCGCCCCGGCTGATGGGCCTCGGCTTCGTCGACACCGCACACGGTCCGCAGGACCTGGACAATCCGGACTTCGGCGCGCTGACCAAGCTGTCCAACCAGTACGCGGCCATGCCCTCGCTGCATGTGGGGTGGTCGCTGTGGTGCGGGGTGGTGATCGCGCTGGTGGCGCCGTATCTGTGGATGAAGATCCTCGGGCTGATGTATCCGCTGATGACCACCGCGGTGATCGTCGGTACGGCGAACCACTGGGTGCTGGACGCGGTCGGCGGTGGGGTCGTCGTGGCGGCCGGGTTCGGGCTGCAGTATCTGCTGTTCGGCGTCGGGAAACGGCCCAAGGAGGAGGCCGCCGGTCCGCTGTGGCCGCTCCTCAGGTTCCGCAAGCGGGAGCCGGGGCAGGAGCCCGCGGAGCCGGGGGCCGGGCTTGTCGCCTCGGTGCCGGGGCAGGCCAAGGAGCCCGTTCTCCCCGAGGCCGCCGAGCCGGCAGAGGTGGCCGGGCCGGGCTCGCGTTGAAGGGTGTGACGAAGGGCACTAGCGTGGAAAGCAGGGGACGGGTCCGGTCGGGCGGGATTGTGGCGCGGGGCCCGCGCCCGGGGGCCAATCAAGGGGGGTCCACGCTTGGAGGAGTGATCCCCCATGTCTCTTGCCATGGCGGTCACGGCGGCGGCCGCGGCATCGATGGTCGCGGTGTCCCCTGCGGTGTCGCCCTGTCCCTTCGTGGTGGTCCACGCGAAGTTCGCACCGGCCGCAGAGGCCAGTAGCCACAAGGCGGTGACGTACAACACCAAGCTGGTGCCGGTCTCCGCCAAGGTCGTCGTCGTGGAGTTCCTGGGTAAGTGGCACGGCGGGGGCGAATACCGCCACCACCATCAATGGCAAGGCGCCCCCCAGGCCGCACAGACCACCCCGAGCCCGACGGGCACCCCAACCACGCCCAGCCCGACCGGCACGCAAACCTCACCGAGCCCGACGGGTACGCCGAGCCCGCACGGTACGCAAGGCGAGGGCAAGGGCACGCGGGTCATCGTGTGGGTGCGCGGCCTCAAGGCGAACCACACCTTCGGGGTGCATGTCCATACGAAGACCTGCGGGACCATGCCCAATGACTCGGGTCCGCACTATCAGAACGCGAAGGACCCGAAGCAGCCGTCGACCAACCCGAAGTACGCCAATCCCCATAACGAGGTGTGGCTGCAGATCACCACCGACAAGAGCGGCGAGGCCCACGCCATGACCCATGTGAACTGGCGCTTCCGGGACTCGGAGGCACGCTCCCTCGTCTTCCACGAGCATTCGACCGCCACGCAGAAGGGCCATGCCGGGGAGGCGGGCGCGCGGGTGGCGTGCGTCAAGGTGCCGTTCAGGGGATAACGCGTCTCAAGGACAGTGCGTCACGAGAGACAGTGTGTCCGAGGGGCAGCACCTCAAGGCGTCAGCGGCGCGGGAGTCAGCAGCCCGCGCCGCACCGACGCGTCCCGGACCTCCTCGTACAGCGCGCGCAGCGTCTCGCTGACGGCCACCCGCGGGAGTTGCAGCCGGTCCAGGGCGTCGGCGTCCATGGCGGCGTTGGTGTCGGTGGGCATGTCGTGCCAGCCCTGGCCGGTGAGGTACCGCATCAGCGCGGGGTTGAGCCGGTCCACCCCGCGCACCAGGCAGGCCTCGGGCGTACGGCCCTCCTCGTACTCGTGCCACAGGGCCAGGAACTCGGGGCGCAGCGGGCCCGGCAGCGAGGCGAAGAGATCTTCGGCGGGGTCGGCCGAAGGATCGGGATCGGGGTCGAGCTGGGGATCGAGCTCGACCAGGTCGTGCATCAGGGAGAGCTTGAGCATCTTGGTCAGGTCGAGGCAGTGGCCGGCCTCCCGCTCGAACTCGGCGTGCAGTATCCAGCTGACCATCGCCAGATGCCAGGAGTGCTCGGCCACGCTCTCCCGGCGCGTCGGCGTGGCGTTGTTGGGGCGCTCGATCTCCCGTAGCCGGGCCGTGAAGGCGATGAAGTCGAAGAGTCTTCGAAACTCGTGCTCATGCTGTGCGCCGGGCGTGCCGCTCGTGTCGTTCATGGCAGACAGTGTGCCCCCGTGCGGGGCCGCAGTGGCACTCCCGGGGCGGGGCGGGCGCCACGGGGCACCGGCGGTCAGCCGTAGTTCACTTGCAGCTCCTTGATTCCGTTCAGCCAGGGCGACCGCAGCCGCCTCGGACCGCCCGCGAGCCGGATGTCCGGCATGGCGTCCGCGATCGCGTTGAAGATCAGGCGGATCTCCAGCTCCGCGAGGCTCTTGCCGAGGCAGAAGTGCGGGCCTCCGCCGCCGAAGCCCAGGTGGGGGTTGGGGTCGCGGGTGATGTCGAAGTCCTCGGGCCGGTCGAAGACCTCCGGGTCGTGGTTGGCGGAGGAGTAGAAGATGCCGACCCGCTGGCCGGCCGCGATCCGCTGTCCGCCCAACTCGGTGTCCTGGGTGGTGGTGCGCTGGAAGGACATGACCGGGGTGGCCCACCGTACGATCTCGTCCGCGGCGGTGGCCGGGCGTTCGCGCTTGAACAGCTCCCACTGGTCGGGGTGGGTGAGGAAGGCGTGCATACCGTGGCTGATGGCGTTGCGCGTGGTCTCGTTGCCCGCGACCGCCAGGAGCAGGACGAAGAAGCCGAACTCGTCGGAGGCCAGGTTGCCCTGGTCCTCGGCGGCGACCAGCTGGCTGACGATGTCCTTGGCCGGGCAGGCCTTGCGGTCGGCGGCCAGGTTCATGGCGTACGAGATCAGCTCCATGGCCGACTCCGCGCCGATCTCCTCGGTGATGGCGAGCTCCGGGTCGTCGTACGCCACCATCTTGTTGGACCAGTCGAAGATCTTGGAGCGGTCCTGCTGGGGAACGCCGATCAGCTCGGCGATGGCCTGCAGCGGCAGTTCGCAGGCCACGTCGGTGACGAAGTCCCCGCTGCCGTCCTCCTTGGCCCCGGCCACGATCCGCGTGGCGCGCTCGCGCAGGGCGTCCTCCAGCGCGCGGATCGCGCGGGGGGTGAAGCCGCGCTGGACGATCTGGCGGACCCGGGTGTGCTCGGGCGGGTCCATATTGAGCATGATCAGCTTCTGGACGTCGATCTGGTCGCGGTGGATGTGCTCATTGAAGCGGATGATCGCGGTGTTGAGGTGGGAGGAGAAGATCTCCGGCTTGGTCGACACCTCCTTGACGTCGGCGTGGCGGGTGACGGCCCAGTACCCGTCGTCGTCGAAGCCCGCGACTCCGTGTCGCTGGGGGATCCACCACACCTTGGCGGTCTGCCGCAGCTGAGCGAACTCCGGGAACGGCAGACGCTGCTGGTAGAGGTCGGGGTCGGTGAAGTCGAATCCTTCGGGAAGCGCTGGACAGGACATCGGCCACTCCAGATCTGACGGCCTATCAGAAGTGTTCGAGAAGGTAGTAACGGGTTCTACAAGTGGCAAGTGTCATGGCCGCCTTTGTTGCGCACAACGGGCGCACATGCGTGAGGGGCGGCTCAATAACGGCCATGCAAGCCCCTTGCGTCGCCGGGCCGGGCCTCAGCAGACTGACTGAAGAACTAGAACGCGTACTAGTTCTGTCGCGGGCGCTGCCGGGAGCCCCGCGGAATCAGAGAGGACGGACGAGTCATGGCCGCGGAACCCGTCATCGTCGAAGCCGTACGCACGCCCATCGGCAAGCGCGGAGGGGCACTCGCCAATCTGCACCCCGCCTATCTGCTCGGTGAGACATACCGCGAACTCCTCGCCCGTACCGGTATCCAGCCCGACTGCGTCGAACAGATCGTCGGCGGCACCGTCACCCACGCCGGCGAGCAGTCGATGAACCCCGCCCGCAACGCCTGGCTGGCCTGCGGCCTGCCGTACGAGACCGCGGCCACGACCGTCGACTGCCAGTGCGGCTCCTCGCAGCAGGCCAACCACATGGTGGCCAACATGGTCGCGACCGGCGTCATCGACGTCGGCATCGGCTGCGGCGTCGAGGCCATGTCGCGGGTGCCGCTCGGCAGCGGCTCCAAGCACGGGCCCGGTAAGCCGTTTCCGGACGAGTGGAACGTCGATCTGCCCAACCAGTTCGAGGCAGCGGAGCGGATCGCGCGCCGCCGCGGGCTCACCCGGGAGAAGGTGGACGCCCTCGGCCTCCTCTCGCAGGAGCGGGCCGCCCGGGCGTGGGCGGAGGAGCGCTTCAAGCGCGAGACCTTCGCGGTGCAGGTGCCGACGACCGAGGACGAACAGGCGGCCGGGCAGGGCATGTGGCGGCTCGTCGACCGCGACGAGGGGCTGCGCGACACCAGCATGGAAGCGCTCGGCGGGCTCAAGCCGGTGATGCCGACCGCCGTGCACACCGCGGGCAACTCCTCCCAGATCTCCGACGGGGCGGCGGCGGTGATGTGGGCGTCCAAGCGCATGGCGCGGGCGCTCAAGCTCAAGCCGCGCGCGCGGATCGTCGCCCAGGCGCTGGTCGGCGCCGATCCGCACTACCACCTGGACGGGCCGATCGACGCGACGCGTGCGGTGCTCGGCAAGGCGGGGATGACGCTCAAGGACATCGACGTCGTCGAGATCAACGAGGCGTTCGCGTCGGTGGTGTTGTCATGGGCGCAGGTCTTCGAACAGGACTTGGAGAAGGTGAACGTCAACGGCGGCGCGATAGCGCTGGGGCACCCGGTGGGGGCCACCGGCGCCCGGCTGATCACCACGGCGCTGCATGAACTGGAGCGGGCGGACAAGGAGTTCGCGCTGATCACGATGTGCGCGGGTGGCGCGCTGGCCACCGGGACGATCATTCAGCGCCTGTGACCGACGCTCATTCGGCGCCTGTGACCAGGGCGTGCAGGGCGGGCCGCAGGGCGGCGGCGACCTCCTCCGGGGAGGCGCGGCGCAGATCGTCGATGCCGAGCAGCTGATGGCCGATGGTCACCCCGACCATGGTGGCGACGGCCAGTGCGGCACGCAGCCGGGCGTCCTCGGCCTGGTGGTGCCCGTCTTGATGCTCGCCCTCGTGCCCGGCTGAGATGGCGGCCGCGAGATCGGTGATCTGATGGTCGAGGGCGGTGCGGGCCGCCTCCGCCGCCTCCGGGTGGGTGAGCATGGAGCGCAGCATCGCCAGCGAGGCCTCCGGGAGCCCGCCGATCTTCATCCCGAGCGAGGCCAGCAGCGAGTCCGTCAGCGCCTCGGGGCCGCCGGTCCGCGGCCGGTCCTCCGCCCCCGCGACCGAGATCCGTACGGCCTGGGAAAACAGCTCCTGCTTCGAGCCGAAGTACTGCATGACCAGTGCGGGGTCGACCCGCGCCGCCGAGGCGACCGCGCGGATCGTGGTGCGCTCGAAGCCGCGCTCGGCGAACAGCTCGCGGGCGGCGGCGAGGATGCGCTGCTCGGTGTTGCGGCGGCGCTCGGCGCGGGTGGGTCCGGCTGCTGCGGTCATATCCCCGACTCTACCGATCGCTCTACAGCTGTTGACCGAGGGCGCGCTCGCTCTACACTCGTTGAGTCAACGCATGTTGAGTGAAACGCATGAGTGAACGGAGCGCATCGTCATGCCCGAAACCACCGCCGCCGCGCTACATGACATCGTCGAGCGCTTCCACCGCGCGATGCTGAACAAGTCCGCGGACGACCTCGCCGACCTGTACGCGGTCGACGCCCGCCATGAGTTCCCGTTCCTGTTCCCCGGACTGCCCACCTGCTTCAACGGGCGCGAGGAGATCCGGGCTGGCTACCGGGCGATGTGGGGCGCGACCCCCGTGGAGCCCGAGGCGATCCGCGATGTGGCGATCCACGAGACCGCGGAGGCGGGCACGGTCGTCGTCGAGCAGACCGTGGTCGGGGCGCTGGCGCCAACCGGCCGCCCCGTCACCGTCCCGGGGATCCTGGTGATCCGGGTCCGGGACGGTCTGATCGTCCACACCCGCGACTACATGGACGGACTCGGCGTGGCCGCGGCCACCGACCGGCTGCCGGACCTCGTCGCCGCGCTCGGCGGATAGCTCCGCCGGTCAGAACGGCAGTCGCCCGGGCTCGAGCCGGTCGCGAGGGTCGTCTGCTTCCTTACGCCTCGGTCAACGCCGACCGAGTCGAAGGGGAGCGACGAACATGTCAGCTCGCCGCATGCTCACCGGTACGTTTCTGGGGCTCGGAGCCCTGCTCATGACCACATCCGCCCTGGCCCCGGCGGCCGTCGCCGCGCCGGTGCCGGTCACAGCGCTCAACTGCGACGGCAACACCTACAAGTGCGCGGCCAATCTGCAGTACGGGGACGGGAAGTGGATCGCTGACTGGTCGGTGAACGTGTACCACCAGGGCTAGCCGCTCCCGGAAGTCGCGGGCGGTACCGATGCACGCTCGTCGGTACCGCCCGTTCGCGGCTTCACGGCTCCTTGAAGGCGACCGGCGCGTCGAAGGCCGCCCGGCGGGTCGCACGGCGCAGGGCCCTGAGGACCGTACGGCCGAGGGTGAGGGTGAGCACCACCGTGACCACCGCGCGCGGGAGGTCCCAGCCGAGGGACGTCGCCAGGCAGTACGCGACGAAGCGGGCCAGGTTGTGCGACAGCGGATCGCCCGGTACGAACGACACGCCCGAAGCCATCCCCGCGATGTAGGGCCAGCCCTGCAGGTTCATCACCGTGCCGTACAGGACGGACGCGACCGCTCCGTACCCGGCGAGCAGGAACAGCTCCCCGCGCCCGCGCAACCGATCCGCCCCCGGCAGCAGGCCCGCGCCCATGCCCACCCACCCCATGGACAGCATCTGGAACGGCATCCACGGCCCGACCCCGCCCGTCAGCAGCGCGGAGGCGAACATCGACACCGCGCCGAGTACGAAGCCGAACCCGGGGCCCAGCACCCGCCCCGACAACACCATCAGGAAGAACATCGGCTCGATGCCCGCCGTCCCCGCGCCCAGCGGCCGCAGGGCGGCCCCGGCGGCGGCCAGTACCCCCAGCATCGCGACGGCCTTGGAGTCGAGACCGGTGTCGGCGATCGTCGCCACGACGACGGCCAGCAGCAGTGGCAGCAGAGCGGCGAACAGCCATGGCGCGTCGGCGGAGTGGGCCAGTCCGGAGGCGGAGTCGGCCAGCAGCGGCCAGCCGAACGCGGCGACGCCGATCGCGGAGACGAGGGCGAGGGCGGCGACGGAGCGGGGGCCGAGGCGGACCGCGCGGACCTGGCGGGTGCCGGGGGCTTTACCCGGCTCGTTCTGCTCCGTACCGACGCCGCCACCCGGCGTCATGTGGCCCGCTCCTGGTCCGCCAAGGCCCGCCGTACCTGCCGGACCGTCAGCCACGGCAGCGGGGCCAGCACCTTGGCGACCTGCGGGGCGAACGCGGGGGAGGACACCACCACCTCCGCCGTCGGGCCGTCGGCCACGACCTCGCCGTCGGCCAGGATCACCACCCGGTGGGCGAGTTCGGCGGCCAGCTCCACGTCGTGCGTGGCCAGGACGGTCGCGTGGCCGTCGGCGGCCAGGGCGCGCAGGATCTCGACCAGGCGCGCCTTCGCCGCATAGTCCAGTCCGCGGGTCGGCTCGTCGAGCAGGAGCAGCGGCGGGCGCGCGGTGAGGACGACCGACAGCGCGAGCGCCAGCCGCTGGCCCTCGGACAGATCGCGGGGGTGCGCCGAGTCCGCCACGCCGGGCAGCAGGCGGCCGACCAGCTCGCGGCAGCTGCCCGGGGCCGCGCCCGCGTCGCGGTCGGCCGCCGCGCACTCCGCCGCGACGGTGTCGGCGTAGAGCAGGTCGCGCGGCTCCTGCGGTACGAGGCCGACGTGGCGCAGCAGTTCGGCGGGCCGGGTGCGGTGCGGTACGACGCCGCGGCTGTCGACGCCCCGGCCACCGCCACCCCGGCCACGCCCGCCACCTTCGCCGCCCCCGACGCGTACCGAACCAGAGGCGGGCGTGTGCATCCCCACCAGCGTGGACAGCAAGGTCGACTTTCCCGCCCCGTTGCGGCCCATCAGCGCCACCGTCTCGCCCGGCCGCACCGTCAGGTCCACGCCGCGCAGCGCCTCGGTTCGACCGCGGCGTACGGCCAGCCGCCCCGCCTCGGCGACGGGCCCACCGCCTCCCTCGTGCGGATCTTCGCCCGGTGCGAGCGGCGTGAGCGGTGTGAGTGGTGTCAGCCGCTCCCGCAGCGGGGCCGCCTTGCGGCGGGCGTCCCGTATGGACAGCGGGAGGGGGGTCCAGCCCGCGAGGCGGCCGAGCTCGACCACGGGCGGCTGGACGGGCGAGACCGCCATCACCTCGGCCGGGTCCCCGACGACGGGGGCCTCGCCGGGGGAGGGCAGCAGGATCAGCTGATCCGCGTACTGGACCACCCGCTCCAGGCGGTGTTCGGCCATCAGCACGGTGGTGCCGAGGTCGTGTACGAGCCGCTGCAGCACCGCCAGGACCTCCTCGGCCGCCGCGGGGTCAAGCGCCGACGTCGGCTCGTCGAGGACCAGGACGCGCGGGTGCGTGGTGAGCACCGAGCCGATGGCGACCCGCTGCCGCTGTCCGCCGGAGAGCGTCGCGATGGGCCGGTCGCGCAGCGCGGCGAGGCCGAGCAGGTCCAGGGTCTCCTCGACCCGGCGGCGCATGGTGTCCGGGGGGACGCCCAGCGACTCCATGCCGTACGCGAGTTCGTCCTCGACGGTGTCCGTGACGAAGTGGGCCAGCGGGTCCTGGCCCACCGTGCCCACGACATCGGCCAGTTCGCGCGGCTTGTGGGTCCGGGTGTCCCGGCCCGCCACGATGACCCGCCCGCGCAGCGTGCCGCCCGTGAAGTGCGGCACCAGACCGGAGACGGCGCCCAGGAGAGTCGACTTGCCGACTCCCGAGGGGCCGACGAGCAGACACAGCTCCCCCTCCGGAACGGTCAGATCCACGCCCTGGAGGGCGGGTCGCGCCGCGTTGTCGTAGGTGACGGACACCTGCTCGAAGCGGATCACCGTGTGGCCTCCTTACCGGTGTCCTCACTGGTCTGCCGAGTGGTCTTCTGGGGCTGAATGGTCTTCCGGGCTGTGGGCACTGCCGGCCCCGGTCCCGGCCCCGGCCCCGGCCCCGGTCCCGGTCCCGGCCCCGGTCCCGGCCCCGGTCCCGGCGCCGGGGCCACGACCGCCGGGAGCAGCCCGACCAGCACCCCGGCCGCGGGCCACAGCGGCAGTACGGGCGCGGTGAGCGGAACGGCGGGCGGGTTCAGGGCCTGTGGGGCGTACGAGGCGGCCCAGATCATCAGGCCCGCGACCGCCACCCCCGACCCCGACACCAGCCACGCCCGCGCGCCCCACCGGTCCGGCCGGTAGCGGCTGCGCACCGAACGGCGGCCGCCCAGCCACAGCCCGGCGAGCGCGGCGGCGAGCCCGGCGAGCAGCACCGGCAGGCCGAAGCCCGCGCCCTGCGCCGCCAGCAGCCCGTACGTACCGGCGCAGACGCCGAGCAGCCCGCCGAGGGTGAGGACGGCGGTGGCGCGGGCGACGGCGGGCGGGACGTGGGCGGTGCGGCCGTAGCCGCGCGCGTCCATCGCGGCAGCGAGCGCCACCGAACGCTCCAACGCGCCCTCCAGGACCGGCAGCCCGACCTGCAGCAGGGCGCGTACCCCGCGGTCGGGGCGGCCGCGCAGCCGGCGGGCGGCGCGCAGCCGCTGGACGTCGGAGACCAGGTTCGGGGCGAAGGACATCGCGACGACGACCGCGACGCCCGCCTCGTACAGCGCGCCGGGCAGGGACTTGAGCAGCCGGGCGGGGTTGGCGAGCGCGTTCGCCGCGCCGACGCAGATCAGGAGGGTGGCCAGCTTCAGCCCGTCGTACAGCGCGAAGGTCAGCCCCTCGGCGGTGACCCGGCCGCCGATCCGAACGCCCTGCGCCCAGTCGGGGAGCGGGACTTCGGGGAGCGTGACCAGTACGTGCGTACCGGGGATCGGCGAGCCGAGGAGGACCGCGAAGCACAGCCGGATCGCCAGCACCACAAGACCCAGCTTGAGGAACGCGCCGTACGAGCGCGCCCACGGCGCGTCCGTACGGCGCGCGGCGACCACATAGCCCGCGACGGCGACGAGCAGCCCCAGCAGCAGCGGATTGGTGGTCCGGGAGGCGGCCGTGGCCAGCCCGAGGGCCCACAGCCACCAGGCCCCGGCGTGCAGCGCGCCGCGCGCGGTGCCCGGATGTCCGGCGGCGCCTGGGCGTCCGGCGGTGCCCGGGTGCCCGGCGGTGCGCGGATGTCCGGTGACGGCGGCCCGGTCGGTGCCGCTCATCGCCGGTGGTGGCGGCGCGCCTGCCATACGGCGGCGGCCCCCAGCGCGACCACGGCGGCCAGACCGCCGACAAGACCGGCCGACGGGCCGCCTCCGCCGCCCTGCCCGCCGTCCCCGCCACTACTACTACTACTGCCGCCGCTGGTGGCGTCGACCTGTTCGCCGCAGCCCCTGGCGGGGTAGCCGGCGATGGCGCACAGCAGGGCGGAGGAGTTGTAGCGCAGCGGTTTGGCGACGGCCGCCAGCGCGTCCCCGGCGCTCGCGTCCTGGCCGACCCGCGCGCACTCCGTACGGGGCTCGGGCGGGGTGCGGTGGTCGGGGGCGTCGGCGGCCGTGCCGAAGTCCAGGACCACCGCGACGCGTTTGGTGCCGTCCTTCGCCGGGGTGTGCGCACAGACCGTCTTGAAGCCGGCCGAGTCGCGCGGCTGGGTGGCGTCCCCGGAGTCCTCGCTCACCGCGAACCGGAACCCGATCATGTCGCCGTCGCCCGGCCGGGCCGTGGCGGGCCCCTGCGTGGCGTACGTCCAGCCGCCGGCGCCCCGCTCCCGCTGCCAGAACGACCAGTAGCGGTAGCCCGCGGCCTGCGCGGGCGAGGCGCCGAGCGTGACCACGGACACCAGCGCGGACAGGAGCACGGCGCAGACGAGGGCGGCGCGCCGGCCCATCAGAGCTGCTGCTTCTTCCGGCCGCTCAGCAGGAAGCCGATGCCGATACCGGCCACCATGAAGACGCCGACCGTCCACCAGACGCCGCCGATGCCCCCCTCGTCGTCGCTCTTCTTGTCCTCATCCTTACCGGAGTCGGAGTCCGAGTCCTTGCCCGACTCCGACCCGGACGCCGAGACCGACTCCGGCTTCGGGCCCGTGGCGTTCAGCTGCTGGACGAGGTCCACGCCGCCGAAGCTGCGCGGGTCCGCACCGGCCGCGTGTGCCGCCAGGACCAGCTTGCCCAGGGCGCCCGGGTCGCCCTTCGCCCACGCCAGCGCGCCGCTCTTCTCGCTCTGCAGCCACTGCAGGGGCTTGGCCGCGGTCGCGCTGTGCTCCCCGGCGGCCAGCGCGACGATCGCGTCCGCCGTGCTGCCGAAGTCGGGCTGGGCCTTGGCGCCGGGCATGGCGGACAGCAGGTGGTTGCCGTGCCCGGCCATGGTCTCCGACAGATACGCGGCGGCGGCCTGCGCGGCCTCGGCCGCCCCGTCGGCCCCGGCCGGTTCGCCGCCGCCCTTGCCCGCGCCGCAGTCCAGCGGCTTCGGGGCCTTGCCGGCGTCCTTGCCGGCCGGTTCGAAGACGAAGCCCTTGCCCTCGGTGGCCAGCGCGGCGGCCGCGGTCGCCAGGTCGTTGGCGACGAGCTTGCCCTTGTCTGCCGTATACGCGAACGCCCCGCGCTGCCCCTCCTTCGCATCACACCCCAGCTGGAGGCCCAGCAGCACGTCGTACGGCGTCTTGCCGCCCTTGGCCGACTTCACCTGCTTCGGGTCCTGGCCGGTGGCGGCGAAGGCGCCGACTGCGGCGGAGGTGGAGTTGGCGTCGCTCGGGCTGCCCGGGTTCAGGCCCCAGCCGCCGTCGTCGTTCTGGTGCTTCTTCAGCCAGCCGATGCCCTTCTCGACCGAGGCGCTGCGCCCACCGACAGCGGCCAGAGCCTGTACCGCCGCCGCGGTCGCGTCGGTGAACTCGCCCTTCTTCGGGTCGCAGGCCGCGGAGGCGTCCGCCCGGTACGCGGCGAAGCCGCCGTCCTCGCACTGCTGCCCGGCCAGCCAGTCGATGGCCGACCTCGCCGGGGTGACCCCGACCGCGTCCTGGGCGAGCAGCGCGAGTGACTGCCGCCACACCCCGTCGAACTTGGGGTCCTTGGTGCCGTACAGCCCCTTGGGCAGCGCCGCCGAGCCGCCGGACGGTTTGGGGGAGGGCGAGGCGTCGGCGAACGCGGCGGGGGCGGCGGCCGTGCACAGGGCGGCCAGGGCGGCCAGAGCCGTGGCGCTGCGGCGTACGTTCATGGCGACGGGTGCCTCTCGGTCGATGGTCTCGGCGGTGGCTGGACATCGGTACGCGGCCACGCACGGCCGCCCACCCCGCACGCCGAGGGACGTACGAACGCGATGACACCGGGCTCAGCTCCGCATACCTCGACGGTGCCGCCGCCGGACGGGCCGACGGCGGGAGCCTGCGGTGCGCCAGATCAGGTGCTCCGGCTCGTACGCTCTGCGGCACACAGCCCGTACTCACGGTTGCGGGTCAGCGCCGGGTTCTCACCGGCTTCCCCCGATCGGACGCGGATGAAGTTTTCACGGATACCTTATCCGGCGCCGAACCGGGGCGTTCCACGGCGGTCGGGCCCTGGGGGCGGGCTCCGGTGCGGGCCCATACTCTTCCCATGATCCGGTTCCGTTTCGGCCTGACCCCCTTGGCCGAGGTACGGCCGTGGGGGCGGCCCGAGCACCCCGTACTGCACTGGTTCGGGCTGACCGACGGCTGGTACGCCATCGACCTCGGCGAGCATGAACTGCTGCGCTACTCGGAGCGCACGGTGCGGCGGCTGCGGGGCGGAGGGGGCGGCGGGGGCGTCGGCCCGGCGCATCCGTATGTGGACTACTACGTGGTCCGGCTGTGGGAGGACCTGCTCGCGCTGCTGCCGGCGGCGCTTGAGCCGGTGCCCGAGGACCTGGCCGACTTCGTGGCCTGTGACTCCTCCGACTGGTGCTGGGAGGACACCCCGGAGGTCGACGCCGCGGCCGGGTGGTACGGCGATCGCACCCTGAACATGGGATATCTGCGCGTCGAGCCGTACATCCGCTGCTGGCGGACGGTCGCGGGGGAGGACGTTGTGAACGTCAGCTGGGCGCACCAGCCCGACCCCGAGAAGGAGATCGAGTTCGCCGGCCCGGCCACGGGCCTGGTGACCGTGCCGACCAGCGCCTTCGTCGCCGCCGTGGCCGAGCTCGACCGTGCGCTGCTGGAGGCGATGGAGCTGCGGATCGGCGAGTTGGAGGCGGCGGGGCCGCCGCCGGGGGCCGAGCTCGACCTGGAGCGGCTGCGCCGCGAGCACCGGGACCGGGCGGGGTGGCTGGAGCGGGCGCGGCGGTATGCGTACGCCACCGACTGGGCCGCCGTACGGACGGGCGCGGCGGCGCTCCTCAGATCACCGCTTCTCAGATCACCAGGCGAGGACTGCGGGTGAGGCCGAGGATGCCGAGGAGACGGTCCATCATGTCCTCGAACAGCGGCACCGGGTCGTCCAGGGCGTAGGACATGTGGCTGTAGACGGCCAGACAGAGCATGCCGTAGATCTGGCGCCAGCAGGTGATCATCAGGAGCGCGACACCGATGGGGACTTCGATGCCCATGGCCTCGCGGTACGTCCGCAACTGCCGCGCCAGGACCGGGTCGATCTCGTCGTCGGACGGGTGGGCGAGTTGCCGCTCGCGCCACAGCCGGGTGAAGAGCTGCCCGTACATCCCGCCCAGCTCACGCAATATGGCGTGCGGGATGTCGTCGGCGGACGCGGCGGCCGCCATGGGGTAGGCGGCGCCCATGAGCAGGTTGAACTCCGCCGGATTGCCCACTGACCAGTCGAATACCGCCCGGGTGGCGGCGTGCAGCCGGGCGCTGATGTCGTCGGGGTCCTGCCGTTCCACCGCCGCCGCGACCACCTGCATGAACTCCGCCATCACATCGTCGTAGACGGCGCGGATGAGTCCGTTCCTGCCCTCGAAGTAGCGGTAGAGGGCGGGCGAGGTCACGCCGACGCTGCGGGCCACGGCGGCCACGGTGAGACCTTCGACGCCCTCCGCGGCGGTGATCCGGCGTGCGGCGGCCTTGGCGTCGCGCTCGAGCTCTGCGCGTAGCCGCTCCCGCCGGGTCAGCCCTGCCATGCGCTCGCCTCCGCCCCCGTCTCCGTCTGTGCCGGACACCGTCGCCTCCTTGTCGTGGTCGGGTGCGCCCCAATGATCCTTCATCGGCTGCCGGGCGTACTGGGCAGCCGACTTGCCGTGAAGGTGCATCGCATGGTTAATACTATTCTCGCTTCTAAGGGCAGTCACGCTTGGGGGAAGGCGGAGAGCTGAGTGCGTAAGGCATATGTGGCCGCGGTGGCGGCGGCGACCGTTCTCGCGGTGGGAGGCGTGACCGCGTGCGGCGCGTCCGGCGACTCGGGGAAGGACGGCGGGCGATCCGGCGTCTCGGACGGCGGCGGGCGCAAGTCCGGGGCGGGTGCGGCGGATTCGGGGGATGCGGGGGATTCCGGGGATGCGGCGGGTTCCGGGCTCGCCGGGGCGATGAGGGACCTCTCCCGTGTGGCTTCGGCCACCGGGCCGGTGATGTGCTGGGATGACGGGGACGGCAAGGGTGAGCACGTCGCGGCCTTCGACGACACGTTCAGCAAGCGGGTCGCCACGTACTCCGAGGAGCCGCTGTTGTCCCGGCTCGCCGAGATCGCCGAGGAGGGGGACGCGGACCGGGCGTTCGTACGCAGCCTCTGCGGGAAGCGGCAGTACGGCAAGAGCGCGGCGGACCTGGGGGTCAGCCCGGTCTCGCCGGACGGCCGGCGCGTCGCGGTCGAGGTGGTCACGGACGAGGCGGGCGCCCTCACGTCGTCGCATGTGGGGTGGCTTGACCTGGCCACGGGGGAGTTCACGGACATCACCGAGGCCGCGCGGAAAGGGGGCTACAGCCCGGAGAAGCACTCCGACGAGTTCCCTGGATTCGCCCCGGACGGATCGCTGTGGTTCCTTCGGGACGAGCAGGTGTACTACTCGGCGGATGAGAACGGCAGCCTCTCCCGGCACCCGATCAGCAAGGCCTGCCATGACGAGCGATCCGGGAAGGACGGCTTCTACCGCCCGGTGAACTCGGCGGCCGTCACCTGTCCGCGCCTCATTCATCCGAGCGGGAAGTTCGCTGTCTCTCCCGGCACCATCATCGACGGCATCGACTCGTATGACGGGTTCGACGTCGATCTCCTGGCACCCCACATGGACCGGCTCGACGACGACACGGCCTTCGGCGACCCCACCGACCAGATGGTCGTGCGCGACGGCGACGAAGTGCGCGACTGTGACCCCGTGGCCTGGATCAACGCCGACGACATCCTCTGCGAGGGGGCGTCCGACACCTTCTTCTCCGTCCGGGCTGACGCGAGCGAGCTGGGAAAGAAGCTTGACGGCCCGCTGGAGGCCGAGGTGAAGGCGGGGATCGCCCCCGAGACGGATAACACGATTCTTTCCGTGGCCATGTCCGCGGATCGTCAATATCTCTACATCGCATCGGAAGACACTCTGGACGACGGCGGCATAAAGCTGTATCGGGCCGGCTTGACGTCGCCCGGGCAGCCGGAGGAGTTGGGGCCGCTACCGCAGGGGGTGGGGGACGACTTCGTGCTCCGCGGTAACTTCCAGACCGGCGATTTCCAGTAGCGGGCGCGCGAGCAGAACACATCGGGGGCATCGAATGTCGAAATGGTGGCCGCGCAGGCGGTCGTTGCGTATCTTGCTGTCGGCCGGGATCGCGCTGGCCGTCTCCGCCGGCCTGCTCACCGCGTGGCAGATGGCGGCCAACCGGCCGGGAAAACTGGCAGTCAAGGTCACGGGCCTTCCCGCCAAGGCACGTTTCACCCTCCATATCAGCGGGGCGAACGGTTTCAGTGAAGAGCTGACGACCGACAAGACGTTCTCCGTCAAGCCCGGTGACTACCGCATCACGGCGAAGGCCGGCCATGCGAAGGGAAATATCTACTACACGGCGGACGAGGCCACGACCTGGACGGTGAGCAGTGGCGAGACCGAGCGGGCGGTGATCGATTACGCCGTGGCCCTCTCGGAGAAGACGACGGTCCTGAATGCCCCGGACTCCGCCGACTCCGGACTCCTCAAGCGCCCCGGCAAGTCGGAGATGGTCTTCGCCGCGGACTCGGCGACGGCGCGCAAGCTGAAGAAGGGCGCTTTCATCGTCGCGCCGGAGAGCGGGCGGACGCCGCAGGGGCTGGTGCGCGAGGTGCGCCGGGTGACCCGGGAGAAGGACCGGATCGTCGTCAGGACCAAGGACGCCACGCTTCAGCAGGCGATGCCCAAGGCGGTGCTGCGGGTCGAGGACACCTCGAGCGAGACGAAGGACGCGATGCAGCCGGCGGCCTATCAGATGCCTGCTGCGGCCGCCTCCTCCAGCCCCGAGCCCGATAGCCAGTCCGAGCTCTCCATCAGGGTGGACACCTGGCAGGGGAAAGGGAAGTTCGCCCAGAATCTGAAATGCGGGAACGGGATGCCGCTCATCAGATTCGAGCACAGCCAGATGCAATTCGGCATGGCAGGCTCGACGTTCGGGTGGAACAAGCGGGAGGGCGTCTGGAGCAAGGTGGACCTCCAGATGCAGCAGAAGTACAAGCTGACGGTCGGTACTCCGGCGGGCGCACAGTGCATCTACGACCAAGAGTTTCCCGCGCTGACCCTGCGCTCCATACCCGTGAAGCTTCTCAGGGTCGGGCCTTTCACCCTGGATCCCGAACTGGTTGCGTTTCTCAATGTGAAGGTCAAGGGATCGATCGGAGCGAAGCTGGAAATCGAGAGTCCCGTGGACCTTCAGGGAAATGCGCGGCTGAGCCTGACCCGGAAGCCTACGGCCGACGCCACCGGCTGGCCTCCGAAGGCCACGGCCAAGCTGGTCGGGGTAGCCGATCTCATGGCGAAGGCGAAGATCGGCGCTCGCGTAAAACTCAAGGTGAGCCCCGTCATCGACTTCTTGGTCGGCTCCGTCTATGTCGACTACGCCTGGCCTGTCGAAGGAAAGATCGATGTCAAGAACGACTCAGCCAAGGTCAGACACTTTCAGGAGCTAGTGGTCGGGGCCAGTATCAAACCTGGTGATGCGGGTCTCCTGCTCGGTATACCCCCCGGAGGTCGTGACATCAACGTGGGGTTTCCCGTGACCAAACCGCGTACGCTCTGGGAGTCCGCCCCGGGCGAAGTCAAGGCCAAGGCCAAGGCGAAGAAGGCCGACCCCGACAAGGCGGTGGCCTGCCCCTCCCGGGCGTGGATGAAGAAGGAGCTCGAGGCCGTCGCCAAGTACGACACGGAAGCGTATCTGGGCGAAACGAAGTGCTGGCCCGGGTGGGCGGCCGTCGTCTGGTCCGACGAACCGGCCTCGGACTCCGTGACGATCAGCGTCTTCAAGCGCAACGCCCGCCACTTCTACCCCGCCGTCCATCTGCTGCCCCTCATGGACGACCCGTACGACCCCGACTGGCTCCGTGACTGCGGCAGGCTCCGCGGGATGAAGCCCCCGGCCGCGCTGATGACCTTCGTCGGCTGTGCCGCGCAACCGGCGGCTGAACAGGACCAGTTGGACGCTACGGCCGCTCTGAGGCTCATCGAGAACACCAGCCACACCCCCGACCTCACGGCCGATGCGCTCGGCGCTCTCCCCGGCCCGCTCCGCGCCGTCAGGGGCATGTGTACGGGCAGCTACGACGGAAACTGCGCGGCCGTGTTCTTCTTCCACGGAAACCGGTTCGTGGGCCAGGCGAGCGGACCAGGGGCGATGGCGGTCGAAGCGCAGGACGGCAAGTCGGTGACGCTCGCCCGCCCCATCTACAACGACAGCGATCCGAACTGCTGCCCCTCGGGCGGCACCGCCCGCTACCAGGTCAGCTGGAGCGACGGAGCGCTCGCCGTCCCCCCGTCCCTGCCGGGCTTCGAGCGGCACAACGAGCCGGTCCGTTGACCACCGTCAGGTAGCCACCGCCATGGGCGATCATGGGCGAGGGTGGTCCGCCGGACCCCCTCGTCCATGGCAGCAGATGGAAGATGGAAGAAGGCAGACCATGACCGATGCCACCGGCTTCGAGAACATCCCCCCGACCACCCTCGCCGACATCCTGGGCCGCGGCCAGGTCATGGACATCGGCATCCGCCCGCTCTGGTCCCCGACGCCGCGCGTCGCCGGCCCCGCGTTCACCGTGCGGTGCCCTCCCGGCGACAACCTCATGCTCCACGCGGCCATCCACCGTGCCCAGCCCGGCTCGGTCATCGTCGTCGAGTCGGGAGACGTGGACTACGCCCTCGCCGGAGGAAACGTCTGCGCCGTCGCGCAGCGCCGCGGCATCGCGGCGTTCGTGCTCGACGGAGTGATACGCGACATCGGCGAGGTGCGCGAGATGGGCTTCCCCGTCTTCGCCAGGGGGGGCATCCCCATCCCGGGCACCAAGGCGGCGGCTCAGCCGCTCAATGTCCAGGTGCGGTGCGGCGGCGTCGACGTCAACGCCGGTGACATCGTGGTGGCCGACGAGGAGGGCATCGTGGTCACTCCCCACGCCCGACAGGACGAGGTGTTGCGCGCCGCGCGGGCGAAGTTGGCCAAGGAGGCCGACGAATCCCTCGACGCCTGGGAGGCGGCGCACCGCGCCCGCATCGACAAGATCCTGAGCGACAAGGGCTTCGAGGGCTGAGTCACAGAAAACCGGGTGCCGAGTAGACAGGTATTCCTGTTCTCTGTCCTTCGTTCTCCGCGAAACGTAAGGGTGAGGGCATGGTCGCGGGCTGGAAGTGGGACGACACGCTGTTCTCGGGCACGGCCGCCTACTACCAGCGAGGGAGGCTCCCGTACGCACCCGGGCTGGCGGACGCGCTCGCCGACGCCCTGCGACTCGACGGGCGAGGGCGCCTCATCGATGTGGGATGCGGCCCAGGAATCCTCGCCCTGGGCCTGGCGCGGCTGTTCCATGAGGTCGTCGGCCTGGACCCGGACAGCGGGATGATCGACGAAGCCGGGCGCGAGGCCGCGCTGGCGGGAGTCGCCGACAAGACGCGGTGGGTGCGGGCCCGAGCCGAGGAACTGCCCGCGGATCTCGGCACCTTCAACGTCGCGACCTTCGGCCAGTCCTTCCACTGGATGGATCGCGACCTGGTGGCGGCAACCATCAGGGGCATGCTCCGCCCCGGCGGGGCGCTCGTACACATCTCGGACGTGAAGAACGAGCCCCGGACCACCGACGGCCTTCCCCACCCGCCCGTGCCCTACGCCGCGATGGACGATCTGGTCAGGCGCTATCTGGGGCCGGTCCGACGGGCCGGCCAGGGGCTGCTGCCGCAGGGGACGCCCGGCGGTGAGGCGGCGGTGTTCGCCCGGGCGGGATTCGCCGGCCCTCAGCGCCTTGTCGTCCCCGGCGGGCAGGCGCTGGTGCGGACGTGGGACGACGCGGTCGCGGGGGTGTTCTCCATGTCGTTCTCCGCTCCGCATCTGTTCGGTCCGCGCCGCGACGGCTTCGAGGCGGATCTGCGTCGGCTGCTGCGCGAGGGCTCCCCGTCGGGCCGGTTCTCCGAACGCCGGCCGAGCACTGAGGTGTTCGTCTGGTGGAGGGACCCCACCGAGCTGTGACCAAACAGCTGGGTGCTGTAGCAGGACCGGGAGCTGACCGGGCGGTCGCCGCGCCGCCGCTGGTCAGTCCTCCTCCTGGTAGAAGCGGTCGACCCAGCTCTCCAGCTGCGCGCCGAACTCACGCCTGGCGAGATCCAGGAGGTCGCCGGGGTTGTCCGGCGGGGTGAGACCGAAGGTGTCGTGCAGCCAGGCGACGTACTCCTCGTGGCGCGGGCTGGGCTCGTCGTCCGGGTCGGGCTTCATGAACTGGGCTCCGCCCCAGGAAGGCCACTGCGGCCAGTCGCAGCCGAGTTGCCGGAACAGGTCCCGGAGGTCTTTGGCGACGATGCCGATTCCGCCCTCGTCGCCGAAGACCACCACGGGCACGGTGGCCAGGTCCTCGCGATCGTCTGTGCGCCAGAGCGCATAGAGCGAACCGGAGTGGTTGGCGTAGGCGAAGCAGAGGAAGCTGTCGACGAACTCCTGCTCGTCCGAGTAGCCCCCGGCGGCGTCGAGTTTGTCGAAGTCGAGGAGTTCGAAGCCGGTGGCGTAGTAATGGTTTCCGATGCGCTCGTCGAACTCCTTGAGGCGGTTGAGTTCCGGGACGGGGGAGTAAGCGTCACTCATGGCTGCTCCGAGGCGGGATGAAAGATCGTTCGCAGTCGGAGGAACGCTACCGCCCACCGTCCCGGCACACGGCCGCTTCCGCGCTTCAGTGCGCCGCGGCAGCCGCGGCAGCCTCGTCCAGGATCGCCGCCAGCTCGCCGGGCTGGTCGAACATCGGCCAGTGCCAGCCGGGCAGGTCCCGGTGGGTCCAGCCGTCGTCCGCCATGTGCCGGAAGGCGGGGACGGTGGCGGCCATCGCGTGGACCTGTTCGATCCCGAAGCTGCACAGTATGTGCAGCCGCGGCAGCTTCTCCCAGGCGCCGGTCAGCCGGACCGGGGTGGTGACGGTGGCCCAGGGCTGTGGCGTTGACAGCCGCGTCAGGCGCTCGTACGTGCCGTCGGGGAGCGCGGGCGGCTCGGGCGCCTTGGCGGCCAGCTCCTCCCATGGCGGCGGTGGCAGCTGCCGGCCGTGCCCCGCCGTGCGTACCAGTTCGGCGTTGCGCGCCTGGTCCTCCGGTGGGGAGAACTGCGCTTGGGACATCCCGTCCGGCAGCGGCCCGCTGTCGATGAACACCAGCCGGCCGATCCGTTCCGGCATCCGGTCCGCCACGCTCGGGATCACCACCGAACCGGCGTAGCTGTGCCCGACCAGCACCACATCGTGCAGGTCCTCGTAGCGGATCAGGTTGAGCACATCGGTGATGTGCGTCTCCAGGTCGGTGTCGGGCCGGGCCAGGTGCGCGCGCTCGGCCATGCCGGTCAGGCTGAGCGGGTGGACGTCGTGCCCGCGGCGGCGCAGCTCGGCTGTCACCGGGCGCCAGGCCCAGGCCCCGAGCCAGAGCCCGGGGAGCAGTACGTAGGTTGCCATGGCCCACACGCTAGGAGGGATACCGGACAGGATCCGCCCGGTATAAGCGGGAGACTTCCGGGCATGACCCGACCGACCGCCCGAGTGCTCGCCCTGCTGGAGATCCTTCAGACCGGCGGCACCCGCACCGTCGCCGACCTGGCCGACCGGCTCGGCGTGGACGAGCGCACCGTCCGGCGCTATGTCGACCACCTGATCGACCTGGACGTCCCGGTCCGGTCGGTGCGCGGCCGGTACGGCGGCTACCGGCTCGCCCCCGGCTACCGGATGCCGCCGCTGATGCTCACCGACGAGGAGGCGCTGGCCGTGCTGCTCGGCCTGGTCGCCGGCCGCCGGGCCGGGCTGGTGACCACGTCCGTCGCGGCGACGGAGAGCGCCGCCGCCAAGGTGCGCCGGGTGCTGCCCGAGGCACTTGGCCGCCGCCTGGACGCGCTGCTGGCCACCGCCGACTTCACCGCCCCGGCCCGCCCCGTGACCACCCCGGAGACGGGCGTGCTGCTGAAGCTCGCGGAGGCCGCGCGGCACCGCCGGCCGGTCGCCCTCACGTACACCGCCTGGAGCGGGCGGCGCAGCGAGCGCACCCTGCACCCGTACGGGATCGTGGCCCACTCCGGGCGCTGGTATGTGACGGGGGCGGACTCGGCCAGCGGCGAGGTGCGTACGTTCCGGCTGGACCGGATCGAGGCGGCGACGGAGCTACCGGGGTCGTACGAGGTGCCCGTGGGGTTCGACGCGACCGCCCGGGTGCTGTCCGGGCTCGCTGAGGTGCCCTATCTGCACGAGGTGTCGCTGCGGGTCCGGGGCACCGCCGAGCAGGTCCGCTCCCGGCTCCCGGCCGGGATCGCCACCGTGCGGGAACTCCCGGCCGACGCGGGCCACTTGGCCGACCCGGCCGACTCCGCCCCCTCGGCCGGCTTGGCGCAGGACGGTGGCCCGTGGGTACGGATCCTGTTGCGCGCCGAGCGGCTGGACTGGGTCGCCTCCGTGCTCGCCTGGCTGAACCTCCCGTTCGTGATCGAGCACCCGGACGCGCTACGTGATCACGTACGCGCCCTGGCCCGCCGGCTCGCCGACTGTGCCGATGTGGTCGGCTGACCGCGGCCGCGGTGGGGCCGACGGCATGCCGCCGGCCCCACCGCGCCCTACCTGGTCACTGCCTGGTCACCGCCGGTCGAGGTCCGGCTGCGTGATCCTGAACCGGGCCACGTTCTCCTCGGTGGCCACGTGGTGGAAGCCCGACTTCTCCAGCACACGGAGGGACGACGGGTTCGGCAGCTCCACGGCGGCGGAGACGGTGTGGACATCCGGCGCGGTGAGGGCGAACTCAGCCAGGGCCCGGGTGGCCTCGGTGGCGTAGCCCCGCCCGCGGCGGGAGGCCACGATGCCGTATCCGATTTCGAGGTTGCCGTCGCTGGGCGGCCAGAACAGGCCGAGCGAGCCCACCGTCAAGCCGCTGTCACGCTCGATGATCAGGCGGTGGCCATATGCGCCGAGCCAGTCCGGGTGCTGCTCGAAGAGGTTCGCGATCACCCGGTCGCCGTCGGCGGGGAAGTCGTCCGCCCAGTGCGCCGACCTGGTGTTGTCGATGACCGCGGCGGCCTCGATGACGGTCCACGTCCGAAGGACGAGGCGGTCGGTGGTCAGATCGTTGTGAGAAGTCGAGAAAGTGGAAGACACGCGTCACTCCTGGTTGTTGGAACGACCCGGGCCGCGCTCCGCTACGGCGCGGGCCGGACGAGGACATGCCGATGGGGGCCGACGGCGGCCATATTCATCAACCTCCTCGTGACGTGATCACGCGTCTCTCGCGTCGGTGTGATCGTAGCAACCGCGTCTGAGCCGCGCGCCTTCCCCGCGACCGTGACGGCCATGGCTGTGACAGCCACGGCCGCCACGTCCACGGACGTGTTGTCAGCCCGTCAGCTCCGCTTCCCCGCCCAGGCGCACCGGAAGGGCCTGGTGGCCGTTGGAGATGAGGGTGGGCATGGGGCGGAGATCCTGTGCGGGGACCGCGAGCCGGAGCTCCGGGAAGCGGTCGAAGAGCGCGGGGAGGGCGATACGGGCTTCGAGGCGGGCCAGCGGGGCGCCCAGGCAGTAGTGGACGCCGTGGCCGAAGGCCAGGTGCTCCTTGACGGCACGGGTGATGTCGAAGCGGTCGGAGTCCTCGCCGTGGACCTCGGGGTGGCGGTTGACGGCGGTGAGGGAGAGGATGATCGCGTCGCCCTGCTTGATGGTGACGCCCTCGAGCTCGATGTCCTCGACGGCGTAGCGCAGCGGCACATTGACCACCGGCGGCTGGGCGCGCAGGGTCTCCTCGATCACATCGTCCCAGGAGGCCTGGCCCGAGCGGACCAGGGCGAGCTGGTCGGGGTGGGTGAGCATGGCGTGGACGGCGTTGTCGAGCAGCTGGACGGTGGTCTCGAACCCCCCGGCGATCAACACGCCCACGGTGTCGGCGAGTTCCTGTTCGTTGAGGTGCGAACCGTCCTCGTCGCGGACGGCGATGAGGTCGCTGGTGATGTCGTCGCCCGGCGAGTGCCGCTTGAGCGCGACCAGTTCGTGCAGCAGCGCCTCGTGGCCCTGGTAGGCGGCGATGGCCTCCTCGGGCGGCGCGTTCGTACGGAACATGGTGCTGACGAATTCCAGTTCGCGCTCGCGCATCTCGCCCTCGGGGACACCGAGCAGTTCGCAGATGACCTCCATGGGGATCGGGTGGCAGTACGCCGCCTTGAGGTCGACCGCGGTGTCGGGCCCGCCGGCCGCGAGGTCGTCGAGGAAACGGGACACCAGGTGCTCGATACGGGGGCGCAGGGCGGCCGTGCGGCGGCCGGTGAAGGCCTTGGCGACGAGCCTGCGCAGCCGGGTGTGGTCGGCGCCGTACGCGGTGAACATGTTCTCCACCGCGACCCAGGCGATCAGGGGCCAGGTCGCGGGGATCTCACCGTCGATGAACTTGGGCCAGTGCTGCCGGGGGTCCTTGGAGACGCGCGGATCGGTGACCAGCTGCTTGAGGAGGGTGGGGTCGGTTATCGCCCACGCCACCACGTGATCAGGGAGTTCCACCAGGGCCGCTGGGCCCCGTTCCCGGAGCCGGGCTCCCTCCCCGTGGACGTCGCGCCCCTGGGGGTCGAGGACAAGGGGGCCGTGGTCGAGGGATCCGGGCTGCTGTTCCATGCGGTGTCTCCGGTGGTCTGGTCGGTCGCGGCGCCTGTCGCATCGTACTTGGCGGCCACCGGCGGGAAACGCACAGGCAGGGCGGCCAAAGCGCGGTGAAATGGGCCCGGGCGCCACTGGAGTTGGGCGGCATCGACGGTCAACTCGATGTCCGGGACACGGTCGAGAAGCTTCTCGACGGCCGTGGAGGCGATGATCCGCGCCGGGTCCTTCGCGGGGCAGGCGTGCGGGCCCGCGCCGAACGCCAGGTGGGCGCGGTTGCCGCGGCGGTCGGAAACCAGCTGCGGGTCGTTGTTGGCGGCGCCCATGCTGATGAGGAGGGGGGTGCCCTTGCCCACCCGGTGTCCGGCGATGGTGACGTCGCGGACCGGGAAGTGAGTGGCGTAGTTGGCGATCGGCGGGTCGGTCCACAGCGCCTCGTCGAGCGCCTCGTCGACCGGCATCGTGCCGCCCGACAGATCGCCCGCGAACCGCTCGTCGGACAGCAGCAGCCGCAGCGCGTTGCAGATCAGGTTCTTCACGGGCTCGACCCCGGCGCCCAGGAGGAGGATGAGCTGACTGACCAACTCCTCGTCGTTGAGCCGGGCGGGGTGGGCCAGCAGCCAGGAGGTGATGTCCGCCCCGGGTTCGCGCCGCTTCAAAGCGATCAGCGCGAGCAGGGTCTCGATGAGGACGGCGTTGGCCTCCACGGCGTCCTCGCTGGCGTCCAGCAGCGCGGCCATGCCCTTGACCAGCTTCTCGCTCAGCTCGGGCGGGCAGCCGAAGAGCTGGTTGAAGACCAGCAGCGGCAGCCGGGCGCAGTACTCGCTGAGCAGTTCGGCCTCGCCCTCGGGGCCGAAGAGGTCGATGAGCAGATCGGCGCTCTCCTCGACGTAGGTGCGCAGGGCGTGCGGGTTCAGCCGGTTGAGGGTGTCGGAGACCGCGCCGCGGTACCGGTCGTGCTCCTCGCCGTCGGTGTACATGGGGTTGGGCCGGTACATCATCATCGGCACGACGGGGCTGTCCATGGGGACCGTGCCGTTGTTGAGCGCTTCCCAGCGGCGCGGGTCCCTGGGGAAGGTCTCGGTGTTGCGCATGACCTCCAGGGCGGTGGAGTAGCTGGTGACCAGCGAGGCGTGGACGCCGGGGGAGATCTCCACGGGCGCGACGGGCCCGTACGCGCGCAGCCGCGCATAGACGGCGGACGGGTCTTCGGCGAACTCGGCGCCGTACAGCGACTCGGGCAGCCCCGGTGCCCGGCCCTGCCCGGTGTGGGCGGGGCAGCCGGGGGGCGGGGTCGGACCGGAGTCAGGGGTGGAGGTCGGCACACGTACTCCTGGATGGGGCTGGGATGAACAGGGCATGACAGCGTCATGGCGGGGGGTGGGCGCGACTCGATCCCGTACGGCGACGACGCCGTACGGCCCGGCCGGGCGGGGTAAGGCTAGCTGTCGATCACCGGTGCCTCCACCCCTGAGGGAGACTCAAACCGCCTGGTACGCCACCGGGTCCGTGCCCGGCACCGGCTCCGCCCGGCCCTGCTTCACCAGACGGCGCAGATGCGCCTCGGCCTCCGAGACCGCGATGTTGCGCGATCCGTACGGGATCTCGGCCCAGGGGCGGTTCCACTCCATGGACTCGGCCAACTGCCAGGGTGTCAGCGGCGCTCCGAGCAGCAGGGCGCGCAGCCCGGCCAGGCGCTCCTCGTGGTGGCGCAGCAGCGCCCGGACCCGGCCCGGGGCGTCGGTGAAGGCGTACTGATGGGCGGGGAGCACTTCGGCCGGGTCGAGGGCGGCGATGCGGCTCAGGGAGTCCAGGTAGTCGCCGAGGGGGTCGGTGACGGTGGTGTCGTCAGGGTCCTCGTACAGGCCGATATGCGGGCTGATCTCGGGAAGCAGATGGTCGCCGGAGAACAGTCGGCCATGGCCGGGCAGGCCCTCGCCGGCCGCCGGATGGGCCTCTTCGAGGTGCAGACAGACATGGCCGGGGGTGTGGCCCGGGGTCCAGATGGCGCGCAGCCGGCGGCCGGGCAGGTCGAGCAGTTCCCCGGGGGTGAGGTGGCGGTCGGGCTGGGCGGCGCGCCTGCCGGGGAGGGCGGCCATGAGCGTGTCTTGGCGCGCTGTGCGGGCTGGACTGAGGAGCCGCGCAGCGTCGGAGGAGCGAGCAGTGACGAGGGAAGCCCGCGCGTTGGAGCGCGCCGAGACTGAGCGGGAGGAGGAGGCGCGGCCCGCCGCGCGGGCGGCGCGGAGCGGGGCGAGGTGTTCCTCGGGGGCTCCGGCGGCGGTGAGCTTTACGGCGAGGTAGTCGAGCCAGCGGGTGGGCTCGGCCTCGCGGGTGCGGCGTACGACCTCGGCGTCGGCGGCGTGCATGGCGATCCATGCCCCGGATACGTCGCGCACCTGGGCGGACAGCCCGTGGTGGTCGGGGTGGTGGTGGGTGATGAGCACGCCGTGGACGTCGGACACCGAGGTGCCGCAGGCGGCGAGGCCGGCGGCGAGGGTGTCCCAGGCCGTCGGGTCGTCCCAGCCGGTGTCGACGAGGACTGGGCCGCGGTCCGTGTCCAGGAGGTGGACGAGGGTGTGGCCGAGGGGGTTGTCCGGGATGGGGACCGGGATGCTCCACACCCCGCCACCGTGGTCCGTTACCTCTGCTGTCGCTCCTGCCGCTCCTGCCGCTCCTGCCGCTCCTGTTGGTCCCGCTGCTTCTGCCCCCGTCATGGACGCCCCTCTCCAGGCCGCTGCTGCGAGCAACGCAAGCATCGCAAGCATTGCCCACTATAACTAGAACTGGTTTCAAGTCTGGCTCCCTCAATGGGCCTATGAGGAAACCGCCTTGAGGCTGCGTCAGAGCCAATTCGGCACGGTCGTTGGTGGTCGTTGTTGGTCGTCGTTGGCCGCCCTCGGACGGCCCAGAGACGGCCCCGGGCCTAGGCCAGTGCGGAAGCGATGCTGCGCATGTCGAGGACGACGGCATCGGCGCCTGCTTCCGTGAGGGAAGCGTGCTTGCCTGCCTTGTTGGCAAAGCCGATACTCCGCGCCTTGGCAGCTCGGGCTGCTTCGATGTCCGTTACAGAGTCGCCTACGAGAACCGTCCGATCAGGTGCGACACCGAGAGACGAAGCAGCAGTCAGGAGCGGGTGCGGCGAGGGCTTCATGAGATCCGGCCTGAGGTGCGGCCGACCGATCACCTCGTCCACGACTTCCAGGAGGCCATGAAGGAAGAGGTACCTGCGAACGCACTCCCCGGAGTTGTTGCTCACGACCGCCACACGCCGCCCGGACTCACGCGCGGCGTGGAGGGCCTGCACAGAACCATCGATCGGCAGGCCAGCAAGCGAGACCGCCGACACCTCTGCTTCGGTGAGCGCTGTCTCAACCACCTTGAGTACGTCGCCACCCCCCTCCGGCGACAGGCGGTGGATCTCCATGGGGTCGTCCGTCGCGGGGGGGGCGGCCGGGGGGGCGGGGGCCCCCGGGGGCTTGAGGGGCGCCCGCACAAAGCGCACGCGCCCGGGCCGCCGCCCCCCCCACTCAAACCCCAAAATGGGGCCGGAAAAATAATAAAAACCGGCTA
>NZ_JBHWES010000047.1:0-13388 GCF_042734105.1 Streptomyces sp. NPDC059679 | reverse complement strand
TACACGACTGTTTGGTTTTGCGCTTTCTAAACCACCTTTTGTAGGTCGCCACCCCCCTCCGGCGACTGGCGGTGTTCCTCCATGGGGTGTACCGTGGCGGGGGCCCGCGCTTCGAGCGCGGGCACGCGGGCGATGAGCAGGGCCGCAAGCTCATCCGCGACGCCCGGGGCCGGCAGTCCCCGAAAGACGTCGCAGATCGGGCCGTCGAAATCGAAGAGAACGGCGTCAGAGGTGCCGAGCACTTCGGCTAGGGCGTCAGCGTGCATCAGCGTCAAAGTCCCTTCCGATCGTGTCCCACACACTGTCGAACCACATACGGGCTTGCTCTACCTGCTGCGCGCCGCCCGATGAATCACCGTCGTTGACGGAGTGGTGGAACAGGATCGTGTCTTTGCCTACGAGGTCATAGATCTCGATCGCTTCGCCTTGTGCGACGACCTTGTTCGGCCGGATGGGGTAGTAGCCGAAGAACGCGTCCTCGTTGTTGATGACGTAGAGCTTGAAGAACTGGGTGCCGCTGTGCACGCGGACACTGACGTTGCTCTCCTGGACCAGACCCAGGTGACCGAGTTCGCTTATGGCGTCCGAGATGCTGCGGGTGTAGCCGATCATGATGTCGTGCATCCGGGCGCGGAGTCTCGGGTCGTCCGCGCAGTCCTCCCGCTTCACTGGCGCGGCCTGCGGCACGGACATGTCGGGGACGAGGATCCGAATGCGGATGCTCTTCGGCGTGAGCCGTCCGACTCGGATCTTGTCCAGCGGTTCCTGTAGGGCGCCGTGAAGGGTCTCGCTGGAGAATCCAGCGAAGTCGATGGTCACGTTGCTGCTGGCGAAGGCTTGCTCGACGTACGGGCGAAGACCCGCAGGTCGTTCGGTCCGGTTCCGTACGAAGACCCCGCTGCCCTTGCGTGAGACGACAAGGCCCTCGTCTTCGAGATCTCGAAGGGCCCGCTGAATGGTCGCGCGGGCGAATCCGTAGTGCTCCGTCAGCATCTTGTGCGACGGCAGCTTCTCCCCGGGGCCCAGCTTCCTGGTTCGGATGGCCGCACCGAGACTGCGGGCCACCTGCTCGTATGGCGGTCGATCGTCGTCCGGGTCCAGAGGCTCAAGCGCAAACGTCATGCCTCGATGCTACGGCCAACCTGACTATCTGGGCAGCCTGGCTAGTCACATGTTGACGTGACTAGCCAGGATGGCTACGTTGTTCTCGTGCCCACCGGGCTAGCCAGGTAAGTCAGGCTGGAACGGGAGAGCTGTGCCAGGAATCGGTGCTGCTTGAGGGCTCACGTACGACCAGGAGCCCCGCGGCGGACGGGGGGAGGGCGCACCCGACCCTTGTCATTCGGGAGGGCTTAGACCGAAAGGTCATGTCTCCATACGCCTACAACGGGGTCATGCCGCGCTACCTGATACGGGCGCGGCACGCCCCGAAGGAGACCTGTTCACGTCCGCTTCCACGCAAGGGGGCACCGTGCACAGCCAACGACATACGTGGGCGCCGCCGTGATCGACCGGCACGGCGGCGCCTGTGCGTCATCCCCGTTCGCGGCGTCTTCCGTCGACGAACAAGCCGGTCCTTCTTCTTCCTGCCATCGCAGCGGCTATCGCTGCGGCCGGTTGCCTCCTCCGCCCGTCCGGCTCATGCACTGCGTGGGGCCGTACGGGCGGGGCGCGGGGAGTCGGATCTACCGCTTCAACGGCTCGCGGCGCCGGTGCTCGCAACACCGGCGCCGCTGTTTTTGGGCCGTTCCCATGTGAGAGGAGCACGTCCCATGAAGTGCATCGTTGCTGGTCATGAGGCCGTTACCGCGAAGGATTTCGCGGAGTTGGCGTTCGGTATCGACTTGGAGCTGTTCACCGGTTCGGCCGCGGAATCCGACGACGACCGTAGGGCGCGTCTGGACGTGGCCCGCGCCGTGCTCGCGGAGCTCCGGCAGTCGGACCCGGAGGCCGCGGCGTACGCGGCGTCGCTGCTGCGCACCAGTCCGATCAAGGGCAGGCGGCCGACCGGTCACCGCTCGCGCCGGTCGGTGCGGCGCCCCGTGGTGCGGTCGGCGGTGGCGGCATGAGCAAGGGTCTGACGTTTGACGACCTGGCCGTTCCGCTACGCACACTGCGTCTGCTGGCTGCGGACTTCGGGCACCTTCCGGCGCCGGACGTGCGGCTGTCCACCATCTACCTGAACAGGGTGGAGCTGGACTTCTTCGACGACTTGGCCGAGTTCGAGGCGTGGCGCGAGGCGCTGGGCATCGCTCCTGAACGCGTGAACTACCGGGTGCAAGGTGGTGGCCGTACGCAGGTCCTGCGCACGATCGCCACCTACGCGGGCGCTGAGCTGGAGCTGATCGGCTACGGCGACGTTCCCACTCCGGCGCTGGTGGGGGGCGCGGCATGAGTCCCGTGCGGATCGGTTCGGTGTGCACCGGCTATGGCGGTCTGGACGTGGCGGTGCAGGAGGTGTTCGGCGGCTCGCTGGCATGGGTCGCCGACAACGACCCCGGCGCGTCCCGCATCCTGGCCCACCACTACCCGCGGGTGCCGAATCTGGGCGACATCACGGCCGTGCGCTGGGAGGACGTGGAACCGGTCGACATCCTGTGCGGCGGGTATCCGTGCCAGCCGTTCAGCACCGCCGGCAAGAGGAAGGGAACCGCTGATGACCGGCACATCTGGCCCTACATCGCCTGTGCCCTTCGCGTTCTACGACCCCGCTACGCGGTCTTTGAGAACGTCGCAGGGCACCTTTCCCTCGGATTTGACACCGTCCTCGCCGACCTTGCCGCCCTCGGGTTCGATGCGGAGTGGTGCGTTGTACGCGCGGACCAGGTCGGCGCCGCTCACCAGCGCAAGCGGCTGTTCATCCTCGCCCGGCTTGCCGACGCCCGCCGCGCGGGACTGGCGCGGCGGTGGCCAGAGGGGGCAGCTTCCGACGGCGGTATCCCTGCTGCCCACGCCGTCGACCTCGGAGGCGACCGGGGCCGGGCACGCGGCGCAGGGCGGGATGAACCTGCGGCACGTCGTCTCGCTGCTGCCGACGCCGCGTGCGTCGGCGAACGAGAACCGGCAGACCAAGCGCAGTCCCTCGCAGGAAGCGGGCAGGCATGGCAAGAGCCTGGCCGCGGAGGTGGGGGAGCTGCTGCCACCGCCGACCGCAACGGACGCGAGGAGCAGCAGCGGAGCGAACCCGGCCTGGGGACACGGGGAGACCCTGACGGATGCGGCCCGCAGCGTTGGGGGCCGTACGCCGCGGCGATCGAAAGGTGGGCGCAGGTCATCGGCCGCCCCGCCCCCCGGCCAACTGACGATCTGGGACGGCTGAACCCGCCCTTCGTCGAATGGCTCATGGGCCTCGACAACGGCCACGTCACCGCCGTCCCCGACCTGTCCCGCACCGCGCAGCTCAAAGCGCTCGGCAACGGCGTCCTCCCGCAACAGGCCATAGCCGCCCTACGCCTCATGACCAGCAGCACGGAGCAGGGCCAGGGCCACAGTGCGGGGGTGGCGGCGTGAGTGAGCCGATCGTCTACGCCGCTGCGTGGCGGCCGGTGATGAAGGCGGCGGGTTACCGCTGCGAGTGCGCCGGCCAGTGCGGCAACCCGCACATCAAGGGCGATGGCCGTTGTCCGCGTGAGCACGACCAGCACGCCAGCAAGCACCGCGGGCCCGTCCGCTTGATCGCCGCCCCGGCCGACCCGCTCACCCCCGCGAGTGTGGCGGCCGGGCTTCCGGCGGCCGAGCTGCGGGCGTGGTGCCCGGACTGCCAAGACGCCACCCGCCGCGCCGCCCAGCGCGCGGCCCACACCGCGCCGGACCCCGCGCAGGGTGGCCTCTTCGACCTGTAACGGCACTGCGCCGTGGCGGGCTTCTCGCCCGCCGCACGGGCCCGAGCTGTCGGCTCGATGTCGGCTACGCGTCCCGCGTTCCCGCGGCATCTGCGGGGCGTGCATCGCATCCGAGGAACAGCGCACCATCTGACCCCTTCGACGACAGGAAGCTTCGATGAGCGACTCCCGTGAAAGGGCCCTGAGTACGGCCCAGAAGATCGTCTTGGGCGCTGCGGCGGTGCCCATGGTCGCCTTCGGCGGCCTGGGCGCGGTCGGCACCTACAGCAACATCACGTCCGTGTTCCATCGGTCGGCTACCGCGCTGGGTGTGGTCGCGGCCGGCGAGGGTGCGACGCTGGTCCTGGCCTTGACGCTGGTCGGTCTGACCATGCTGGGCCAGTCCTCCCCGGCCGCCGTGCGGATCGGGCTGTGGACGCTTCCGGCGGTGGCCTCCCTGGTCGGCGCCGCGGTCGCCAAGACCGTGACGGAGGCGGTGGTATTCGCCGTCACCCCGATGGCCATGTGTGTCTCTGCGGAGGGCATGGGTCTGCTGGCCCGCCGCATCGTGGTCTACCTCACGGGCGTGGATGCCGATGCGCAGCGCCGGAACGCGGTCGTGATGCAGCGGCTCGCCTACCACCGTGCCCGCGCCGCCAACCACCCCGACGAGGACGCCCGCAATGACTCCGAGCTGGAGTCGTGGAAGCTCGCGAAGAAGGTCGGTGCGGGGGATGCCCTGCTCGGGGACAACCTGGTCGATGTCCAGCGCCAGCGGATGACGGACGGCGCGGACGCGGCGCTTGCGGGCATGTTCGCCCTGCCCGTCACGCCCCCCGCCCACGGCGTCACAGCCGACCCGGCGCCGCTCGCTGTCGAGGGCGGGGACGGGGAGGGCGTCACGCCCCCCGTGACGGAGGAAGACACGCAGGTCACGCCCGAATTGGAGACCGCTCCGCCGCAGGGCGTCACGCCCGTGACGCCCCCGTCGGAGGCGCCCGTGACGCTGGAGGAGATCGCGGCCGTTGCGGGCGTGCCCACGCCGGTCGTGGGGGAGCCGCTGGACGATGTACAGCTCGTGGTCGTCCTGCGGCACCTTCGCTACTCCGACGACCCGCCGCTGTCCTACCGCCAGGCAGTTGCCGCCTTCCGTGAGGCCGGTTTCGTCGGCGGTGAGCAGCGGGTGCGTCGGGCGTGGGGCTCGCTGATGTCCCACGAGGAATCCGGCGCCTGAGAAGCGTCCGGCACCACCAATGAGGGCCAGCCCACTCCAATTGGGCTGGCCCTCGTTGCGACTGCCGGAAGCAGTCGACCGCACCAGTGAAGCAGACCCGGTGAGCCCCGGCGAGCGGCACCTTCGCAGACCCGGCGCGCAGACCCGGCGAGCTGAACCTTCGCACACCGCACAGCACCCCAACCACCTTTCTGACCAAGGAGCCTTGCTGTGTCCAGCCGTACCCGTGCCCGCGCCGTGAAGACGGCGGCGGGTGTCACCACTGTCCGTATCCCGCGTCAGCGCGGGCGACGCTCCGCTGACCAGTTCATGTTCGTGATACCCGAACGCCCGACCCTGGCCCGTCTGGTGGTGGATGGTCTGGCGCTGCTCGCGTGGAAGCACCGCCGCGCGCTGGCCCCACTCGCCCTCGGCCTGCTGGCCTTCCCCACCACCGCGATCCTGCACGCGCTGGCCTGGTGGTCCGGTCTCCTGCTCGCCCCCGCGACGGTGGGCCCGGCGCTGTGGCTGGCCATCGTGCAGCGTCGCCGTCCGGCCAAGGGCGGCGCGGTGTGGGGCTGGCGCATCGCCCTGGCCGCCCTGGGCACCTCCGGGCTCGCCTGGGCCGCTTCGGCTGCTGGGTTCGGCCCGTTGGCCGGTGCGCTGGAGCTGTGGTGGCTGCTGAACCTGATCGCCGCGCAAACCGCATGGCTCATCGTCCGCCACACCCGCTGACACAAGGAGAGATCGTCTGATGGCATCGACCCGTTCCGCCAACGGCGCTCCCCGCAATGGGGGCAACCAGGCGCTGAAGTCCAACAAGTTCGCCAACGCGGGCGCCGCCGCTGGCGGGTTCGTCGGCGCGATGGGCGGCTCGTTCGTTCCGCCCATCAACGTCACGGTCAACAACAACCGCAGCAAGACCCGTGCGAACGGCGGTCGTCCGCACGCCGAATCCCTGCTGCCTTCCCCGGAGTTCGGCTCCCCGGCGCAGGTGCGCAACTACTGCAACACGCTGCGTGCGGCGGCCGTGACGCTGTCCATCGAGGTGGCGATGGGTGCCGAGATCTTCGAAAGCGTGCTGGCGGCCGTGCCTGACCCCGAGGGCCGCGTGTTCGGCTCACGGATCCGGGCACGGAAGGTGGCCCGCAAGATGCGGAAGTCCGCCGACGCGCTGCGGGACGCCGCGAAGAACGCCGCGGCCTGCTACTCGACCTTCCAGCAGGAATTCGAAGAAGAGATCAACCGCGTCCGTCACCGTGCCCGGAAGCCTCAGCAGCCGGCCATGAACTGGGCCCAGCAGTAAGGAGACACACCAATGGCCCGTAATCAGAACCACATGACGGCCTACGGCCACGACGGAATGATCGGCTTCCTTGGCCACCCGCAGAGCGGGCCGGACGGCGGGAGCATCCGGGCGTACCTGCTGCACCGGGTCAAGCCGCACCTGCCCCCGTGGCTCGGATGGGGCGCCACCGGCCTGGCCGGAGCGCTGGGCAACTGGCGGTGGGGCGAGAGCGCCGCGGCCGGCGTCGGGCTCACCCTCGCCTCCGTGGGGCTGACCGGCGCCACGTGGCTGATGGGCAAGTCGACCAGCAAGCAGCGCCGCCTTCACTCGGCCGTCACCGTGGCCGCGGGGTCGGCGTGGCTGACCGCCGCGTGTCTGGCCGGGCCGACCACGGGCCCGATCGACGACCTGTACCTGATGGGCGGCCCGGTCGTGGCGCTGTCGTGGAACGTGCGCATGGTCCTGCGCCACAACCCCGAAGGCGCCCCGGACGGCAG
Organism: Streptomyces sp. NPDC059679; assembly: GCF_042734105.1. Classification (NCBI taxonomy): domain Bacteria; kingdom Bacillati; phylum Actinomycetota; class Actinomycetes; order Kitasatosporales; family Streptomycetaceae; genus Streptomyces; species Streptomyces sp. NPDC059679. The sequence continues at coordinate 6,569 of NZ_JBHWES010000047.1, read as the reverse complement.
CACGGACGGCGGTCTGCTGGAGAAGGTGGGGCTGGCGCGGGCGCAGATCGGCAACGCGAAGGTGGAGCCCAACCGGGTCACCGCGCCGGTCGCGCTGGAGCCCGGCGAGCAGACCAACGACGACGTCACCAAGGCCCTGGCGCGGATCGCCTCCGCGCTGGACCTGCCGAAGTCCGCCGTGCGCTACACGCCCGACCCGGACTCCGAACGGCGCGGAGACCTGGTGATCGTGCCAGAGGACATGCTCTCGGAGGTGGTGGAGTGGGAGGGGCCGTCGAACCTGGGCGGCTCGATCGCCGAACCGCTGGTCATCGGCCGCTACGACGACGGCGCCCCGCTGGTGATGTGGCTGCCCGGCGACCCGGAGGCGGGCCGCAACTCCACCCACATCCTGATCGCGGGCGGCACCGGCTCCGGCAAGGGCGACACCGCGCTGAACGTGCTGACGGAGATCCTGTCCCGCCGGGACGTGATCGTGTGGTTCTCCGACCCCAAGGCATTCCAGGACTTCGCCCCCCTCCGGGCCGGTCTGGACTGGGATGTCGAGGGCGGCACACAGACAGAGATCATGGTGGCGGCCGTCGAGGCCGCCATCCCCGCCCGCACACGCTGGCTGGGCGCCCACGGCTACCGGCAGTGGGCCCCGGCCGCGGCCGAGGTGCAGAACGATCCGGAGCACACCTGCCGCAGCGACGGCCGCGCCTGCGGCTGCCCCGGCATGCCGTTCCTGGTCACGTGGTTCGAGGAAGCCGCGAACACCCTGCGCAACCTGGGGGACGACACGTTCACCGGCATCGCGCAGGAAGCCCGGTCCGCGGGTATCTCGCTGGTGGTCTCGCTTCAGCGGCCCTCCTACGACCAGATGTCCACTTCCACCCGCGCATCTCTGCCGTCCGTGATCGCGCTCGGCTGCGACCCGCGCGACGAGGGATTCTCCCTCCCGGAGACGGTCATCGACGCGGGCGCGCACCCCGGCGCGTGGGGCAACCGGCGCCCCGGCTACTGCTACGTCGTCTCACCGGGCATCGAGGAGGACCGCTACCCCTCCCCGGGCCGGACCCGGCGCTTCACCATCCGGGCCGTGCCGGTCATGGAACGCCTCGCCGCATGGGCGCAGCGCAACGGCGCTCACGCCGACCCGGTCACCGCGGGTGCGGTCTCCGGGGTGGCTGGCCGCGCCTACACCGGCCGCACCACCGACGACGGCGCCCCGCAGCCAGCGGCACTGCGGGCCGTCGAGGAGGAGGACGACATGAACGGCGGTCTGCTGGTCGACCCCGAAGACGCTGGTATCGACCCGGAGGAGGAACTGCCCGGCGCGGAGGAGGGCGACGACGCCCCGATCTTCGGGCAGGAAAGCGGTCGCAAGCCGTCGCCGGAGGAAGCCCGCCGACTGTTCGCTGACGCGCTTGCGGAGTTCGAGGGCGCGGGACAGATGGTCGTCGGTCCGAAGGACTTCATGGACTGGTGCGACCGGCACAACCTCTCCCGCTCCTGGGTGTCCCTGCGGCTGAAGGAAGCCGCGCAGGAGGGCCGACTGGACACCACCAACGCCACCGGCCGGTGGCGCATCGTCCCGGCCCTCACGGCCGCCTGACACCCGTAACGCGTTACGCCCGCCTAACACCCAAACCCCTAGGCAGGCACACGCGTTACGCGCCCTAACAGCGGGCGTTCACACCGCCTAACACCTGCTCGTAACACCCCACCTGCGGGCCCGTGCACACCTCCATGCGCGGGCCCGTAGCCGTCCCGGAAGGGAAACCACGATGACCCATCCCGAACGGCCCGCGGCCGTCGAAGTCCACCAGCCCCAGCCCATCACCATCCACCCGGCCGCCGCACCCCTGGTGCCCGTCCAGCCCGGTACGGTCCCGGCTGTCCAGAGCATCCAGCTCCCCGACGGCCGCATCGTCACCGGCTACGCCCTCACCCCCGCGCCCGTCCCGGCGCCGGTCGAGACACGCCCGGCCGTCTCACGGACGGCGGTCAACGTCGCACTCGGCGGCATCGGATTCGGCGCGGTCTGCGGCGGCCTGTTCCTGCTCACCACCTTCATCGCTGCCCTGACCGCGTTCATCACCCAGCTCATCATCCTGGCCGCGGTCATCTTCGGCGGCTTCATCGCCGTCCAGCTCTTCGGCACCAGCCGCGGCCGGAGCGTCGGAACGACGGTCAACATCCGCAAGGCCGTCATCAAGCGCAGCCACTTCCACGGCTGAGGGGAGCATCTGTGCGCTTCTACCTGACCACCCACAAGCGCCACTGGGTCCGGCTGACCGACAAGGCGCTGTTCCTGAAGTCCGAGCACTTCGCCAGCGCGGTCAAGCTGGGCCCCGCGCGGGGCCCATACGCGGTGGACTCCGGCGGCTTCTCGGAGCTCCAGCGTCACGGCCGCTGGACCCGCACGCCGCGTCAGTACATCAACGACCTGCGCCGCATCTGGGAATGCGTCGGCCCGTTCGACTGGGCCGCGCCGCAGGACTGGATGTGTGAGCCAATCATGATCCAGGGCGGCACGGTCGGCGGACAGCGCTTCACCGGCACCCACCTGAGCATCGCGGAGCACCAGCGGCGCACCGTGGCGAACTTCCTGGAACTGCGGGAACTCGCACCGGATCTACCGATCGTGCCAGTGCTCCAGGGCTGGGAGCTCCCCGACTACGAACGCTGCCTGGCCCTGTATGAGCGGGCCGGGGTCGACCTGACCCGGGAACCCACCGTCGGGCTTGGCTCCGTCTGCCGGCGGCAGGCCACACGCGAAGCCGTCGCCATCGTGACCACCCTCGCCGGATACGGGCTGAAGCTGCATGGCTTCGGCTTCAAGACCATCGGCCTACAGCGAGTCGGCCACCTGATGGCCTCCGCTGACTCCGCCGCATGGAGCTACCACGCCCGCCGCCGCCCGCCTATGCCCGGCCACACACACAAGAACTGCGCCAACTGCCTGCCCTACGCCCTGGCCTGGCGCAACCGCGTCCTGGCCGCACTCCCCGGCTGGCACCAACCCCTACTCAACAAGGACGCCGCATGATCCCCCGACTGCGTATCCAGCTCAGCACCTGGCCCCGCCGCTCACTCGTTCTCACCGACACCCCCCGCCCCAACTGCCGCGAGTGCGACGGCGACGGCGGCATCGAATCCTTCTACGGCGACTACGAGACCGGCGAATACGCCGGGAGCGACTGGGACCCCTGCGACTGCTGGGACGAAAACCGCCGCTGGACCCTGCTCCCCCTCCCGCGCCTGCCCCGGTGGCTGCGTCGGCAGCGCCCCGACGTCGACCCGTGGGCCGAGCCCCCGTTCTAGACACGGCTGGGGCGGCCGTCTCTCGCCAAAGTCACGACCGCCCCGGTCTCCGAGCCCTCTCTACAGAACTGGAGACATTCAGCATGACCCAACCCGCCGTCATCCGGCGAGACATCCCCGCCCCCTCGCCCCTGCGGACTGCGCTGGAGCTGGCCGCGGCCGGCCTGCCGGTGCTGCCCCTGCGCAGGGGCAAGGTCCCGTTCGGGAACTGCCGCACCTGCGTGCAGGACCCCCGGACCGGCAGGGCCGCCTGTGGCGGCCGGCCGAACATGAAGGACCCGGGTCCCTGCCAGTGCCCCTCCGCCTGCCATGCATGGGCCGCCGCCACCACCGACCCCGAGGTCATCGCCTCGCCGACCTGGGCCCGCGCCTGGCACCTGGCCGTAGCCGTCGCCTACCACCCCGGCGGCGCCGGGCTGACCGTCGTGGACCTCGACAACCCGGCGGCCGTCTCCTGGGCCCGCCAGACCCTCCCGCCCACCCGGACCGTGCCCACCACCCGTGGGGAGCACTGGATCTACCTGGGTGCGATGCGCTCGGTGAACGGCGTCCGTGAGGGTGTCGATCTCAAGTCCACGATGGCCTACGCGCGGTGGCGTGGTCCCGGCGCTGGCTCCATGACTGCGTTGCCGGCGGTCGTGCGCGCGCTGGCCGTGAAGGAACCCGTCCGGCAGGCGCCGCACGCCGTCACCGTGGCCGCACTGGCCGGGGGCGGGGAGTGTCGCCACCGCTCGCCGTCCTATCTGGAGCGTGGCATCGCCATGGCGGAGCAGCGCATCGCCGATGCCCCCAGCGCGGTCCACGCCACCGTGTACCGGACCTTCCTCGCTGTGCTCTCCGCCCATGGCCGGTGCGGCTGCCTCACCGAGGCCCACATCGCGCGCCTGTTCACCGCCGCGCAGACCAAGGGCGAATCACCCCGGCACTGCACCGACGCATGGACCAACGCCCGCGCCAAGTTGGGACTGTGACCATGCCCGACGACGAGAAGAACCCCGCCCGCGAGGTCATCACCAACTACGCACAGGCGCACTTCCGGTACTTCCGCACCGCCGACGGAACCGTCTACGCGCAGAAGAACGGCCACCCCGTCGCCCGCCCGATCCGCTCCCAGGGCACCACAGGCAGCCACCGCCAGGAACTCATGGTCGGCCTGTTCAAGGACGGGCGCGGCGTGTTCAACGGGACCGCACTCAAGGAGGCGTTGGACTTGATCGAAGCACTCGCGCTGACCGAGGACGTGCAGCCCGTCCACATCCGCGTCGCCCCCGGACTCGACGGAGCGACCTGGTTGGACCTGGGCCGCAACGACGGGCAGTCCGTCCGTATCCACCCCACCGGATGGGACATCGCCATCCCCGACCCGCGCGAGGTGTGCTGGCGGCGCACCCAGCTCACCGGGGAACTGCCCCTGCCGGCCAAAGACACCGACGGCAAGGGCATCGATCTCCTGTTGCGGCTGTGCAACTTCGCCAACGCGGAGACCGAGTGCCTGGCCATCGCCTGGCTGATCGGCTGCCTCGGGCCGTCCGTGCCCGTCCCCGCGCCGTTCCTCACCGGCCCGCAGGGGGCCGGGAAGTCCACCGGGGGCCGCATGCTCGTGCGGATCATCGAGGGCATGAGTGGCGACCTGCGCCGGGCGCCGAAGGATGAGGAGAACCTGATCGCGGCGGTAGCGGCCGGATGGGTCACGGCCCTGGACAACCTCTCCCACATGACCCCGGACCTGTCCGACGCCATGTGCTGCATCGTCACCGGAGCCGAGAACGTCAAGCGCGCCCTGTTCACCGACGGGGACGTCTTCCGCGCCCGCTACCGCCGCCCCATGCTCCTGACCGGCATCGACGTGGGCGTCATCCGGCCCGACCTCGCCGAACGGCTCCTGCCCCTACGTCTGGAGCGGCCCCGCGTCCGGCGCACCGAGGCCGAGCTGTGGGCGGAGTACGCGGAAGTTCTGCCCGTCGTCCTCGGGTCTCTCCTGGACCTCACGGTCAAAGTCCGCGCAGTCGAGGCGGAAACCCCCACCGACCTGCGCATGGCCGACTTCGCGCACCTGTGTGCGCAGCTCGATGCGGCGACCGGTCTCGGGGCGCTCACCGCGTACCGGGCCAGTCTGGACGACCTGAACGACGACGTGATCGAGGGCGATCTCCTCGCGCAGACCGTCCTCAGGTACGCCGACAGCATCGAGCCGGGCGCGGCGCAGCGGATGACCTCCACCGAGTGGCTGCACTGCCTCAGTCGCCTCTACAGCGGCGACGAACTGCGTCCCCTGCCCAAGGGGTGGCCGACCACAGGAAAGGTCCTCTCCGACCGGCTCAAGCGCCTCCAGCCGACGCTTGCCGCTCGCGGTGTCCTCATCGACTCGGGCCGCACCAGCGAAGGCCGCTACCTCGAAATGACCCGCCAACCGGCCCCGCCCCCACACGAGCACAAACCGATGTTCTGACCGCGTCACGCGATCGTCCGGACAAGCAAGAAGAGCACCACCGGCCAGGCGTGCTCCTCTTGCTGTTCGGCGGAACGCCGCCCGATGGTCGCGCCGCGCAGCGGCTCCTTCTTCACGCTGTGAGGCGCACCGCACCACAACAGGCACCCCCCCTCTTTTGTCCTAAGAGGGAAGACGCTGCGTCATCTGCGTCATGCGGATGAAAAAACGGCCCCTGACCTGCGGCGACAGCCATGACGCAGACGGCGGCCTCTGCGTCATCCTGCGTCATCTGCGTCACCCGATGACGCAGCCCATGACGCACCGATGACGCACCCCCAAACCACTGCGTCACACAAAACCGCAGATCAGAAGCCTGAATGACGCAGATGACGCAATGACGCAGAAATCCGCACCTCGGACAGACGCGGCCCTCAACAACCCATAGACCCCGCCACGGAGGAGCGACCACCAGATGACAGAGGCGTCCGCCATAACCACGCTGCGGGCTGGACTCCCGGACCGCTACCTCACCCCCGACGACATCGCGGAGCTCTTCGAAGTGCCCCTGGAAACCGTCTACCAGTGGCGCAAGAAGCGCATCGGCCCGCCCGGCTTCCGCATCGGCAAGCACGTCCGCTACGACCCCGTCGACGTCCGCCGCTACGTCCGGGAGCGCAAGACCGAAGACAGTGCCGCCTGACAGCCAATCCAGCACGACACCCGCGGGGGGGGGGCCCCCCCCCCCCCCCCCCGGCCCGGAGGCCCGGGAGGGGCCACCACCGCAAGTGCCCGCCCCCGTGAAAAACGGAGGGGAAAAAACCAAACCCGC
>NZ_JBHWES010000046.1:0-98661 GCF_042734105.1 Streptomyces sp. NPDC059679 | reverse complement strand
CGAGGAAACCACCCTCGTCCTCTCCCACTGGCAATACCTCGCCTCCGGCTACAGCCCCGGCGAAGAACTCATTGCCGCCCAAGTACGCCACGACCTCACCCAAGCCCAACGACTCAAGACAGAAGGAGCCCCCTGGCTGTGACCATCCCCGAGGTCATGACCGCCACCCCCGCCCCTCGAAACGGAAGGAGAACCCACCCGATGACCACGGCCGCAATCACGCGCAAGTGGCACACCACGGCCGAGGTTGCCGAGATGCTCGGCTTCGGCCTGTCCAAGACCAAGATGCTCGTCCTCACCGGCGAAATCCGCTCGGTCAAGGTCGGCCGTAACCGGCGCATCCTCCCGGCCTGGGTGGACGAGTACATCAACCGCTGCGCTCAGGACGAGACCGAGAGGTGGTCCGCATGAGCGGCAAGCGCAGCAACGGTGAAGGCTCCATCTACCCCTACAAGAACGGCTTCGCCGCCTACGCCTGGGTCACCACCCCGGACGGCAAGAAGAAGCGCAAGTACGTCTATGGCAAGACGCGGACCGAGGTTCACGACAAGTGGATCAAGCTTCACACCGAGGCGAAGAAGGGGCCGGTGGCCACTTCTGCCCCCACGTTGGCGCAGTACCTCGCCTACTGGCTGCGAGAAGTCGTCGGGCCGGACCTCAAGCCCAAGACGGCCGAGACGTACGCCATGCACGTACGCCTCTACATCTCCCCCGGCCTCGGCGCGAAGCGGCTCGACAAGCTCACCGTGCGCGACGTGCGGACCTGGGTGAACAAGCTGCTCGAACAGTGCCAGTGCTGCGCCCAGGGCAAAGACGCCGCGCGTCCGAAGGAGGACAAGAACCCGGCCCGTCGGCAACGGTGCTGCGCGATCGGCCGTTGCTGTGGCCAAGTCGCGTCCCGGCGAACCGTCCAGGACGCCCGCGCGGTCCTCCGCTCGGCGCTCACGAACGCCATGACGGAAGAGCTGATCACGAAGAACGTGGCCGCTCTGGTCAAGGTCCGCTCCGGCCGGAAGCGGAAGCGCGAGCCGTGGTCGGTGGAGGAGGCGCGGACGTTCCTGGAGGCGGCGCGGAAGGCAGGCGACCCGCTTTATCCGGCATACGTGCTGATCCTGGTCCTCGGCTTCCGGCGCGGTGAAGTCCTCGGTCTGACCTGGGAGAGCGTCAATCTCGACGCGGGAGAGATCACCGTGGAGCGTCAGTTGCAGCGCATCAACCGCCAGCTGGTGCACGACGAGACGAAGACGGAGGCTTCCACGGCGACCCTGCCCCTCCCCCAGATCTGCGTTACGGCGTTGCAGCTCCGCCAGAAGGCGCAGGAAGCAGCCAAGCAAGCGGCCCGCGACCTGTGGACGGACTCGGACTTCGTCTTCACCACGCGGTACGGGACACCGATCGAGCCCAGGAACTTCAACCGGGAGTTCACCGCCCGGTCGGCTAAGGCGGGCGTACGCGGAATCCGGCTGCACGACACCCGTCACACCTGCGGGTCGCTGCTCGCCGCCCTGGACGTGCACCCGCGCATCGCGATGCAGATCCTCCGGCACAGCAAGATCGCCGTGACGATGGAGGTCTACACCCACGTCCCCTCCGAGGCGACCCGTCGGGCGCTGCGGAAGCTCGGCAAGCACCTGGGCGGGACGGACCGAAAGTAGCTGCTGTACTCCGCTGCTGTACGGCACCAAAAAGCCCCCGCCGAAATTCCCGGCGGGGGCTTTGAGCTGTGTGGACCTGAGGGGATTTGAACCCCTGACCCCCTCGATGCGAACGAGGTGCGCTACCAGTCTGCGCCACAGGCCCTTGCAGCGAGTGAAACTCTAGCATCCCCTCCGGGGTGCTTGGAAATCCGTTCCTCGCGGCCCCCGGACCGGTCCCCGCTGGTCAGGGTCACTCGTTGGCGGCGCGGGGGCGGTCCTCGTCCGCGTACTGGTCGAACAAGGGGGTGCGGCCCCGCTCGCGGGGGGCTCGGGCGGCGGGGGGCTGGTGGGTGGCGAGGTCGGGGGCGTGGGTGGGTTCGGCGGTGCTGGAGCGGGCGGAGCTCCAGGCGTCGGGGGCGCCCAGGTCGACGTTGCCGGTGGCGCGGGGGGCGACGGGCGCGGTGACGTAGGTGGGCAGCGGGACGGGCACCGGCTCCCAGCTCTCGCCGGTGGACGGGCCGCGGTCACGCTCGCGCTGCTGGTCCACCCACTCCGCATGGTCGGTCTGCTCGACCAGGGCGCGGCGGCCCGCCGCGTGCGGGGAGCCGGCCGGGGCCGGGCGGGCGGCCTCGGCACGGGCGGGCGGCTCCGCGGGGCCGTCGTCGGCGGTGGGGTCCTCGGCGGGCGGGCGGGGGTGCGGACGGCGCTCGCGGAGGCGCTGGGCGGCCAGCTCGGCGCGGCGCTGGTCCATGGTGAAGGCGAAGCGGCGGCGCTCCTGGGTGCGCAGATAGGCGATGTACGCGCTCAGCAGGACGGCCGGGAGGGCCGGGGCCCACAGGAAGGTGAGGCCGCCGACCGCCGCGACGACCGCGCCGAGGGTGAAGGCGAGGAAGAGCACGATGGTGGTGCGCCGACGGCGCGCGAGCACCTTCGCGCGCCCACTGCGGGCCGCGGCCGTGGGAGCCGACCCCGAAGGCCCGGAAGCGCCGGGAGAACCGGAAGGACCGGAGGGCCCGGAAGGACCGGAAGGGCCAGAAGAACCGGAAGGGCCGGAGGAGGGGGCCGGGGCGGGGCTGTCGGCGGGTGGGGCGGGGGGTGGCACCGGCGTGCGCATGGTCACGGGGTCGGCGAACGCCCGGACGTCGACCGCGTCGGTCACGGCGTCCGGGTCGGCCACGCGCCGGTCCGGGGCGACGGGGTCTGCCCCGGCCTCGGGGCGGTCCGTATCGTCGGCGCGGCCCTCCTGGCCCTCCAGGCCCCCCAGGACCTCGAGCTCCGCCCGTTCCTTGGCGTATCGACGCTCCATTCCCGCGCGCCCGGACAACAGCCGGATGGCGGTACTGAAGCGCTCCGTGGGACGGGCTTCATTGAGCTCGTCCTGCCTACGGAGCCACATCGGCACCAAATAGGCGGCCCAGGCCCCGACGATGACTGCGTAGATGAGGCCACTGCTGCTCACGGTCACACGGTAGAGGGGTCTGCGCGAGGCCATCTGCCAATTGGCGCGGTGTGTCGCACGATCTGGCTGATATCTCGAACTTTTTTTGTGATTGGTGGGATGACCAGGTTGGGAATGTGCTCAAATGCCGGGCGTTTTCGAACACATATTTTATTTCTGTGATGCGCTGGGCCTCATCCGGTGCCACCGGGCCAACAATCCCTCCGGAACCTCCTCCGCCGTGAGGGCGAAGACCAGGTGGTCACGCCAGGCGCCGTCGATATGGAGGTAGCGGGGGCGCAGCCCCTCTTCGCGGAATCCCAGTTTTTCGACCACTCGCCGGCTCGGCCCGTTCTCGGGCCGGATGCACACCTCGATGCGGTGCAGTCCGACCGTACGGAAGCAGTAGTCGGTGGCGAGCGCGACGGCGGTCGGCATCACTCCGCGGCCGGCGACCGCCTCGTCGATCCAATAGCCGATATGGCCCGAGCACATCGAGCCCCAGGTGATCCCGGCCACGGTCAGCTGTCCGGCCAGCCGTCCCCGGTATTCGACGACGAACGGCAGCATCCGCCCGGCGTGTGCCTCGGCGCGCAGATGGCGGACCATCTGGCGGTAGGTGGGCCGGTGGGTGACGGGGCCGGCGGGCGGGGGCGGCGGAATGGTGGCCTCCCAGGGGCGCAGCCATTCGCGGTTGCGCTGGTTGACCTCGCGCCAGGCGCGCTGGTCACGCAGCTTTATGGGGCGGAGGACCGTATCGCCGTCCGCCAGCATGACGGGCCAGGGCGCGTTCAGCTCGCGCTCCCGGGAGAACCGGCAGGACCCGCAGAACCGGCGGGATCAGGAGGGTCCGCGGGTCTGGGGTGGTCGCCGCCGTGCAGCTGCTCGACCGCGTGGACCAGGATCCGCCCCAGGACCGCGAGCCCGTCCCGTACGCCGCCGGTCGACCCGGGCAGGTTGACGATCAGGGTGGTGCCGGCGACCCCGGCCAGGCCGCGGGAGAGCGCGGCGGTGGGCACCTTGGCCAGCCCCTCGGCGCGGACTGCCTCCGCGATGCCCGGAATCTCGTAGTCGAGCACGCGGCGGGTCGCCTCGGGGGTGTGGTCGGTGGGCGAGATCCCCGTGCCGCCCGTGGTCACGACCACATCGTACGAAGCGGCGACCGCCTCGCGCAGGGCCGCTTCCACCGGGTCGCCGTCGGGGACCACCCGCGGCCCGTCGACCGCGAGGCCCAGCGCCGCCAGCCCCTCCACGAGCAGCGGGCCGCCCTTGTCGGCGTAGACCCCGGCTGCGGCGCGGTTGGAGGCGGTGACGACCAGGGCGCGGTAGGTCGGCGAGCCGTTCATGCCCGGCTCCAGTCGCCGGACTTGCCGCCCGTCTTCTCCTCCACCCGTACGTCCGTGATGACCGCGGACTTGTCCACGGCCTTGACCATGTCGATCACCGTCAGCGCGGCCACGCTGACCGCCGTCAGAGCCTCCATCTCGACGCCCGTACGGTCGGTGGTGCGGACCGTGGCGGTGATCTCCACGGCGTCGTCGGCGACCGCGAGGTCCACGGTCACGCCCGAGAGCGCGAGCGGATGGCACAGCGGGATCAGGTCCGGGGTGCGCTTGGCGCCCATGATGCCCGCGATGCGCGCGGTGGCGATGGCGTCGCCCTTGGGGACGCCATCGCCGCGCAGCAGCTCCACGACGCGCGGGGCGACGAGCACGCGGCCGGTGGCGCGGGCGGTGCGGGCGGTGACGTCCTTGTCCGAGACGTCGACCATGCGCGCCGCGCCCGATGGGTCGAGATGGGTGAGATGGTCCTGGGCGCTGCTCATCGTTCTCCCGGTCCGGGCCAGGTGGCTCCTGTGGGACGACACCGTACCCGCCGCGGGCGGCGGCCAGGCGCCTAGGTGAGCAGGACGACGTCCACTTCGGCGCCGGCGGCGACCTCCGTGGTCTCCTCGGGGACCACGATCAGCGCATTGGCGTGCGCGAGCGCCTTGATCAGGTGGGATCCCGCGCCACCCACAGGGGTGACGAGGCCGGTCTCGGCGTCCATCCCCGGCGGCTCGTACCAGCCGCGCAGGAACTGGCGCCGCCCCCGCGGGGAGGACTCGACGCCCTCGGGGCAGCGGGCCCGCACGATGGGGCGGTGGACGGGGCCGGTGCCCATCAGGGTGCGGATCGCGGGCCGTACGAACAGCTCGAACGAGACATAGGAGCTGACCGGGTTCCCGGGGAGGGCGATGAACGGGACGCGGTCCGGGCCGACCCGCCCGAACCCCTGGGGCTTGCCCGGCTGCATGGCCAGCTTGCGGAAGTCGACCTCCCGCATGGCCTCCTTGACCACGTCGTACGCGCCGACGCTGACGCCACCGCTGGTGACCACGATGTCCGCCCGGCTCAGCTGGTCCTCGACGGTGGCCCGCAGTGTCCCGGCGTCGTCGGCGACCGCGCCCACCCGGAAGGCGATCGCCCCGGCGTCCCGCGCGGCGGCGGTGAGCTGGAAGCTGTTGGAGTCGTGGATCCGGCCCGGGCCCGCCTCCTGGCCGGGCTGGACCAGCTCGCTGCCGGTCGACAGGACCACCACGCGCGGCCGCGGCCGCACCCTGACCGTGGCGCGCCCGAGCGCGGCCAGCAGCCCGATCTGCGGCGCCCCCAGGATCGTGCCGGCGCCCAGCGCCAGCTCGCCCGCCCTGGCGTCGCAGCCGCGGGGACGCACATGCTGCCCGGTCGTGGCCGGGCGGTACACCCGCACCCTGCCGCTCGCGCCCTCAGGGGCCTCGCTGTGGGCGGGCATGGCGGTGACCGGCCCCTGGCCGAGGCCGCCGTCGGTCCACTCGACGGGCACGACGGCCTGGGCGCCGGGCGGCAGCGGGGCTCCGGTCATGATGCGCGCGGCCTCGCCGGGCGCGACGGCGGGCGCGGTCTCGCTGCCCGCCGCGATGTCTCCGATGACGGTGAGCACCGCGGGGTAGTCCTCGGTCGCCGCCGCGATGTCGGCCGTACGGACGGCATAGCCGTCCATGGAGCTGTTGTCGAACGGCGGGAGGGCGGCGGGGACGGTGACGTCCTCGACGAGGACGCAACCCTGGGCTTCGAGCAGCTGCAGCTCGATCGGGTCGAGGGGGTGGAGATGGTCGAGGATGTCGTCGAGATGCTCGGCCACCGTCCAGAAACGGTCCGCACCCCGACTCTCACCCCGGCCATCGCCGCTCCGGCCCCCGCCCCGATCCTCGCCCCGGCCCGGCCCGGACGAGCCGGGCCGCTGGCCCGGCCCCGGCTCCTGATCCGGGCCCTGGTCGGTGGCGCGTGCTGCGGTGCTGCTCACAGTGCTACATCTCCTCGGTGACGTAACGGCGAAGCCAGTCCCGGAAATCCGGGCCCAGGTCTTCACGTTCGCACGCGAGTCTGACAATGGCACGCAGATAGTCGCCACGGTCGCCTGTGTCGTAGCGGCGCCCCTTGAAGACGACCCCGTGGACCGGCCCGCCGAGGTCCGGATCGGCGGCGAGCGCCTGCAGGGCGTCGGTGAGCTGGATCTCGCCGCCGCGCCCGGGCTCGGTGGCGTGCAGCACGTCGAAGACAGCGGGGTCGAGGACATAGCGGCCGATGACGGCGTAGTTGCTGGGCGCGTCGGCCGGGTCCGGCTTCTCGACGAGCCCGGTCACCCGCACCACGTCGCCGTCCAGGGTCGGCTTGACCGCGGCGCAGCCGTAGAGGTGGATCTGGGCGGGGTCCACCTCCATCAGGGCGATGACGCTGCCGCCGTGCTCCTCCTGCACCTCGACCATGTGGGACAGGAGCGGATCGCGGGCATCGATGAGGTCGTCGCCGAGGAGGACGGCGAAGGGCTGGTCACCGACGTGCGGGGCGGCGCAGAGCACGGCGTGGCCGAGGCCCTTGGGGTCGCCCTGGCGGACGTAGTGCATGGTCGCGAGATCGCTGGATTCCTGCACGCGGGCGAGTCGGGTCTCGTCGCCCTTGCGGCTCAGGGCCTCTTCGAGCTCGTAGTTGCGATCGAAGTGATCCTCCAGGGGCCGCTTGTTACGGCCCGTGACCATGAGCACATCGGACAGCCCGGCGGTGACGGCTTCCTCGACGACGTACTGGATCGCCGGCTTGTCGACGACCGGCAGCATCTCCTTGGGGGTGGCCTTCGTGGCCGGCAGGAAGCGGGTTCCAAGCCCCGCGGCGGGGATGACAGCCTTGCTGATCCGAGTACGCGCTTGAGTCATGTACTGAACCCTATCGGGTGCCTTTGAGCGGTTGATGAGGGTTCGATGAATATGACATGAGACAGGAAGTTTGTGCACTCAGTGATCAATGCCGAAGGTAGTAAGCCGGAGTTGCGGCGAAGCCTCATCGCGGTGAGAGCCAGGTTGACGGCGGATGACATCGCGGACGCCCAGGCGCGTCTGGCGTGTCGCGCGCTGGAGCTGCCGGAGCTCGCGGAGGCGGGGACGGTGGCCGCGTATGTCTCGGTGGGCAGCGAGCCCGGCACACGGGACCTGAGGGAGGCGCTGCGGGCACGGGGTGTACGGGTGCTGCTCCCGGTTCTTCAGGAGGACAACGACCTCGACTGGGGCCAGGACGAGGGCCCCGAGCGGCTGGTGCGCGCCAGGCGGGGGCTGCTGGAGCCGGACGGGCCGCGGCTGGGCCCCGAGGCGGTCACCGGGGCGGACGTCGTGCTGCTGCCCGGGCTCGCGGTGGACCGGCGCGGGGTGCGCCTGGGCCGCGGCGGCGGTTCGTACGACCGGGTGCTGGCCCGGCTGGACCGGGCGGGGGCCCAGCCGGCGCTGGTGGTGCTGCTGTACGACGGCGAGGTGCTCGACGAGGTCCCGGGTGAGGTCCACGACCGGCCGGTGCACGCGGCGGTCACGCCCTCGGCGGTGCACCGCTTCCGGTCCCTTTAGGCGAGCCCCTGTACGACTTGGGCGAGCCCCTGTCTTGGGCGAGCCCCTATACGACCGCACGCCCCTCGCGAAACCTGCTCGCCGCATGGGCGGGGGTCTCGCGGGGGGCGTGCGTAGGCGCGCCGGCGGGAGGGGTCAGGGCGTGAGCGCCAGCTCGTCGTCCGTCGACTTCTTCACCGCGCTCTTGCTGAAGGACCAGGGCAGCAGCTCACCCTTCGCCCACTTCTCCGTCTGGTCGGTGTAGTGCGCGTTGTAGGCGTGCCCGGAGGCGCCGGTGAGGTTGATCCACCGCGACTTGTCCAGATCGTCGAGGTTGACGACCATCCGCATGGACGGCACCCAGGTGACGCCGTAGCCGCCCGCCGCGTTCCACCCGGTGGCGTTGACCGCGCCCTCGCCGCCGGACAGGTTCCAGGGGCCGCGGTTGAGGAGCCACTGCACCACACCCGGGCCGTCGGTGCCCAGAGTCTGGTTCTTCAGCGTCAGCCGGTGCAGTCGGCCCCAGCTCCAGCTGTTGATGTCCTTGCCCAGCTTGGCGGTGAGCTCGGCGCGCGCGTCCTTCATGGCCTCGCCCAGGAGCTGGTCCCGGTTGGTGGCGGCGGGCTCCAGGCGGCTGCCGGTGGTCTTCCACCAGTGGTTCTTGGGGTCCTTGATGATCTTCCGAAGGACCTCGTACCAGCGGTCGCCGCCGTCCGGCTGGGCCGACGCCGCGTCGCGCTGACCGCATTCGCGCACCAGCCGCGCCTTGCCGTTCAGGTCGTCGGCGGGGCCGGAGTCATCGGCGGGCCGGACGCGCAGACACTGGCCCTCCACCCGCAGCTCCTTCGGAAGTTTATTTCCGAACGCGAGCATAAGGACGTTGCGATAGACGGCGTTGAAGTAGGCGGCGGCCGGGGAGTCCGAATCCTGGGTGTAGTCCCAGCCCTCCAGGAGCTTCTGCGCCTCCCTGACGAAGTCGTCCTTGACGTTGATCTTCAGCAGGTAGGGGGTCAGCAGTTCGGCGATCTCGCTGCTGTTGTCCATCTGCATGGACTGCATGTCATCGGTCGAGATCTTCCCGTTGTCCTTGATCTTCGACTCGATCAGGTCGGTTATCCGCTGGCTGCGCGCCCCGTATCCCCAGTCGTCGGTCAGCTTGTACTTGTAGTCCTTGCCTATGACGGCCTGGTTGGCGGTGACGATGTAGCCCCGCTTGGGGTCGTAGTCCCAGGGCAGCTCGGACTGCGGGATGTAGCCGTTCCAGTCGTAGCGCGAGTCCCAACCGGGTGCCGGGTAACGCCCGTCCCCCTTGGAGCGCGTGGGGATCTTGCCGGGCGCCTGGTAGCCGATGTGGTTCTTGGTGTCGGCGTAGATCAGGTTCTGGGACGGGACGGCGAAGTCGCGGGCCGCCTTGCGGAAGTCGGTGAAGTTCTTGGCGGTGTTGAGCCCGAAGACCGCGTCCATGGTGTTGGACGGGTCCAGCGCGGTCCAGCGCAGCGAGACCGCGTAGCCGTCGCCGCGGTCAGGGGCCACGTCGCCGACGTCGCTGCCGACCGGTGCGCTCTTGCCGACGTCCCCGAGCTCGTCGTCGCGGTCGGAGACGATCGGGCCGTGCCGGGTCGAGCGGACGGTGATCGTCCGGGACTTGCCGCCGGCGACCTTGATGGTCTCCTCGCGGGTCTTGAACGGCGTCTGCTTGCCGTCGTAGAGATAGCCCTGGTTGGTGACCTTCTCCAGGTAGAGGTCGGTCACGTCGGCGCCCAGGTTGGTCATGCCCCAGGCGATGTCCTGGTTGTGGCCTATCACGACCCCCGGCATACCGGAGAACGTGAAGCCCGCCACGTCGTACGGGCACGCGGCGCTGACCTGGTTGCAGTGCAGGCCCATCTGGTACCAGACGGACGGCAGCTGCGGGGCCAGATGCGGGTCGTTGGCGAGCAGCGGCTTGCCGGTGGTCGTGTACCGGCCCGCGATCACCCAGGAGTTGGAGCCGATGCCGGTGCCGTTCGGGCCGAGCAGCGCCGGTACGTCGTCGAGGGTCTTGGAGAGCGAGGTGAGCTGGGTCTGGAAGCCCTGGGTGGCGTCCGCGACCCCGTTCGCGGTGGAGTCGGCGGAGGTGCCCGTCGCGGTCGCCTTGGGGTCGAAGGCGCCGGTGGTCTCGTCCACCGCGCCCGCGTCCACGATCGGCTTGTTGCGGCTGTACGGGTAGGCCGGGTACAGCTCTTCGATCTCCTTGGCGGTCAACCGGCTGGAGGCCAGGGCGCGGTCGACCTCGTCCTGCATATTGCCGCGCAGATCCCACGCCATGGCCTTGAGCCAGGCCACCGAGTCGATCGGGGTCCACTTCTCGGGCTTGTAGTCGTTCTCGAACTCCAGAGCCGCGTACTCGACGGACAGCTCCTTGCCCTGGTGGTCCGCGAGATACGCGTTGACCCCGTCGGAATAGGCCCGCAGATACTTCTTGGTGGTCGGCGACAGCTTGGTGTCGTACTCCTGCTTCGCGACCCGGTGCCAGCCCAGGGTGCGCAGGAACGCGTCGGTCTCCACCTGTCCGGAGCCGAACATCTCGGAGAGCCTACCGGCCGTCATGTGGCGGCGTACGTCCATCTCCCAGAAGCGGTCCTGGGCCTGGACGAACCCCTGGGCGCGGAAAAGATCCTCAGGGGTGTCGGCGTAGATCTGCGGTATCCCGTAGCCGTCGCGCTTGACCTGCACGGGCCCGGACAGCCCCTTGAGCTGCAGCGATCCCGTGGTCTCCGGGAAGGAGGCACGCACCGTACTGATGCTCCAGTACGTGCCGTATCCGACGCCCCCCACGAGCAGCAGCACGACTGCGATCACGATCAGGCGGGCACGTCGGCCCTTCTTCTTGCCAGAAGGGCCGTTTTTGTTGGCGGGCATCGCTGTCCTTCGGAGGGGCAGGGTGATCCTGGAGTGCTGGAGCAACCATAGGCGCAGCGCTGTCGCCGCCCCTACGCGGAGTCATGACTGGGGCCGCCCACCGGCCACCACCCGCGAAAAATCCATGTCAGCCACCCGCGTCAAGAACCCGTAAAATATTAGGTAAGGCAATGAAGTTCCGGTCGGTCGGGGAGCCTTCCGGCCGCTCCCGTGAGAAAGGTTCGGCCGCTGACTGTCCACCACCTCAACGAACTCCTGCTGATCTGCTCTCTCGTCCTGCTCGTAGCGGTGGCGGCCGTCAGGGTCTCGACGCGCAGCGGTCTGCCGACCCTGCTCATCTACCTCGGCCTCGGCGTCGCGATCGGGCAGGACGGGATCGGCGTCGTCTTCGAAGACGCCGAGCTCACGCAGGTCCTCGGCTATGCCGCGCTCGTGGTCATCCTGGCCGAGGGCGGCCTCGGCACGAAGTGGCGGGAAATCAAACCCGCCCTCCCCCTCGCCGCGGTGCTGTCCACCGCGGGGATCGCGGTGAGCGTCGGGGTCACGGCGGTGGCCGCGCACTATCTGGTCGGGCTCGACTGGCGGCAGGCGCTGATCATCGGCGCGGTGGTGTCGTCCACGGACGCCGCGGCGGTCTTCTCCGTGCTGCGCAAGGTGCCGCTGCCCAGGAGGCTCACGGGCACCCTGGAGGCGGAGTCCGGTTTCAACGACGCCCCGGTGGTGATCCTGGTGGTCGCCTTCTCCGCCCAGGGCGCGATAAGCCCGTGGTACGTGATGCTCGGCGAGATCGTCCTGGAGCTGGCCATCGGCGCCGTGGTGGGGCTGGCGATCGGCTGGCTGGGGGCGTACGGCCTGCGGCATGTGGCACTGCCCGCCTCGGGCCTGTACCCGATCGCGGTGATGGCGATCGCCGTGATCGCGTACGCGGGCGGGGCACTGGCCCACGGCTCCGGCTTCCTCGCCGTCTACCTGGCCTCGTTGATCTTGGGGAATGCGAAGCTGCCGCACTGGCCGGCCACGCGCGGCTTCGCCGAGGGGCTTGGCTGGATCGCGCAGATCGGGATGTTCGTGCTGCTCGGCCTGCTGGTGACCCCGCACGAGCTGGGCGACGACATCTGGCCGGCCATCGGCGTCGGAATGGCGCTGACCATGGTGGCCCGGCCGCTCTCCGTGCTGGTCAGCGCGGCGCCCTTCCGGATGCCATGGCGGGAGCAGGCCCTGCTGTCGTGGGCGGGGCTGCGCGGCGCGGTGCCGATCGTGCTCGCCACCATCCCGATGGTCTCGAACGTGCCCGACAGCCGCCGCGTCTTCAACATCGTCTTCGTGCTGGTGATCGTCTACACCCTGGTGCAGGGCCCGACGCTGCCCTGGGTCGCGCGCCGGCTGCGCCTGGGCGAGGAGGAGGCCGCGGCGGACCTCGGCATCGAGTCGGCGCCGCTGGAGCGGCTGCGCGGGCATCTGCTGTCGCTGTCGATCCCCAAGGACTCCAGGATGCACGGCGTGGAGATCGGCGAGCTGCGGCTGCCGACGGGGGCCGCGGTCACCCTGGTCGTACGGGACGGGAAGAGCTTTGTGCCGCAGCCCTCGACCGTGCTGCGGCGCGGCGACGAGCTGCTGGTCGTGGCCACGGACCCGGTGCGGGACGCGGCGGAGGAGCGGCTGCGGGCGGTGGGCCGGGGCGGCAAGCTGGCGGGCTGGCTGGGCACGAGAGCCGAGTGACGGGGCAGGCCGCGCGGCTACCGGGCCGGGCCGCGTGGCCTGGGTCACCGTATGGCCCGCCGCAGTGGACTGGCGGGCCGGAATACTGCACTATGGAGCGTCGTTAGCACTCATTGAGTGAGAGTGCCAGGAGGAGTAAGTGCCGACCTATCAGTACCAGTGCACCGAGTGTGGCCAGGGCCTCGAGGCGGTGCAGAAGTTCACCGACGACGCGCTCACCGAGTGCCCCAACTGCAAGGGACGCCTGAAGAAGGTGTTCTCGGCGGTCGGCATCGTCTTCAAGGGCTCGGGCTTCTACCGGAACGACAGCCGCGGCTCCTCGTCCAGCAGCACGAGCGGCGGTTCGTCCAAGTCGACGGCCGCGAAGAGCGAGGGCTCCTCGTCTTCGTCCTCCTCCTCGGACACGTCTTCGTCGTCGGGCTCGTCGTCGAGTTCTTCCTCGGGCTCGGGCTCGTCGTCGAGTTCGTCGTCGTCCACGTCGAGCAGCACCTCGTCGGCCGCCTGACGCGCGACCGCCTCAATCGCATACGACATCGCGCCGCTCTCCCTTGAGGGAGAGCGGCGCGATGTCGTATGCGCGGACGGCGCTGGCTAGGGTGATCGCATGGCGGAGACCACCAGCAGCACGTATGCGGAGATGGCGGAGATAGGGGTCATCGGCGGGTCGGGGTTCTACTCCTTCCTCGACAACGTGACCGAGATCACTGTCGAGACTCCCTATGGCGCACCGAGCGATTCGCTCTTCCTCGGCGAGATCGCCGGGCGGAAGGTCGCCTTCCTCCCGCGCCACGGCCGTAAGCACCACCTGCCCCCGCACCGGATCAACTACCGCGCCAACCTGTGGGCGCTGCGCTCGGTCGGCGTGCGGCAGATCTTCGGCCCGTGCGCGGTGGGCGGGCTGCGGCCGGAGTACGGACCGGGCACGCTGCTGGTGCCGGACCAGCTGGTGGACCGCACGAAGGGCCGCGTCCAGACCTATTTCGACGGCGAGGCGCTGCCGGACGGGCGGGTGCCGAACGTGGTGCACACCACCTTCGCCGATCCGTACTGCCCGACAGGGCGGCAGATCGCGGTGGCGGCGGCACGTGGGCGCGACTGGGAGCCGGTGGACGGCGGCACGATGTGCGTGATCGAGGGGCCGCGCTTCTCCACCCGGGCCGAGTCTCGGTGGCATGCGGCGCAGGGGTGGTCGGTGGTCGGCATGACAGGGCATCCGGAAGCGGTGCTGGCCCGTGAACTGGAGCTCTGCTACACGTCGTTGACGCTGGTCACGGACCTGGACGCGGGGGCGGAGACGGGCGAGGGGGTCTCGCACGGGGAAGTGCTGCGGGTGTTCGGGGAGAACCTGGAGCGGCTGCGCGACGTGCTGTTCGACGCCGTGGGCGCACTGCCGGCCACCGAGGCGCGGGACTGTCTGTGCGCGCATGGGCACGACGGCTGGGACCTGGGGATCGAACTGCCGTAGCGGACGGCGGGCTTACCCGCACGGGTGACGGAGTTATCCACAGCCTGGGGGTTGTGCACAGGCCCCAGCGGGATCCGGCGAGGGCGGGCATCGTGAAGGGGCCAGAAGCTCCTGACCTCTCACGACAGGCGGTGATTGCCGTGTCCGACCCGTTCCTTCGCCCTCCGTCCCTTTCACCCTCCTCACCCTCCTCATCCCCTCTATCGCCTCCACCCCTTCCGCCCCTTCCGTCCTCTCTATCGCCTGTTCCATCCCTCTCCTCGCCTTCGGCGTCTTCGGCGTCTTCGCCCGCGTCCCGGCCCCGCTCGGCTCCGTCCTGGGCCGAGCGGTCCCGTCGCACTCCCCCGACGTGCGCGGTGGCACGGTTCGGACCGGTGAGGGTGAGCCGAGGCGGAGACCGGCTGCGGCGCGCGTTACGGCGGCGACGGCGCTCGATGGCGGCGGGTCTGGCGATGAGCGCGGCCGCGCTGGCTGCCGCCGCGCCCTCCGGCGGCTCCGACCCGCGTCCGGCGGCGTCCTCACCACCGGACGACGGCCGACACGAGCCGCCTCCGGCCGTGGTGTCCGCGCCGGTGCGCATCGCCGACGCGGCGTCCGTGCGGCTGCTGCGCCCCGGCGACCGAGTGGATGTGCTGGCCGCCCCGGGATCCGATCAGGTCCGCGGCCCGGCCGCCGCGCATGTGGTCGTTCGTGGCGCGCGGGTGACCGATGTGCCGCGGCCGGGGCGTGTGGCAGCCGCGGACGTCGAGACCGGAGATCTCGGAGCGGCGGGTGGCGGAGCGGCGGGTGGTGGAGCGCTGGTGGTGCTCGCGGTGCCGCGGCCGACCGCGGCGGCCCTGGCCGGTGCGGCGTCCACATCGAGGTTGGCGGTGGCGCTGTGCCGTTCTTGACCGTAGGTTGCGGAGCCGTCCGCTCCAGAATCGGTGCGGCAAGAGAGAGGCAAAGGGTTGAGCGAGGAAAAGAAGAGCGTCGTGGAGGGCTTCAAGGCCTTCCTGATGCGTGGCAACGTCATCGATCTGGCTGTCGCGGTCGTGGTCGGAGCCGCGTTCACGAGTGTCGTGAACTCCATAGTGAAGGGCCTGATCAATCCGGTCGTCGGCGCCTTCGGCACCAAGGACCTGGAGAAGTACCGCTCTTGCCTGGAGGCCCCCTGCGAGACGAACGCCGCGGGCGAGGTCACCAAGGGCATCCCCATCCTCTGGGGGACCGTGCTGAGCGCCGTGCTCACCTTCCTGATCACAGCGGCGGTGGTGTACTTCCTGATGGTGCTGCCGATGTCGCGCTATCTGGCGCGGAAGGCCGCCAAGGAGCGGCAGGAAGAGGAGAAGCAGGCCGAGACGGAGAGTGCCGAGATCGCGCTGCTCCGCGAGATAAGGGACGAGCTGATCGCGCAGCGCGGCAGCCGATCGAGCACCTGAGCCCTCGGGGTTCCGGAGCTCAGAGGTGGTGGGGCGGCTTCTCGTCGAGGAAGCGGGCCAGGTCCGCGGCGCTGTCGGCGCCATCGCCGACGTCGCCGCCGGGCGACCGCTCACCCCAGCCGCGGTCCGTGTCGTCCGAGGACTGCTGCGCCAGCGGATCGTCGAAGATCAGCGCGGCTGCCGGGTCGCGCGGTCCGGGGTCAGGGGCGGTGCTCATGCGTCAAGAGTACGGCCGGCCTCACGGCGCGTCGGCGAGGGCGGCGGCCAGCTGCTCGTGCCACCACAGGTCCCGGCCAGGCGTCCAGGACACGGGGCGGGCCAGGCGGTGGACGACCAGGACCTTGGGGATCCGCGTGTTGCCCGCCAGCGCCCGGTCGATCAGCGGCTTGAGCGACTGCGGCTCCCCGCACCGCCAGTCGCCGTCCGCGGTGATCAGCACCTTCGCGTCCATCCCCGCCAGCCGGTCGCGCAGCTCATGGGCGCGCAGCCCGACGGGGAGGGTGGAGCGTACGGCGTCGAGGCGGCCGCAGGCGAGCGTGGCGATCACGGACTCGGGGATCAGCGGCAGATGCACCGCCACCCGGTCCCCCGCGCGCACGCCGAGCCTGGTCAGGGCCGCCGCCGCCCGGCCCGCCTGGTCCAGCAGTTCGGCGTGCGTCAGCTCTTCCTCGCAGTCCGGCTCACTGATCCAGCGGAGGGCCACCCGGGGTATCTGCCGCGCGGCGGCGGCCAGGGTCGGGGGCTCCTCCGTCCGAGACGTACTGGGCACGTTGGTCTTCCTTCGGACGCGGGCGAACGGCATATCGCACAGCCTGCCGTCGGCCAATCAACGTCTGATGAACGTCTTGTTGATGAGGGCCCCATCCGAAGGCTCCTGTGCCCGCGGGCCCTTCGCCACGGCCTCCGTGCTACGCATAGCGCCCATGGATACCGACCGGACAACACCCCGACCCGCCCGCCCCGGCCAGGTCGACGCCCTGACAGACGTACCCGGGCTGCGCATCGGCCATGCGCAGCGGACCGACGGCGGATGGCTCACCGGCACAACCGTCGTGCTGGCCCCCGAAGGAGGTGCGATCGCCGCGGTCGATGTCCGGGGCGGCGGCCCCGGCACCCGCGAGACCGACGCCCTCGATCCGCGCAATCTCGTCCAGCGCGTCGATGCCGTGGTGCTGACCGGCGGCAGCGCGTTCGGGCTGGACGCCGCCTCCGGAGTGGCCGCCTGGCTGGAGGAGCGGGGCCGCGGCTTCCGGGTCGGACCCGACCCGGCCCAGGTGGTGCCGGTCGTACCGGCCGCCGCCCTCTTCGACCTCGGGCGCGGGGGCGACTGGCGGGCCCGGCCGGACGCCGCGCTGGGGCGCGCGGCCATCGACGCCGCGGCCGGTACGGACATGGGCGCGCCGGTCGTGCAGGGCAGTGTGGGGGCCGGCGCGGGCGCGGTGGCGGGCGGCGTCAAGGGAGGCATCGGATCGGCGAGCGTGGTCCTGCCGTCCGGGATCACCGTGGCCGCGCTTGCGGCGGTGAACGCGGCGGGCTCGGTGGTCGATCCGCTGACGGGCGCGCTGTACGGGGAGTGGTTCGGCGAGCCGTACGGGCCGTACGGGCCAGATGAGTTGGCGCGGGGCGGCGGCCGGGCGCGGCGCCCCGGCGAGGCAGAACACGCCAGGGCGCAGCGTCGACTGACCGACGCGCGGGCCGAGTCGGAGCGGCGCTCGGCGGCCTCCGTACGGCCCCCGCTGAACACCACGTTGGCAGTGGTTGCCACGGACGCGGTGCTCACCCGCGCCCAGGCGCACAAGCTCGCGGGCACAGCGCATGACGGCCTGGCGCGCGCGGTGCGGCCGGTGCATCTGCTGTCCGACGGCGACACGGTCTTCGCCCTGGCGACGGGCGACCGCCCGCTCGTGCCCGAGGACGCCGACGGCGGGCAGGACCCGGCGTTCGGGGTGCATATGGAGGCCGGGGCGCTGAACGACGTGTTGGCCGCGGGGGCGGATGTGCTGACCCGGGCGGTGGTCAAGGGGGTACTGGCGGCCGAGGGGGTGGACGGGCCGGGGGGCGTGTTCCCCTCGTACCGCGACCTGTACGGCCCCGGACAGGCCGGACCGGAGGACTAGACGGAGGACGGGGTCGGAGCCCCGTAGAGGGACCCGTAGGGAGAGCCCCGCGGAGACGGGGCGAGGGGAGTGAGGGGAGCCCGATGACGGACACCACCGCGGTGGACACCACCGCCATGGCCATGGATACCTCCGCCGTGAACAGCACCGCCGTGGAGGCCGACTTGATCGTCGTCGGCGGTGGCCCGGCCGGCTGTGCCGCCGTGGTGATGGCCGCGGGCCTCGGTATGCGGTCCGTGCTCGTCGATCCGGGTGAGGCGCTGTGCCGGACGCTGGAGCGCATCCCGGTGCTCGGCAATGTGCTGGGCTTCTCCACCGGCCCGGCTCTGGCGGCGGCGATCACGGCCGATGTCGCCCGCAGCGGCCTGTGCCGGCTGGAGCTCGGTCGGCGCGCCATGCGGATCGGCGCCTATGAGGACCGGGTGGAGGTGGCCACCGTGCCCACGGAGGCGTCCGGTTCCGGTCTGTTGCTGACCGCGCCGTACGCCGTGGTCGCCACCGGTGTCGGGCCGCTGCGGCCGGAGGACGTGGGGTGGATCGATGGTCGGGAGGGGTTGGCGCTGCCTCCGCTGTGGGAGGCGGACCCGGCCGCGCTCGCCGGCCGCACCGCGCTGGTCCTCGGCGCCGATCGACCGCTCGGCACATTGCTGCGGGCCCATCCGGGCCTGGAGAGCCGGTTCGTCGTGGCCTGTCCGCCGGGTGACGCGTACAAGGCCGAGGAGATCGCCCAGGACCCGCGGGTCGAGCTGGTGCCGGTCCGCCATCTGACCCTCGTACCGCCCTCGCCCGGGGATCCCCCCGTGCTCGGGAAGCCACCCGTGCCCGAGGCGTCACTCACGGCCGAGAAGCCGCTTACGGCCGAGGTGTTGACCGTGGAGGGCGACCGGCGGACCCTGACCTGCCACCAGGGGTTCCGGAACCTCGGCAGCGGCCCGACGCCGCCCGGCGGGGACCTCGCCGCCGACGCCTCGGGCTACTGTCCGCCCTCCCGTCAGCACCCGAGGGTCTTCACCGCGGGCGATCTGCGCTCCGCCCGCTTCCAGCGGATCGCGACCGCCATGGGGTCGGGCAGCGAGGCCGCGCTCGGCGCCTACTACGCATCGCGCGACCTGCCGACGGAGGTGACGGATGATGTATCGCCCCGCGCATGACTCGGCGGTGAGACGGAGGGGGTCCGTCTCACCGCCGAGGGGAGCACGCCGCGGATGGCGGCGGTGGATGTGGCAGTGGTTGTGGTGGAGGCCGGCCAGGTCAGACCGTGACGGGCACCTTGGTCTCGCCGCCGGCACCGGCGCCCGTGGCGGGCTCACCGTCGGCGGCCGGGGTGGCCGTCTCGGGCCGGGTGGTCTTGCGCATCCCCTTGAGGACGATGACCAGACCGGCCGAGACCGCCGTGCCCGCCGCGATGGCCAGCAGGTACAGGAACGGCTGGCCGATCAGCGGGACCACGAAGATGCCGCCGTGCGGGGCGCGCAGCGTGCAGTCGAAGAGCATCGACAGCGCGCCGGTGACCGCGCCGCCCACCATCGAGGAGGGGATCACCCGCAGCGGGTCCGCCGCCGCGAAGGGGATCGCGCCCTCGCTGATGAAGGAGGCTCCCAGCACCCAGGCCGCCTTGCCGTTCTCCCGCTCGGTCTTGGTGAACAGCTGTCCGCGGACGGTGGTGGCCAGGGCCATGGCCAGCGGCGGGACCATACCGGCCGCCATCACCGCGGCCATGATCTTGAGGCTGCCGGTGCTCGGGTCCGACACCGCGATACCGCCGGTCGCGAAGGCGTAAGCGACCTTGTTGACCGGACCGCCCAGGTCGAAGCACATCATCAGGCCCAGGATGACGCCGAGGATGATGGCGTTCGTGCCGGAGAGGCCGTTGAGCCAGTCGGTCATGCCCTTCTGGGCGGAGGCGATGGGCTTGCCGATCACCACGAACATCAGGAAGCCGACGACCGCCGAGGAGATCAGCGGTATCACCACGACCGGCATGATGCCCCGCAGCGACGCCGGGACCTTGAACCGCTGGATGCCCATGACGACCGCGCCCGCGATCAGACCCGCGACCAGGCCGCCGAGGAAGCCCGCCTTGATGGTGGTCGCGATGTAGCCGCCGACGAAGCCGGGCACCAGACCGGGCCTGTCGGCCATGCCGTAGGCGATATAGCCCGCCAGGACCGGCACCAGGAAGGTGAACGCGGCCCCGCCGATCTGGAAGAGCAGCGCCGCCCAGCTGTCCGTCTCAGTCCATACGAAGTGGTCGGCGACGGACTTGGCGCTCGCGATCTCGTAACCGCCGATGGCGAAGGCCAGCGCGATCAGCAGACCGCCCGCGGCCACGAACGGGACCATGTAGCTGACGCCCGTCATCAGCCACTTGCGCAGCCGGGTGCCGAAGCGGTCGCCGGACTCGCCGGCCCGGTCCATCGGTGCCGAGCGGTCGGCGCCCGCGGAGGCGGCGGCCAGTGCGCTGATCTCGCCGCGCGCGGCCTTCTCGCGCACCTCGGCGATCAGCTCCGCCGGGCGGTTGATGCCCGCCTTCACCCCGACGTCCACGGTCGGCTTCCCGGCGAACCGCTCCTTGTCCCGCACCTCCACGTCATGCGCGAAGATCACAGCGTCGGCGGCGGCGATGGTCGCGGGGGCGAGTCTGTCGAACCCGGCCGAGCCCTGGGTCTCGACCACCAGCTCGATCCCGGCGTCCTGAGCCGCTCTCTCCAGCGACTCGGCTGCCATATAGGTGTGGGCGATGCCGGTGGGGCAGGAGGTGACGGCCACGATCCGGAAAGGCTCGGAAGCCGCAGCCGCCGCGGGCTCGGACCCGGCACCGGAAGCGGCCACACCCGACGCGGCAGCCGCCTGGTCGACGGAGGCGTCGGCCGCCGGGGTCTTGGTGCTCGCCTCGGCATCGGCTGCCGACGGCTCCGGCTGGTCGCCACGGATCAGGGCAGCCGCCTGTCGTGGGTCCTCGGCCGCGCGCAGGGCGCCGGTGAACTCGGCGTTCATCAGCTGGCGCGCCAGGCTGGACAGAATGGTCAGGTGATCGCTGTCCGCACCCGCGGGAGCGGCGATCAGGAAGATCAGGTCGGCCGGCCCGTCCGGGGCGCCGAAGTCGATGCGCGCGGCGCTGCGCCCGAAGGCCAGGGTCGGCTCGGTGACATGCTCACTGCGGCAGTGCGGTATGCCGATGCCGCCGTCCAGGCCGGTCGGCATCTGCGCCTCACGGGCTGCCACGTCGGCGAGGAAGCCGTCGAGGTCCGTGACGCGGCCGGCCGCGACCATGCGTTCGGCGAGCGACCGGGCAGCCGCTTCCTTGGTATCGGCGGACAGGTCCAGGTCGACCAGGTCCGCGGTGATCAGCTCACTCATCTCGCGGCTCCCTTGCATGCGGTACCGCCCCGGGGAAGGTGGGCGGCAGAGTGGGGACTGGGGGTGGGAGGGGGTGGGACAGGGTCGGGCTGGTCACGCGGGCTCCGTGAGTGCGCGGTCCAGCGGGACGTCCGCGGTCGTGGTGACGGCGGACGGGTCCAGATCGGCCGGGGTGGGCATGACGCTGCCCGGCAGTTGTACGGCGGCCGCGCCGTGGGCCACGGCCGAGGCCAGGGCGGCCGGCCCGAGGCCGCCCGCCGCGAGGAATCCGGCGAGGGAAGCGTCGCCCGCACCGACATTACTGCGGACGGCGGCGACCTGAGCCACGCCGAAGTAGGTGCCCGTCTCGTCGACGAGCAGTTGGCCGTCCGCGCCGAGGCTGGCCAGGACGGCGCGCGCGCCGAGCGCCCGCAGCTCCTCGGCCGCCTTGACCGCGTCGCCGATGGTGGCCAGCGGGCGGCCCACGGCCTGGGCCAGCTCCTCGGCGTTCGGCTTGACGACGTCGGGGCGCTCGCGCAGGGCCGCCGTGAGCGAGGGGCCGGAGGTGTCCAGGGCGATCCGGGCGCCCGCGCGGTGGGCCCGCGCCACGAGCTCGGCGTACCACTCGGGGGCGAGCCCGCGGGGCAGGCTGCCGCAGCAGGCGATCCAGTCGGCGTCGGCGGACTGCGTCCGTACGGCCTCCAGCAGTGCCTCCGCCTCGGCGGCGGTCAGCTCGGGACCGGCCGCATTGATCTTGGTGAGGGTGCCGTCGGGCTCGGCCACGGAGATATTGACCCGGGTCGAGCCCTGCACGGGGACGCCTGCGGCCTCGATCCCCAGCCCGCCGAGCAGCCGCGCCAGCAGCGCGCCCTCCGGCCCGCCCAGCGGCAGCACGGCGACCGTGCGGTGCCCGGCCGCGGCCACGGCCCGCGAGACATTGACGCCCTTGCCGCCGGGGTCGACCCGGTCGGCGGCGGCGCGCAGTACGGCGCCGCGCTCCAGCGCCGGAATCTCGTAGGTACGGTCCAGGCTGGGATTGGGGGTGACGGTGAGGATCATACGCGCGCTACTTCCGTGCCCTGCCGCTC
This sequence comes from Streptomyces sp. NPDC059679, assembly GCF_042734105.1. Classification (NCBI taxonomy): domain Bacteria; kingdom Bacillati; phylum Actinomycetota; class Actinomycetes; order Kitasatosporales; family Streptomycetaceae; genus Streptomyces; species Streptomyces sp. NPDC059679. Next base: position 76,654 of record NZ_JBHWES010000046.1, on the reverse strand, counting down.
GATGGCGAGGGCGTCCTGCGGGCTGAGCCCGGTGTCGGTGATGAGCAGATCGACATGGCCGAGATCGCCGAACCTGGCGAAGTGCTCCTGGCCGAACTTGGACGAGTCGGCGAGGAGGACGACCCGGCGGGCGGCGGCGACCATGGCGCGCTTGACGGCGGCCTCCGCGAGATCGGGGGTGGTCAGGCCGCCCTCGAGCGAGAAGCCGTTGGTGGCGAGAAAGACGACATCGGCCTTGATCTCGCCGTAGCCGCGCAGCGCCCATGCGTCCACCGCGGCGCGCGTGCGGTGGCGGACCCGGCCGCCGACGAGGTGGAGGGCGATACCGGGGTGGTCGGCGAGCCGGGCGGCGATCGGCAGCGCGTGGGTGACGACCGTGAGGTCGGATTCCAGCGGGACCGCGGCGGCGAGCCGGGCCGAAGTCGAGCCCGCGTCGATGATCACGCTGCCGTCGGCGGGCAGTTCGGCGACGGCGGCGCGGGCGATGCGGTCCTTCTCGTCGGCGGCGGTGCTCTCGCGCTCGGCGAGGTCGGGTTCGAAGTCGAGACGGCCGGCCGGGATGGCACCCCCGTGCACGCGGCGGACCAGGCCCGCCCTGTCGAGCGCCCGCAGGTCACGCCGCACCGTCTCGGCGGTGACCTGGAACTCCTCGGCAAGGGACAGCACATCCACCCGGCCGCTCTCGCGGGCCAGCCGGAGGATCTCCTGCTGCCGCTCCGGTGCGTACATGTGGGTTTACGTCCTTTCCATGCCCGAACCTGTGATTTCGCGGCCAGATTACGTCCCTAAAGCCGGGAAGTAAACAGACTCGGGCAGGAAACAATCCCGTACGGACATCCCCGGACCGAAGCCGGACGCGATCGGGCATATTGGCGCGCCAGCGCGACGTCCGAATGCCGCCGGAATCCCCGCTCCCGCCCCACGAGGATCGAGTCATGTCCTCCAGGACGGCTCAATCCACAACAAAGCAACCGAAGACAGGACGAGGGACACACATGGCACTCGACGGCAAGGCGGCACTGGTCACAGGCGGCAGCCGGGGCATCGGCGAAGCGGTGGCGCTCCGGCTCGCCGAAGACGGCGCCGACGTCGCGCTGACGTATCAGAACAACGAGGAGCGGGCGGCCGCCGTCGTCGACCGGATCAAGGCGCTGGGCCGCCGGGCCCTGGCCGTCCAGGCCGACAGCGCGGACCCGCGCGCGGTGCGCGAGGCCGTGGCCGCGGCGGCCGCGGAGTTCGGGCGGCTCGACATCCTGGTCAACAACGCGGGCGCCGGCGTGCTCGGCCCGTTCGGCGACCTGACGCTGGAGGACGTGGACCGCGTCCTCGCCGTCAATGTCCGCGCGCCCTTCCTCGCCGCCCAGGCCGCCGCCCACCATCTGACCGACGGCGGGCGCATCATCAACATCGGCAGCTGTATGGCCGAGCGCGTCGCCTTCCCCGGCGGCTCGCTGTACGCGATGAGCAAGACGGCCCTCACCGGCCTGACCAAGGCGCTGACCCGCGAGCTCGGCCCGCGCGGCATCAACGTCAACCTCATCCACCCTGGCCCCATCGACACCGATATGAACCCCGCCGACGGGGAGAGCGCCGCCATGCAGAGCGGCTTCACCGCGCTCGGCCGCTACGGACAGCCGTCGGAGATCGCCGCGACCGTCTCCCACCTCGCCGGGGACGACGGCCGGTACATCACCGGGGCGTCGATCGCCGTGGACGGCGGTTTCGCCGTCTGAGCAGTCCAGGGTTGAGCCCCGGCGCCTGGGGGGGGAAGAGGCGCCGGGGCTCGGCCATGGGCGGCCACTGCGGACAGCGACCAGAGAGACGGACAGAGGCCAGAGACAGGGAAAACGGGGAAAGGGATACGGGGGACGGTGGCTCAGGCCGCTTCGTCGAAGCCGGTCTGGCGCGCCATCTTCTTCAGCTCCAGCAGCGCGTGCTTCTCGATCTGGCGGATCCGCTCGCGCGTGAGGCCATGCTGCTTGCCGACCTCGGTGAGCGTGCGCTCCCGCCCGTCGTCGATGCCGTACCGGGCCTTGATGATGGAGGCCGTGCGGTCGTCGAGCCGGCCGATCAGATCCTCCAGCTCCTCGCTGCGCAGCAGTGTCATCACCGACTGCTCGGGCGAGACGGCCGAGGTGTCCTCCAGCAGATCGCCGAACTGGGTCTCGCCCTCGTCGTCCACCGACATGTTCAGACTGACGGGGTCACGGGCCCAGTCGAGCACATCCGAGACGCGCTCGGTCGTGGAGCCCAGCTCCGCCGCGATCTCCGAGTGCTCCGGCTCACGGCCGTGCTCACGGTTGAACTCGCGCTGCACCCGCCGGATCCGGCCAAGCTCTTCGACCAGATGGACGGGCAGCCGGATGGTGCGGGACTGATCGGCGATCGAGCGCGTGATGGCCTGGCGGATCCACCACGTGGCATACGTCGAGAACTTGAAGCCCTTCGTGTAGTCGAACTTCTCCACCGCGCGGACCAGGCCCGCGTTTCCCTCCTGGATCAGGTCGAGAAGCGGCAGCCCGCTGCGCGGGTACCGGCGCGCGACGGCCACGACCAAGCGCAGGTTGGAACGGATGAAGACGTCCTTGGCGCGGGCGCCCTCGGCGGCTATCGCCTCCAGCTCCCCACGGCTCGCACCGGCCGCCAGGGCGTCCTCGATCTCACCGTCCAGGATCTGCTGGGCATAGACACCCGCTTCGATTGCCTGAGACAGCTCGACCTCCTTGGCCGCGTCGAGCAGCGGGGTGCGAGCGATCTCGTCGAGATACATGCCGACCAGGTCGCGATCGGCGATCTCCCCGCCTGTGGCGCGAACACTGTTGGCCCCATCAGCGCCACTACTGGTGGCCTGATTGCGGGCGACGGCACGGGTTGCCATGCGTGCTCCCTTACAGATGGATCGGGCGCGGACTATGGACGGTGTTCCTGCCGGGTGCCCCGTCCGATGGAAACAACGACTGGAATCCGGACAGAATTCCCATGGCGCGCACACGTTTTCGCGATCATGCAGTACCCTGTCCCGACACACGGTGTCGATTTGCCCTCATAACACCCGAAAGTGCAGGTCAGGGCGGGTGCCGGCCACGGCCATCACCCCCGTTTCCGACCGTTCACCGTCGGGCTGCGGCGCCCGCGGTTGCTCTCACCTCCGAAGACGTCAGCGGCCGGATTCTGGTTGCGCGACCACTCCACCACGCAACACCTGGGCAACACCCGACCGAGTTGCCCGGCCCGTCACCCGGGTGTGCGCTGGAGAGAGACAGGTCAGGGCGTCGAGGAAGGAGAGCCCGCCATGAACGCCCCCACCGCCCCCACCGCCGCTCCGGCGCGCCACCGCCACCACCCGCACCTACGCGTCCCCCACCCCCACGCCCAGGTCCGGCTGCATCCCTCCGCGTCCTGGGTGGTCCCGCTCGTCCTGGGCATCTTCGCCGGCGGGTACGCGATCTTCATCGACCACAACGAGGGGACCCCCATCCTCCCGGCCGGCCTGCTCGGCCTGGCGACGGCCGTGGTCGTCGGGGCGCTGTGCTATCTGGTCGGCCGGGTCCAGTCCGCCCTGATGCCGGAGCTGAGGTCGGCCGCGTACGGGGCGCTCTTCGGCTGCGCCTTCGGCTTCCTGTACAGCCTGAGCGAGCACTCCGTGTTCCGCTCCTCCATGATGGGCCTCGGCGGCGGGCTCGCGATGTACGCCGCGTCCTTCTATATCTTCCGCACGCACCCGGCCGACTGAGAGCGGCTGTCAGGCCGGTGGACCGGGGCCGCGCGGCGTAGGTCCGCGGACCCCGCTCCCGTACATCGCCGGACCGTTACGGGGCCCGGCGGCCCCTGCCTAGCGTGGCGTGCATGGACGACACGAGCGGCACACTCGACGAAGCACTGGCCCGGCTGCACACCACAGGCCCCGAGCGCGGCGGCTGGCTGACCAACCACGCCCCGATGGCCGTCGAGGCCCTGGTCCGGCATGGACGGGGCCCCTCGGTGCACCGTTGGCTCGACCTCTACGCCAACAAGCTCGAGGACATGCCGACCCCGTACGCCACCGTCACCGCGGAGAACTGGTCCGAGGCGCTCGGCGACCCGCGCCGGATCGCCGACTGGACCGCGTACTTCACCCGCGAGCTCGCCGACCACCCCTGGCGCCAGGTCCTCGCCGAGTGGTGGCCGCGGCTGCTGCCCGGGATCGCCGGCGGGGCGACGCACCCGGTCATCCGCGTCGGCCACGCGGTACGCACCCTGCTCGGCGAGACGCACTCCGCCACCGTCCTCCGAAGCGCCCACTCCCCCGCCGACGAGCTCGCGAACGGGCCACGCACCCATGAGCTGGCCCACGCCCTCGGCTACTGGGCCGCCCGCCACGCCCCGCTGCCCCCGCTCGACCGGCTGCCGGGGCCCGCCCCGCGCACCGCCGCCGAGGCGATGGCCGCCGTACCGCGCGTCGCGGACCAGAGCGGTGGCATCCGCGACCGGCTGGCGCAGATCACTACGTTCCCGGTCTGGCCCGGCCCCGGCTCCGGAGCGCTCGACCCCGCCTCCGGGGCGCTCGGCCCCGCCTCCGGGGCGCTCGGCCCCGCCTCCGGGGCGCTCGGCCCGGATCAGGCGCGCGAGCTGCTGACCGAGCTCGTACGGGCCGCCGCCCACCGCTACGCCACCCACGCCCACGGCTCGCCGATCATGCTGGTCCACGCCGTGACCGCGCCCAATGCCGTGCTGCGCACCCTGCCCGCGCTCCCCCGCGAGCTGTGGGCGACCAGCCTGGACGCGGCGTGGGCGGCGAACGCCGCGGTGCTGGCCGCGTACGCGCCGCCCACCGGCCTTCCGCACGGCGAGCTGCCGCCCGTACCGGCCGGGGCCACGCCCGCCGAGCGGGCCGAGGAGATCTTCACGCGCGCCGCCGCGCACGGCGACGAGCACGCGATCAAGCTGACCGACACCGTGCTCGATGTCATGGCGACGACCGACGAGGGCGGGGGCGACGACCTCGCCGTGGCGGCGGCCCTGCGCGCATGCGCGCTCATCGAGCCGATCGCATGACCGCACGCGTAACCCCACGCGCGAACGCGCAACCTCGCGACCGCGCGAACGCGCAACCTCGCGACCGTCAGCCGAACTGCACCGACCGCTTGGCCAGCCCCATCCAGAAGCCGTCGATGACGCTGCGCTGGCCGCCGAGGTCGGACTCCGCGGCGCCCAGGGTGACGAACAGCGGCGCGAAGTGCTCCGTGCGCGGGTGGGCCAGGCGGCCCGCCGGGGACTTGCGCTCGAAGTCCAGCAGCGCGTCGACGTCCTGGGCGTCCAGCGCTCGCTGCCCCCAGTCGTCGAACTCCGTCGACCAGCCGGGCGGCGTCGGCCCCGCGTTCCGCAGCGCGGCCAGGTTGTGGGTGAAGAAGCCGCTGCCGACGATCAGCACGCCCTCGTCCCGCAGCGGGGCGAGCTTGCGGCCGATGGCCATCAGCTCGCTCGGATCGAGGGTCGGCATCGACACCTGCAGGACGGGGATGTCGGCGTCCGGGTACATCTCGACGAGCGGGACGTACGCGCCGTGGTCCAGGCCCCGGTCCGGTATGTCCTGGACGGGCGTGCCCGCCGTACGCAGCGTCTTGCGCACGCGCTCGGCGAGTTCGGGCGCGCCGGGGGCGTCGTACCGCACCTGGTAGTAGTGCTCGGGGAAGCCCCAGAAGTCGTACACCAGCGGCACGGCCTGGGTGGCCCCGAGGGCCAGCGGGGCCTCTTCCCAGTGGGCGGAGACCATCAGGATCGCCGTGGGCCGGGGCAGCCCCGCCGACCAGGCGGCGAGCTGACCGGGCCAGACCGGGTCGTCGGCGAGCGGCGGAGCACCGTGGCTGAGGTAGAGGGCGGGCATGCGCCCGCCCGATACGGACGAGGACGGCGTGGCGGCGGACATGGCGGCTCCCGTAGCCATAACTTGAAGTCTCAAGAAAACTTTTCGGAACCACTGTAGTGCCCAGTAGTTTAAATTTCAAGAAATAGTTCTTACAATAAGATCGTGGACGCGATGACGACCCCCGCAGACGCCGAAGAACCCCGCTGGCTGACCGACGATGAACAGCACGCCTGGCAGTCCTACCTCCAGGCGAACATGCTGCTCGAAGACCATCTCGACCGTCAGTTGCAGCGCGACGCGGGCTTGCCTCATGTGTACTACGGCCTGCTGGTGAAGCTCTCCTGGGCGCCTCGCCACCGGCTGCGGATGACGGAGCTGGCCGCGGCCGCGAAGATCACCCGGTCCCGTCTCTCGCACGCCATCACCCGTCTGGAGAAGAACGGCTGGGTACGGCGCGAGGACTGCACCTCCGACAAGCGCGGGCAGAACGCCGTGCTGACGGACGAGGGGTTCGAGGTGCTGAAGAAGGCCGCGCCCGGCCATGTCGAGGCCGTGCGCGCGGCCATATTCGACCGGCTCACACCGGAGCAGATCGGCCAGTTCGGCGACATCTGCCGCATCATCGCCGACGGTCTTCAGCCGGAGGGCGCCGACCTCCCCTGGCTGCGCTGACCTGGCCGCACTGAACCCGGCCACCGAACCCGGCCGCGCTGACCTGAACGCGCTGACCTGAACGCGCTGACCTGAACGCCGAAGCGGGCGCCAGAACAGCGGAAAGCCCCGCTCCTCCCGAAGGAGCGGGGCTTTCCGCGTCGTACGAGCGACGGCCGTGCCGTACGCGTATCAGTGCGCCATGACCGGGATCGCGTCCTCGGCCGCGCCCTCACCGGAGCCGCTGGCCGCAGAGCTGCCGTCCTGCCGCCCGGCGTTGACGAAGGTCACGGCGATCGCCGCGGCGACCACCAGGATGCCGACCGCCCACCAGATGGCGGTGGTGTAGCCGTGCACCTGCGACTGCAGCTTCAGCAGCTCCGGCGACTTGGCCGTGGCCACGTGCGCCTTGCCGTACTTCTCCCCCGCGCTGGTGGCGATGGTGTTGAGAAGCGCGGTGCCGATCGCGCCGCCGACCTGCTGCGAGGTGTTGACCATCGCGGAGGCGACACCCGCGTCACGCGGCTGGATGCCGAACGTGGACAGGCTCATTGCCGGCATGAACGCCGTACCCATACCGAGGCCCAGCAGCAGGAACGCGGGCAGGATCAGGAGCGGGTACGAGGTGTCCAGGTCGATCTGGGTCAGCAGCAGCATGCCGACCGCGGCGACCAGGAAGCCCGGGCCCATCAGCATCCGGGCCGGGACCCGGGTCATCAGCCGGGTGCCGATCTGCGTGGACCCGGTGATCATGCCGACGATCATCGGCAGGAAGGACAGACCGCTCTTGACCGGGCTGTACCCCTTCACCATCTGCATGTAGTAGGTGAGGAACAGGAACAGACCGAACATGCCGATGACGGCCAGACCCAGCGCCAGGTAGACGCCACCGCGGTTGCGGTTGGTCACGACGCGCAGCGGCAGCAGCGGCGCCTTGACCCGGGACTCGACGACCGCGAAGGCGGCCAGCAGCACGACGGCCGCGACGAACAGGCCCAGGGTGATGCCGGCGGTCCAGCCGTCGCTCTCGGCGCGGGTGAAGGCGTAGACCAGCGAGACCAGGCCCAGTGTGGCCAGCAGAACGCCGGGGATGTCGAGCTTGGCGGGGTTACGGCTCTCGGCGGGCTCGCGGATCACGGCGATCGCGCCGACCGCGGCGACGATGGCGAACGGGATGTTGACGAAGAACGTCCAGCGCCAGTTCATGTACTCGGTCAGCACACCGCCGAGGATCAGACCGACGGCACCGCCACCACCCGCGATGGCGCCGAAGATGCCGAACGCCTTGGCGCGCTCCTTGGCATCGGTGAACGTCACCGCCAGCAGCGAGAGCGCCGACGGGGCGAGCAGTGCGCCGAAGATGCCCTGCAGCGCACGGGCGCCCATCAGCATGGGCGAGTTGAGCGCGGCGCCGCCCAGCGCCGAGGCGGCCGCGAAGCCGATCAGGCCGACGATGAAGGTCTGCTTACGACCCCACAGGTCGGCGAGGCGTCCGCCGAAGAGCAGCAGACCACCGAAGGCCAGCGCGTAGGCCGTGATGACCCACTGCTTGTTGCCGTCGGAGATGTCCAGGGCGTCCTGGGCGGAGGGCAGCGCGATGTTCACGATGGTCGCGTCGAGCACGACCATCAGCTGGGCGAGGGCGATGAATATCAGCGCTTTCCAGCGCCGGGGATCGACGTTCTGTGCCGTTTCAGGCATGGGTGGGCCTACCTAGCGGTGCGGAGAGTGACAAACGGGACGTTTGGCGGACTAAAGGACGTACGTAAGGAAGTACTAGCGCAACGGACTGACACAACAACGACGTAGCGGCGCACCGGAAGGTGACAACACGCGGCGGCGCTACGGGTGGTTTCTGCCTACGGGCCGTTACTGACGACGAAAAGACTGACTGGCGAACGAACGGGAATTAATCGGTCCAGGTCACCGGCCGACGCGTGATGTACGTCACGGACGACGCTTGAGATCCTCCAAAGTGGCGGCGGAGCCGGACAGTACGGAGCGCCCCGGGGCAGCCAGTCCGTCCAGGAACAGCTGTAGGTGCCGGTGCACAAAGATGTCGAAGTTCACACAGGCGCCGCCGGGCAGCGGCCTGGTGAGCTGAGTCAGGGCGACCATCAGATCACCGGCGTCGATGTCGGTGCGCAGCTGGCCGGAGTCACGCCCGGCGGCCATCAGGGCGTTGATGGCGCCGTCCAGCCGCGCATGCGCGGCAATGTGGTCAGGGTGCTCCTTGTTGATGCCGTCGGAGAGCAGCGGGCACAGCGCGCCGACGCGCTCCTCGGCCGCCGCGTGCACAAAGCGACACAGCGCCGCGAAGGCGTCGGGCTCCTCCGCCAGGGCGACTTCGGCCTGGTCGGCGATGCGCTCCATCACCGAGACGGTGACATGACGCACCAGCTCGCCGCGGTCCGCGAAGTGCCGATAAAGGGTGGCATTGCCGACCCCTGCCCGTCGAGCGATTTCATCGAGCGAGATCTCCGCCCCGTGCTCGACGAGCACCTCGCGGGCCGCCGCGACGATCCGCTCCCTGTTGCGCAGGGCGTCGGCGCGCAGCCTGGGCCGCGCGGGCTGCTGGGTGGTGGCGGTAGCGACTCCCACGACGGCACTCCTTCCGGCACGAAGATTCGGCGTTCAACATTTCCGGGGACTCGGTCCCCGTTTCGTACATACGGTTAAACGGGGAGACCGTCCCCGGAAATTTCGCGAGCGGAGGTGACCTGCCTCACACCTGTCCGGCGGCCAAGCCGCCCGGACGGAGCAGCCTTTTCCCCCGCCCGGCCGCACCCCACGGGCGCCCGGACGGGCGCCGCCACACGGTGGACTCGCCATGAAGCACTCACGCGAGACGCCCCGGAAGCACTCGGGCGAGACGACCGGCAAGCGCTCAGGCGAGACGCCCCGCCGTCGAGCGCGTGGCCGAGCTCGCCATCGAGCGCGCCACCGGATACCTCAGCGTATGCGCCACCGCGCGCGCCACCGAATACGCAGGCCCCGCCGGGGCAGCGCATTCGCCGTGGCCGCCGTGGTCACGCTGGCCGCAGCAGCCACCCCGGCGGCGGCCCCCAGTCCACCCTCCGCCCCCGCCCGTCCCGTACGCGCCCCGGCGCTGTCGGCCAACCCGGCGTACGGCGCCGCCCTCGCGCCCTGCGCGCTGGCCCCCGCCAAGGGGCTGCAGATGACCGAGGGGCTGCCGACCGGGCACGGCTACGTCCGCAGCACCGGGACGGTCAAGGCCCTCACCCTCATGATCGACTTCCCGGACGTCAAGGGCCAGGGCACCGCCCGCAAGCGCTACGCGGAGTTCTTCCCGCAGACCTCGCGGTGGTTCAAGCGCAGCTCGTACGGCCGGCTGAAGTACCGGTCCGCGACCCCGATCAACCACTGGCTGAGGATGCCCCACACCTTCCGCAGCTACGGCATCAAGCGCGGCAGCCCCTTCGAACCGGGCTACCGCAAGCTGGTCGCGGACATCGCCAAGGCCGCCGACCCGCATGTCGACTTCGGCCGCTACGACCTGGTCAACGTCCTGGTCACGCCCAACGCCGGACCACCCGCCGCACGCGCCGTGCTGTCCGTCACCTACGCCGACAACCAGCACGCCCCCATCGCCGACGGCGTCCCCCTGGCCAATGTCTCCTTCGTCTACAGCCGCCAGGACGACGGCTCCGGCACCCTCGCGCAGACCGGCTACCGCGTGCTCCCGCACGAGAACGGCCACGTCTTCGGGCTGCCCGACCTCTACACCCGGCACGGCGGGGACAGCGCGGGCCACTGGGACGTGATGTCCGAGGACTGGGGCGTCGGAAACGACCTGCTGGCCTGGCACAAGTGGAAGCTCGGCTGGCTCGGCACGGGGCAGGTCGAGTGCATCGCCCGCCCCGGCATCACACGGCGCACCCTGAGCCCGCTCGGCCGCCGGGGCGGAACGAAGCTGATCTTCGTCCCGGTCTCGAAGTACGCCGGGTACGCCGTGGAGGCGCGCACCAACAAGGGCAACGACGAAGCGATCTGCAAGGCCGGCGTCCTGGTCTCCTGGGTGGACACCCGCATCGACTCCGGCCAGGGGCCGATCACCGTCGTGGACAGCACCCCGGGCAGCGGCGGCTGCACGGACGAGCACAATGTGCACCCCGGGCTGAGCGACGCGGCCTTCGCCCCCGGCAAGACCTTCACCGGCGGCGCGCAGGGCACCGGCGTCCGGGTCCGGGTCACCGGGCGCGACGCCCGGGGCGACTACCGCGTGGAGATCACCCGGTACGCCAGTGGCGGCGGCCAAGGCTGATCAGCAGCAGCTGCCTGCGAGCGGTGGCCGCCACCCGCCGTACGGCCTCGGGGTCGCCGGCCCCTTCGCCGGGCTGAGCCTGGGGCGGCTCACCAGACTGATCGCCGGGCTGGGCCCCGGACGGCCCACCGGACTGAGCTCCGGACGGCCCACCGGACTGAGCTCCGGACGGCTCACCGGGCTGGGCCTCCAGGAACGCCGTCGCGGTCATCACCATGTGGTCCACATACAGCTCGGCCAGCATCCGGACGTCCTCCAGCGACCAGCCTTCCGCCGTGAGCTGCGGGGCGAACGCCTCGGCGACCTCGTCCGCGAAACGGCCCAGCTCAGCGGCTATCGCCTCCCGTACGGGCCGTACGCCGCCGTGGCGCTCGCGTGCGATGAAGCGGATATGCGCCGGATAGCCACGCACCAGCTCGGCGACGGCCTCGACGGTGGCGTCGATCAGCTGCTCGTCCCCGTCCCGCTCGGCGAGGATCACCCGGACCACCCCGTGCAGACTGCCCAGGGACTCCTCCACGAGCGCCACGCCGAGGTCGCTCATATCGCGGAAGTGCCGGTAGAAGGCGGCCGGGGCCACACCCACCACGCGCGTCACCTCGCGCAGGCCCAGGCTGCTGAGGCTCTGGTCCTCCAGCAGCCGCAGCCCCGCGTCCAGGAGCGCCCGCCGGGTCTTCTGCTTCTGGGCCTGCCGGACCCCGAGGGTGTGACTCATGTCATTCAGTAAACAACCGTTCGCCGACTTTTTCCAGCGGTGTGCAGGGGTATCCTGAAGTCAGTGAACAGTTGTCATCTCAAGTGTTCACTGAAGCTGCACCCGCACGCCATCCGCACCTCAGATCCAGCTCCCGAGAGAGGCACCCATGCTCTTCATCGTCGCGGCTCTCGCCCTGGTGGGGATCCTTCTGGGAGCGGCGGCCCACACCCCGCTCCCGATCTTCCTCGTCGCGTCCGCCGCCATCGCCACCTGGCTGTTGATCTTCTTCATCCGCGAACGCGCCGGGCACAAGGAGAGCTGACCCATGGCACTGACCGCACCCACCACCAACACCCCCTCGACCACCCCGTCGGCCGCGCGGCGCCGGGACGCCGACGGCATGGCCGTGGCCTCGTTCGTCCTCGGCCTGATCGGACTGCTGCTCTTCAACGCCGTCTTCGGACCGTGCGCGATCATCCTGGGCGCACTGGCGATCGCCCGGCAGACCCAGCGCCGCGGCCGGGCCCTGCTCGGCCTCGCCCTCGGGGTCGCCGATGTGGTCCTGCTGATCGCCCTGGTGACGCTGGACAACTCGGTCTTCTGGCAGTTCGGCTGACGCTCCGTAAGCCCGGTAGGCCCGGTAGGGCCCCGTCGCGCCCCGTCGCCCCTCCTGTCCCCGCCCAACGGCCCTTCCACCCAGCGGAAGGGCCGTTGCCCGTACGTGACGCACGTCACCACGCTGATGCCATGACCGCATTCGCACGGAATCAGTGGTACGTCGCCGCCTACGGACGCGAGATCGGCCGCGAACTGCTCGGCCGCACCATCCTGGGCGAGCCCATCGCCTTCTACCGCAGCGAGTCCGACGGGGCGGTCGTCGCCCTCCACGACCGCTGCGTCCACCGCCGCTATCCGCTGTCGGCCAGTCGGCTCGACGGCGACCGCGTCGTCTGCGGCTACCACGGCTTCACCTACGACACCACCGGCACCTGCGTCTTCGTCCCCGGCCAGAAGCGCGTCCCGCGCACCGCCCGGGTCGCCTCGTACCCGGTCGTGGAGCAGGACTCCCTGGTGTGGGTGTGGATCGGCGACCCCAAGTCGGCCGACCCCACCGCCATACCGCGCGCCCCGTGGCTGGCCGACCCGCGCTGGACGACCGTCGGCGGCATGGAGCCGATCGACGCGGACTACGGGCTGCTCGTGGACAACCTGATGGACCTGTCCCACGAGACGTATCTGCACGGCGGCTACATCGGCACCCCCGAGGTCGCCGAGACCCCCATCACCACCACCGTCGACGAGGGCGCGGGCGTGGTGCGGGTGAGCCGGCACATGGACGACGCCGAGTGCCCGCCCTTCTACGCCCGCTCCACCGGCATCGAGGGCCGCATCACCCGCTGGCAGGACATCGAATACCACGCCCCCTGTCTGTATCTGCTGCACAGCCGCATCGCCCCGGTCGGCGTGCTGCCCGGGCCGGACGGCGACGACTCCAACGCCTTCCATGTCGAGATCACCTACGCGATCACGCCGTCCACGGAGCACTCCGTGTACGACTTCTGGGCCGTCTCACGGGACTTCGCGCAGGACGACGCGGACGTCACCACCTTCCTCCACGACTTCAACCGCACCGTGGTCATGCAGGACGTCGACGCGCTGAACCTGCTGCAGCGGGCCCTGGACACCGAGCCCGAGGACTATCAGGAGCTCAGCATCAACATCGACACCGGCGGCCTCGCCGCGCGCCGTATCCTCGCCCGCCTCGCCGCCGAGGGCGCGGGCGAGGACGAGGGCGAGGACGAGGGCGAGCGCCCGGCCGCCGCCCCGGACGCCACCCAGCCTGCCTCTCCCAGCGCACCCGGCGCATCCGCCGCATCCGCCTCGGTGACCGGGCGATGAGCGGCCCGCCCACCGCCGAGGTCTACCGGGTCGACTGGCTGCCGGGCACCGACCTTCTGCACGGCGTCTGCCACTGCGGCGCCGAACGCTCGGCGGAGGACCCGGTGAAGCTGTGGAAGTGGATGCTGGCCCACCCCACGGGCCACGACGGCCTCACGGGCCACAGCCACTCCGCAGGCCGCACCCAACCCGCCGACACCCAACCCGCCGACACCCAGCCCGCCGGGACCCGCCCCGCCGACACCCAGCCCGCGAACACCCAACCCGCCGGGACCGGACCCGCCCAAACCCACCCCGCCACCCTCCCCTCACGGCCATCGGCAGGCCAGGAGGGCGAGTTCACCGACACCCTCGTCGTCACCGGCAGAGCCGACGCCGCGACGGATGTCGTCATCCTCACCCTTCGCCACCCCACCGGCCGCGAACTGCCCGCCTGGCAGCCCGGCGCGCATATCGACCTCCTCCTCGGCGAGTCCCTGACCCGTCAGTACTCGCTGTGCGGCGACCCCGCCGACCGCACCCGCTGGCAGATCGCGGTGCAGCGCGCCCCCGACGGACGCGGCGGCTCCGCGTACGTCCACGAAGCACTCACCGAGGGCGCCGCCGTCCAAGTGCGCGGCCCGCGCAACCGCTTCGCGCTGCGCCCCGCCGCCCGCTACCTCTTTATCGCGGGCGGTATCGGGATCACACCACTGGTCCCGATGACGGCCGCGGCCGAGGCGGCGGGTGCCGACTGGACGCTGCTGTACGGAGGGCGGACCCGCGCCTCGATGGCCTTCGCCGGCCAACTCGCCGACCGCTACGGGCCGAAGGTACGGCTCGTTCCGCAGGACGAGTCGGGCCTGCTCGACCTCGCGTCCTTCCTCGCCACGCCCACCCCGGACGCCCCGGACGCCCCGGACGCCCCGGACGCCCCAGGCACCCCGGGCACCCTCGTCTACTGCTGCGGCCCCGAGCCGCTGCTGCGTGCGGCCGAGGAGCGCTGCCGCGCCTGGCCCTCCGGCTCGTTGCGCACCGAGCGCTTCCAGCCCCGTACGGATATCGCGGGCCCCGAGGCGGCGGACGGCCCCCAATCCGAGGCTGGCTCCTTCGAGTTGGTCCTCGCCCGCTCCGGGCTGACCCTGACCGTGCCGCCGGAGCGCAGTGTGCTGCGGACGGTCGAGGCTGCGGGGGTTTCGGTTCTGTACTCGTGCGGGGAAGGGACGTGCGGGACGTGTGAGACCGATGTCGTCGAGGGCGAGGTGGACCACCGGGATTCCGTACTCACCGGCGAGGAGCGGGAGTTGGGCGAATCGATGATGATCTGTGTCTCGCGCTGCCGCGGCCGCCGTCTCGTCCTCGACCTCTGACGGACTTCCGATGAACCTCTGACGCGCCGCATGTGATGCGTACCGCCTCGGGCCCCTGCCCACTGGACATCAAGGTTGGTTAGGCTAACCTAACTAGGACCTCGGGCGATGTCCGTGGCTGCCCCCGTACGCATCGAGAGAGGCGTCCCATGCCCCACCCCAGAGCCCTCCCCCTCTCCCGCCGCGGCCTGCTGGCCGCCGGCGGCCTCGCCGGACTCGGCGCCCTCGTCACCGCGTGCGGCAGCAAAGACGGCTCGGGGTCCTCGGGCAAGGAGGGCAAAAGCGGCGGCGGATCCTGGTCGTTCACCGACGACCGCAAGACGAAGATCGACCTCGGCGGCCGCCCCGAGCGCGTCGTCGCGTACATCGGGTCGGCGGCCGCGCTGTACGACTTCGGCATCGACGACCAGATCGTCGGCGTCTTCGGCCCCACCAAGCTGGGGAACGGCAAGCCGGACGTGCAGGCCGGAGACCTCGACGTCGACAAGGTGACCATCCTCGGCAGCGCCTGGGGCCAGTTCAAGGTCGAGAAGTACGCCTCGCTCAACCCGCAGCTGCTGATCACCAACATGTACGACCCGGGCGCCCTGTTCTACGTCCCGGACGACTCCAAGGACAAGATCCTCGCCCTGGCGCCCAGCGCCGCCCTCACCACCGGCCGGGTCTCCATGGTCGAGCCCATCAAGCGCTACGCCGAACTCGCCGCCGCCCTCGGCGCCGACCTCAACGCCAAGAAGGTCACCGACGCCAAGGCCCGCTTCGAGGCCGCCGCCGAGACGCTGCGCAAGACCGTCAAGTCGAAGAAGATCAAAGTCATGGCCTGCTCCGCCAGTGCCGACCTCTTCTATGTCTCCAGCCCGTCGGTCAACGCCGACCTGATCTACTTCCGCGAGCTCGGCGTCGACTTCGTCGTCCCGCAGAAGACTGACAAGGGCGGCTACTTCGAGAGCCTGAGCTGGGAGAACGCCGACAAGTACGGTGCCGACCTGCTGTTCCTCGACAACCGCACCGCCACCTTGCAGCCCAAGGACCTGACCGCCAAGCCGACCTGGTCCAAGCTCCCCGCGGTCAAGGCCGGCCAGATCGTCCCCTGGAGCAGCGAGCCGCGCTTCTCGTACGCGGGCGCCGCACCGCATATCGAAGCGCTCACCAAGGCCATCCAGGACGCGAAGAAGGTCAGCTGACCAGGCAGGGCAAGCGAAGGGAAGAGACCGCTCCCATGACCACCGCCGCCACCCCCCACACCTCCACCGAATCAGTCGAGACCTCGTCCCCGTCCCCCGCCTCCGTCCCGTTCCGATTCTTCGACGTACGGGTCGTCCGCACACAGGTCCTCGGGCCGTCCATGGTGCGGATCACCTTCGGCGGCGACACCCTGAAGGACTTCGCCTCCGGCGGCCGCGACCAGCGCTTCAAGCTGTTCCTGCCGCACCCCCACCAGGACGCCCCCATCGTGCCGGTCGAGGCGGGCGAGGAGTGGTTCCCGGTGTGGCGGGCCATGGACCCCGCCGTACGGGCCGTCATGCGCTCGTACACCGTGCGCGAGCAGCGGCGCGAACCCGAAGAGGTCGACGTGGACTTCGCCCTGCACGGCGCCGACGCCGCCAGTGCCGCCACGGTGGGCGGTCCGGCCTCCCGCTGGGCCGCACGCGCCCGGCCCGGTGACCGCGCCATGCTCCTCGGCCCGGTCGCCCCCGACAACGGCGGCGTCGACTTCCGCCCGCCGCCCGGCACCGACTGGGTGCTCATCGCCGCCGACGAGACCGCGCTGCCCGCCGTCGCCGGAATCCTGGAGTGGCTGCCGGCCGGCATCGGGGCCAAGGTCTGGATCGAGGTGCAGCACGCCGAGGACCTGCAGCAACTGCCCACCGAGGCCGACGCCGAGATCGTCTGGCTGGTCCGCGACGGCGCCGACCCCGCCGCCCCGCGCTCGGCCCTCCTCCTGGACGGCGTACGCGGCGCGGCGCTGCCCGAGGGCACCCCGTACGCCTGGATCGCGGGCGAGGCCGGTACGGTCCGCGCGCTGCGCCGCCACCTCGTACGCGAGCGCGGCTACGACCGCAAGGCGGTCACCTTCACCGGCTACTGGCGGCTGGGCGCGACCGACGACCAGCTCGTCGAGGAGGCCGTGAGCGGCACCGGCCCAGCGTCGGACGACGACTGACCAGCGCAGAACCAGCGGCACACCAGCACCAGGCACCCCGCGCCGCTCGTCACTCCCGCCCCGCTCGTCACTCCCGCACCGCTCACCACCCCGCACCTCCGTCCAGGGCACACCCATGCCGTGTCCAGGGCACACCCATGCCCGCAAGCAGCCCAACCCAGAAGGGACAGACCGTGAGTCTCCTCGCGCACCCCGCCGCTGAGGACCCGTCGTCAGGGCCGATACCCGGGGAGGCGGATGGCAGGGCCCACCTCTTCAACGACCGTACGGCGGACCGCTATCGGCGGTCAGTGTCCGACGGCGTCGGACTGGTGGCCTCCACCGTCGCCCGCACCACCCGCCCGTTCACCGGAGTCACCCCGGCCGAACTCGCCCCCGAGATCACCGGGATCGACCTGGAGCAGCCGCTGGGCGACCCGGCCGCCGCCCTCGACGAGCTCGAACGCGTCTATCTCAAGGACGCCGTCTACTTCCACCACCCCCGCTATCTCGCCCACCTCAACTGCCCCGTGGTCATCCCCGCGCTGCTCGGCGAGGCGATCCTCTCCGCCGTCAACTCCTCACTGGACACCTGGGACCAGAGCGCCGGCGGCACGCTCATCGAACGGCGCCTGATCGGCTGGACGGCGGCGCGCCTCGGGCTCGGCGAGGCCGCGGACGGCATCTTCACCAGCGGTGGGACGCAGTCCAATCTGCACGCGATGCTGCTCGCCCGCGACGAGGCGTGCAAGCTGGTGGAGAAGGAGACGGCGGCGGCCGGTTCGCCGCTCACCAAACCCCAGATCCTGCCCCGGCTGCGCATCCTCGCCTCCCAGGCGAGCCACTTCTCCATCGCCAAGGCGGCCGCCGTCCTCGGGCTCGGCTACGAGGCGGTCATCGCCGTGCCCTGCGACCAGGACCGGCGGATGCGCACCGTCGCGCTCGCCCGCGAACTCGACCGCTGCCGCCGCGAGGGCCTGGTCGTCATGGCGGTCGTGGCCACCGCCGGGACCACCGACTTCGGCTCCATCGACCCGCTGCCCGAGATCGCCGACCTGTGCGCACGGGCCGGGGCCTGGCTGCACGTCGACGCGGCGTACGGCTGCGGCCTGCTGGTCTCCCCACGCCGCCGGCACCTCCTCGACGGCATCGAGCGCGCCGACTCGGTCACCGTCGACTACCACAAGTCCTTCTTCCAGCCGGTCAGCTCCAGCGCGGTCCTGGTGCGCGACCGTACGACGCTCAGCCACGCCACGTACCACGCCGACTACCTCAATCCGGCCCACAGCGCGGAGCGGCTGATCCCCAACCAGGTGGACAAGTCGCTGCAGACCACCCGGCGCTTCGACGCGCTCAAGCTGTGGCTGACGCTGCGGGTGATGGGCGCGGACGCCGTCGGGGAGCTGTTCGACGAGGTGGTGGACCGGGCGGCCGCGGCGTGGCGGCTGCTGGACGCCGATCCGCGGTACGAGGTGGTCACCCGGCCACAGCTGAGCACGCTGGTCTTCCGCTACACCGGGGGGCCGTCAGTCGCACTGCTCGACGCCGGACTGCTGGACCGGGCGAATCTGCACGCGCGCGAGGCGCTGGCCGCCTCCGGCGAGGCCGTCGTGGCCGGGACGGTCGTGGACGGGGCGCATTACCTGAAGTTCACGCTGCTCAACCCCGAGACCTCGCTCGGCGATATCGCCCACGTCCTCGACCTGATCGCCGGACACGCGGAGCGATACGTGTCCTCCCGGGACGCCGAACCGGAGTTCACCCGGGTCCGAGCCAGCTGACCGCCTTCCACCCCGCCGGAGACCCACGTGTCCACCGCCTCTTCCCATGACTTCATCGCCATCGGCCTGGGCCCCTTCAACCTCGGCCTGGCCGCACTCACCGACCCGATCGACGAGCTGAACGGGCTGTTCCTGGAGCGCAAGCCGGACTTCGACTGGCACTCGGGGATGTTCCTCGAGGGCAGCACTCTCCAGACGCCGTTCATGTCCGACCTCGTCACGCTCGCCGACCCCACGTCCCCGTACTCCTTCCTCAACTACCTGAAGGCGAACGGCCGCCTGTACTCCTTCTACATCCGCGAGAACTTCTATCCACTGCGGGAGGAGTTCAACGACTACTGCCGCTGGGTGGCCGCCCGGCTCGACTCCGTCCGCTTCGGCCAGGAGGTCACCTCCGTCGAGTACGACGAGGCCGAGGGCCGGTACGTGGTCCACACCACCGAGACCGCGACCGGCGAGCGCCGCACCTGGCGGGCCGGGCGCCTGGTGCTGGGCACCGGGACACCGCCGTACGTCCCTGAAGCCTGCCGTGACCTGGGCGGCGACCTGATCCACAACTCCCGGTACCTGGAGCACAAGGAAGCCCTCCAGGCGAAGGAGAGCATCACCGTCGTGGGCAGCGGCCAGAGCGCCGCCGAGATCTACTACGACCTGCTCCAGGACATCGACGCACACGGCTACCGGCTCGACTGGATCACCCGCTCGCCCCGCTTCTTCCCGCTCGAATACACCAAGCTCACACTGGAGATGACCTCCCCCGAGTACGTGGACTACTTCTACGGGCTGCCCGCGCACACCCGCGAACGGCTGAACACCTCGCAGAAGAACCTCTACAAGGGGATCAACTCCGATCTCATCAACGCCATCTTCGATCTGCTCTACATCAAGAACCGGCGGGGCCCGTGCCCGACCCGGCTGATGACCAACACCGTGCTACGGCAGGCGTCATACGAGTCGGCCGACGGCAGCCCGGCCGGGGGCTCGTACGCCCTCGGGCTGCGCCAGGAGGAGCAGGGCCAGGACTTCACCCTCACCACCCAGGGCCTGATCCTGGCCACCGGCTACCGCCATCAGGTGCCGGAGTTCCTGGCGCCCGTACGGGACCGCATCGCCTGGGACGAGGCCGGGCGCTTCGCGGTCGCACGCGACTACAGCATCAACACCGCCACCGCCGGGCGGGAGATCTACGTACAGAACGCCGAGCTGCACACCCACGGCTTCGTCACCCCCGACCTCGGCATGGCCGCCTACCGCAACTCGTGCATCATCCGCGAGCTGCTCGGGGGCCGCGAGCACTACCCCATCGAGAAGACGATCGCCTTCCAGGAGTTCGCGGCCCCCGAGGGGGCGCTGCGATGACCACGGCGCTCTTCACCCACCTCGACGCGGCGCTCGGCCACTTCTCCGTACGCCCCCTCGACCCGGCCGCCGACGCCGAGCTGCTGCACCACTGGGTCACCCATCCCAAAGCGTCCTTCTGGCTGATGCAGGACGCCGACGTGGCGCAGGTCGCCTTCGAGTACCGCAAGATCACCGAACATCCGCACCACGACGCCTTCATCGGCCTCCATGAGGGCCGCCCCGCCTTCCTCACCGAGCGCTACGACCCGGCCCGGGTGGAGCTGGCGGGCCTCTACCCCGCCCAGGAGGGCGACGTCGGCATGCACTTCCTGTGCGCGCCGGCCGAAGCCCCGGTGCACGGGTTCACCCGGGCGGTGATCACCACCGTCATGGAGTTCCTCTTCGCCGATCCGGCGACCCGGCGCGTCGTGGTCGAGCCCGACGTCCGTAACACGGCGGTGCACAGGCTCAACGCGGCCGTCGGCTTCGAGATCGCGGGCACGGTGGCCAAGCCGGAGAAGGACGCGTACCTCAGCTTCTGCACCCGCGCCCAATTCCGCGCCGCGACGGCGGGCGCGTCCTCCGGCAGGACCGCGACGGCACCCGGCACGTCCGGCGAACCGACCGCACTCAATGCACCCAACGTACCGACCACATCAGCCGTATCCGACGCACCCGACGCACCAGCCGCATCCGACGCAGCCGTTCAAGGAGCAGCCCCCCGATGAGCCCCCGAGACGCCGTCGCCCACCTCACCCCTGCCCTCTGGGAGCGGGCCGGCCGCCTCCTCGTCCGCAAGGCGCTCGCGGAGTTCTCCCATGAGCGCCTGCTCGCCCCCGAGCCCCTGCCCGACACCCCCGGCCACTACGCCGTCACCAGCGACGACGGCTCGGTGACCTACCGCTTCGCGGCCCGCCTGCTGGCCCTGGACCACTGGATGGTCGAGGCGGAGTCCGTCACCCGCCACGACACCCGGGACGGCTCCGAACTCCCCCTCGACGCACTCGACTTCTTCCTGGAGCTGCGCGGGCGGCTGGGACTCGGCGACCAGATCCTCCCCGTCTATCTGGAGGAGATCAGCTCCACCCTCTCCGGCACCGCGTACAAGCTCAGCGGCGAGCCGGTCAGCGCCGCCGAGCTCGCCAAATCCGACTTCCAGACGGTCGAGACCGGCATGACCGAGGGCCACCCCTGCTTCGTCGCCAACAACGGCCGCCTGGGCTTCGGGGTCCACGAATACCTCTCGTACGCCCCCGAGACCGCAAGCCCCGTCCAGCTGATCTGGCTGGCCGCGCACCGCGACCACGCCACCTTCACCTCCTCCACGGACCTCGACTACGACGGGCTGATCCGCGACGAACTGGGCGAGGCCACCCTGGCCCGCTTCGCCGACACCCTGTCCGGCCTCGGCCTCGACCTGGCCGACTACCGCCTCATCCCCGTCCACCCCTGGCAGTGGTGGAACAAGCTGTCGGTCACCTTCGCCGCCGAGCTCGCCCAGCAGCGCCTGGTGTGCCTGGGCACGGGCGACGACGCGTACCTCGCGCAGCAGTCGATCCGTACCTTCTTCAACACCGACGACCCGGCCAAGCACTATGTGAAAACCGCCCTGTCCGTCCTCAACATGGGCTTCATGCGCGGCCTCTCCGCCGCCTATATGGAGGCCACCCCCGCCATCAACGACTGGCTCGCGGGCCTGATCGCCGGCGACGACCTCCTCCGCGCCGCCCGCTTCTCGATCATCCGCGAACGCGCCGCCATCGGCTACCACCACCGGCAGTACGAACGCGCCACCGACAAGTACTCCCCGTACCGCAAGATGCTCGCCGCACTCTGGCGCGAAAGCCCCGTCCCCACCCTCGAACCGGCCCAGCGCCTGGTCACCATGGCCTCCCTCCTCCACACCGACCCCGCCGGCGGCTCCTTCGTCAGCGCCCTCATCGAGGAGTCCGGCCTACCCCCCGCCCGCTGGCTGCGCCGCTACCTGGACGCGTATCTGCGACCGGTGCTGCACTGCTTCTACGCGTACGACCTGGTCTTCATGCCACACGGCGAGAACGTCATCCTCGTCATCGAGGACGGCGCCGTGCGGCGAGCGATCTTCAAGGACATCGCCGAGGAGATCGCCGTCATGGACCCGGACGCGGTCCTTCCGCCGGCCGTCACGCGGATCCGGGTGGAGGTCCCGGAGGACAAGAAGCTGCTGTCGATCTTCACCGATGTCTTCGACTGCTTCCTGCGTTTCCTGAGCGGCATCCTCGTCGCCGAGGGCCTGCTGGAGGAGGACACCTTTTGGCGGACGGTGGCGGAGTGCGTCTCGGACTACCAGGCGTCGGTGCCGGAGCTGGCGGAGAAGTTCGAGCGGTACGACATGTTCGCGCCCAACTTCGCACTGTCCTGCCTGAACCGGCTCCAACTGCGGAACAACCAGCAGATGCTCGACCTGGCGGACCCGGCCGGGGCGCTCCAGCTGATCGGGACGCTGGAGAACCCCATCGCGCGGTTCGGGGGAGCGTCGTAGATCAGCGGGGGGAGGTGGGGTCCGCGTCACCGCCGAGGACGGCGGAGCCGAGTATGGAACGGACCTGCTTCAGGGTGCGGGCGGAGGGCCGGTTGAGGCAGGCGGAAGCGATGATCAGCCCCCGCGCCCCGGACGGCGTGGACAGCTCGGACGGCGTGGACGACTTGGACGGCTCGACCGACTTGGACGACCTGGAAGACTCGGCCGACTCGGCCGACTCGGCCGACTCGGCCGACCTCGACGCCCCAGCCGAACTGGTCGGCTGGGCCGCCCCGCCCTCCCCATACGACCCCGCCACCCCACCCGCCGCAGCACGCCAGCCCAGCAGCTCATGCGTACCCCCCGCGAGGCGGCAGGAGTCCCCTGGCCGGGTATCCACCAACGGCGCCCGCTGGTCGGTCGCACCCAGAGCCTTCTCACTCTCCAGCCGGAGGACCAGCAGCCCTTCCCCGCGCCGCAGCTCGTGCGACGCCAGGCAGTAGCGCTGGATGCCCGCCGCACACCCCTCCTCGTCCACGGCTGCGGGCCGGCTCCCGGCCAGCCCCACCGTGCCCGCCTCCTCCCCGCCCCATACGCTGCGGCCGCTCCAGCCGTCCGGCAGCCGTACGGTCAGCCCGCCCAGCCCGGGGTAGCGGAAATCAGGCCCGATACCGGTGGGCGAGGCGGCCGGCACCTGATAAGTGGCGCCGTGTCCCCTGGACCCCCCGCTCGGCACATGCCCCAGCACGCCCAGCGTCAGGGCGGCGGCCACTCCCCCGGCCACCCCTGCGGCCCCGACCGCCCCGGCCACGCGCCGCCGCCGTCGCCGTACCACCAGCTGCTGGACCCGCCGCATCCGCTGAGCGGGAGCGGGCAGGCGGGGCACCCCGCGCTCGAGCAGCACCCGCAGCTCCGCCTCACGGAGGGCGTCGCGGCTCTCATCACCCTCCACGGCGCTCACCGCCCTCCACCAGCGCGGCGGCGGGCAGCAGCCCGTGCAGGGTACGCAGCGCCTTGGACGCCTGGCTCTTGACCGTGCCGGTGGAGCAGCCCAGCACATCGGCGGTGTCCTCCACGCTCAGGTCCTCGAAATAGCGCAGCACCACCACCGCCCGCTGCCGCACCGGCAGCCCCCGCACCACCGCCGCCAGCGACTGCTCCAGATCCACCCCCTCGAACGGATCCGGCATGGCCCGCGTATCCGGCACCTCGTCGTGCGGCACCTCCCCGCGCCAGCGCCGCCGCCACCACGAGGCATGCGTATTGACCAGCGCCTTTCGTACGTACGCCTCCGGATTCTCCCCCGCGATCCGCCGCCACTTCGGCCACACCTTGGCCAGCACGGTCTGCAGCAGATCCTCGGCCAGATGCGCATCCCCGGTAAGCAGCCAGGCCACCCTCAGCAGCCGAGGCCCGCGCGCGGCGACGAACTCCTCGAAGCCGGGCGTCGCGCCCGTCACTGTCGTGTCCTCGCCATGGCGCCCCTGTCCGAACCGTGTCTTTCACACATGGTGAACGCCATGAGGCCAGGACGGGGTTGCCTCCAGCCCAGAATCCGCCAACCGGCGGTCAACCAGCACCCCCACACCTCAGCGCCCTGCGCCCCCTACGGCGCAACCGCTACACTGACGCCGGTGCGCGCTGCGGGAGCAGAGCGTCGCGCCTCCGTAGCTCAGGGGATAGAGCACCGCTCTCCTAAAGCGGGTGTCGGCAGTTCGAATCTGCCCGGGGGCACCATGGCTGAACAGCCAAAACGCCCCCGCGATCTTGGATCGCGGGGGCGTTGACGGCAGAGGTTGACGGCAGTCCCCTACCTACGGCGCTTGAGCAGCCGATCCATGTGGCCCATCGCCTCACGCCGACTCTCGTCGTTCACGTGCGTATAGACGTTCATCGTGACCGCTATCTGCGAGTGGCCCAAGATCTCCATCACGACGCGCGGGGCGACCCCGGCCGCGAAGAGCAGCGAGGCGCATCCGTGCCGGGTGTCGTGCAGACGCACCCGGGGCAGTCCGGCGGACACCGCGATCCGGCCGAAGGACCGATACAGGTTTCGCGGCTCCACCGGCCGACCGCTGCGCGTGGTGAACACGTAGTCGCTGGCCTTCCAGTCCGCCCCGGCAGCGGCCCGCTGCGCGGCCTGCCGAAGACGCTGCCATCGGAGCGGGGCGACGCACATCAGCACTGAGAAGCGGGCGACGCGCCAACCCGGCGAACCTCGCCGTCCAACGCAAGGAACGCGCTCGCATCCGCA
This sequence comes from Streptomyces sp. NPDC059679, assembly GCF_042734105.1. Taxonomy (NCBI): domain Bacteria; kingdom Bacillati; phylum Actinomycetota; class Actinomycetes; order Kitasatosporales; family Streptomycetaceae; genus Streptomyces; species Streptomyces sp. NPDC059679. Next base: position 51,909 of record NZ_JBHWES010000046.1, on the reverse strand, counting down.
GCGAGAAGGACAGCGACAGAAGGACGACTCAGGAGGCGGACGGCTCGATCTCCCCCGCAAAGACGATGACCTGGTCGATGAGGCTCCGCCGCAGATGGACGACGTCCGTTCCCGCCAGGCGGGGGCCTCCATCCGGCGTGGTGAAGACCCACTGGTACCGGGCCCACTCGTCAGGCATGTCCACCGCTGAGCAGCGCACCATCGTGCCGGTCCCCGCCGGGTGACGCCGGATGTCCAGCACGAACCGCTCGACCGCCGCGATTCCTTCGACGCGGCCCAACGGCCCCCAGAAGACCACGTCTGAGGTCAGGGCCTGGGAGAGCAGGGCAGTCACATAGCTGTCGTCCGAGGCGTTAAACGCGGAGATGAACGTGTCGATCGCGGAGCGTGCCGTCTCTTCCTGCATGCCCCAGTAATACCAGCCGTTGCGCGTGCGCTCGTCCCGCGAGCCGCCCTTCCGATCACGATGGACCATCCCGGTCACAGCACTAGCTCCTGATCGCTGTGATGAGAGCCGCGAGGGACCCGAGCAGTGTTGCCGTTGGCAGAAGCCAGGCCAGCACACGTGAGCTCTGCGCCGCGCTCGCGGTGGCCTGACACCCGGTGACATGCGCACAGTTCTGGGGGTGATCACCACGTGCTTCTAACTGCGGTCGGTTCATAAGGCCTCCGCTCATCGAGTGGTCATGGTCTGGATCAGTGAGGCGTCTCATGAGCGATGGGAGTCATGCGCGAGAGGCGGCCACTAGTAGCCAGTGATAGCAGGCATCGACTTTTGGTCACACCCACACGGATGGGGTTCGGACGCCCCCAATGACCCTCTGACCTGCAATTATTCACTGCACGCGCAATGAATTATGGGTGATCTAGACCGGGGTGAGCTGCTCGAATGGCGCGCGAAGGAGCCGGGAAGTGGGAGAACGCAGCCCGACCGGGCGAGCGTTCGAATCTCTCGATTGGCTTAAATCTACCTGTCAGCCCACGGCTGGGCGGTTTCGCTCAGGCGACCTACGGATGAGAAGTCTTCTGACGGCAACAACGACACATGGCACCCACCAGTGGCCCGCAGTGAGCACCAGGCCGGGCAGCCGTCAGAGCCCACACCAGGCCCCTGGCCGAACCTACGGATCAAGAGGTCTGGAGTCGGGGCGATTGCCCGCTGAGCTGGTGGCCTGACGGCAGTCGTTGACGGCAACAGCAGTGCACATCGCCGTATCGCGAGACTCGTCCGCGCACCGGGCAGGCTGGGGCGAGGCGTCTCCGGGATGATCACTGGGCGAGCGTGACGAACTCCTAAAGCGGGTGTCGGCAGTTCGAATCTGCCCGGGGGCACACAACGAAGGGCCAGCTGAGGAGGATGATCCTCCCGGGCTGGCCCTTCGCCGCTCACCCGTCGAAGCCGTACTCGAGCACGTACGAGGCCTGGTCGAGCGTGATCGTCAGCCAGCCGCCTTGGCGATGATGCGCTCCATCTCCTCCCGGCCAAAGGCCCGCAGAGTCGTGGAACGGACGTTGCCCACCCCACCCAGCTGCAGGAACGCTGCCGTGGCAGTTTCGTCGTCAGGCGCCTCGACGACGGCCACAAGGTCGTATGGACCGATGGTCCAGTAGATGCTCAGAAGCTTGGCCCCGAGCTTGTGCACCGCTGAGCCGAAAGTCTCGGCGCGCTTCGCGGTGTCTTCGTAGTTTTGGGCCCCTTGATCAGTCCAGCTCAGCAAGGCGACGTACGTCGGCATGTTCTTTCACCTTCACGAGGAGACACATCCCGAGGTCAAGGCTGGATACCCGGGCTGGAACCCGCACGAGGTGCGCGCCCGAACGAGCGATACGAGCGACCACAGGCATCGAGGGGCAGGCTCACATGCACGCCTGAGGGCCGCCTACTGTGCTGGCATGACGAGGATCAGGCAGGTCTCGTTGGGTGTGAACAACGACAAGCGAGCGGGCGAGTTCTGGCGCCATGCACTGGGATACGTGCAGCGATCTCCCCGCTACGAGGGTGACGACTGGATCGTCCTGGAGCCTCCGCCAGGTGAGTCCGGGGTCGCCATCGCCATGGATGTGAGCGAAAGTCCGGCAGAGGAGTTCCCCCGCATCCACTTCGATCTTGATGCTGGTGACCGTGACCTCGACGAGGAAGTGGACCGTCTTGTGGCGCTGGGAGCACAGCGGGTCGACTGGCAGCACTATCCCGAAAGCCTGCCTCCCGGAGGGCGGCCGTACGTCGTACTGGCCGACCCGGAAGGCAACCGATTCTGCGTCGAAGGCCGTCGTCACGGCTGACCTACGCCGCCGCCCTACCGGGTACAGGACACTGCCTAGCGCGATCGGTGGGCTCAACGGGCCGCCCTCGGGCTATGAGCCTGCCGGGGGATACCCACACTGCGCCTTACCGGCTGGTGGCTGACGAACTGCGGCAGCAGATTCGCTCTGGCCGCATCAAGCCGGGTGAACGGGTCCCGTCCTCTCGCGACCTTGAAGCGAAGTACGACATCGCGGACATGACCGCGAGGTCCGCGCTGCCTGTTCTCCGTGACGAAGGGCTGATCTACTCCACGCCGGGGCGGGGCAACTTCGTTGTTGACCCCCAGAGCACCACCTACGCCCGCCGGGCAGGCCAGAGCAGCCTGAGTGAAGAGGTGCCACGCAGTGCCCGGGGGGCGTTGCGTGGCACACCAGGGTTCGCCTCAGGGGGCGGGTCAGCCGGGCAGGTCGCCGGTGTAGCGGTAGATCGCGCCGGCGGCGTTGACGCCCCAGACGGTGCCGTCGGCGGCCGCGCCGATGTCGGACAGCGACCCACGGATGTTGATCCAGGGATTGGCGGGGTTGGCGTCGCTGTTGCTGTAGCGGTAGATCGCCCCGGCGGGGTCGACGCCCAGACGTTGGTCCGGGATCCCACCGCGATCCGCACCAGTGACCCGCTGATGTGTTTCCAGTCGGACATGCTCCTGGCCCCTCTCCAGTCGGTGTGGTTCGCCTGCACGCTGCCCAAGCGGAACGATTCATCATTCAAGCGGATTTGACCGGTGATCAGGGTTATTGGCTAAAGGGTATGGTTTGCCCGAGTGGAGGCCGCTCCCGGGTTGGCTTCACGCAGGTGGGCCCAGCTGTCTCGAGATGAGGCGATCGTGGCCACTCGTGCGAGTGATTGACAACAAATCAACCGCCCCAACCCCAGCCGCCTCGGCCATGCGCAGCGCATCCGCTGTCAAGCGCGGTGAGTTCCTACGACGTCATGAAACGCGGAGGCGAAGAGCGCAGACGGCTCTTCGCTCTCGTCACTCCCCGCCGAGGACACCAGCAGGAACTGCACTTGCTCGGCATTCGGCACGCTCTTACAACGGCTCGTGACGAAGTTCAGCAGACTGAGATACGGAACGGTCAGCTGGACGTACTCCACGCGCCGCTCCTCACGCAGCACAGCCGTGAGGTCGGTGACGATGTCGAGCAGCGCCTTCTCGGCCCGCAGCCCCGGGTGCCAGACCATGTGGCTCGATGATCTGGCCTGCGTCATCGGAAACTCCGTCCACTCGCTCACGCTGCCGTCGGCGAGCCGGTTCCGCATCAGCAGATGCGTATCGGTACTGCCGGGGTTCGGTGCGAAGAAGGTCGAGATGGGGAGGGATACGTTGGCGGGATCGAGCGTGTCGAGGAAGCGCGGGCGCTTCTTGAACTGCTGGGCGGCGGTGAGCCCGAACCAGGACAGCAGAAGTCCGTACAGGCCGTACCGGGGAATGGACGTACGGAGGGCCATCAGGGTCTCCTCACTCGTGTCGGTGCTTGTTCCGTTTCTCAGTCATGGGCGCGTTCTCAGTCATGGACGAGTTCTCAGTCATGGGCGAGTTCAGATGTGCGGGCGCGGGTGCGGACCCACTCGATGCCTTCGACGACCCTGGGCGCGTGTTCCGGTGCCATCACCAGGGCGTCGTGCCCGGCGTCCGTCACGAAGTCGTGCCGCGAGACGGCGGACAGGGCTGCCAGTTCGCGCTGGAGGGCGGTGTGCGCCGGGTCCGCCCGGACGGTCTCTCCGGCGGTGAGCACCGCCACGGGCTGGAAAGTCGCCGACAGCTGTGCCGCGTCGGGTGACCACGAATGCTGCCAGTAGCGCATTTCCTGACGGGTCGCCCACCAGGTGCCCGGTGCCGCCATGCGCCGCTCGGTCGCCTCGGCCATGCCGTCGGGCAGGGAGCCGAACGGCCGGTACTCCTCGCGCTGGTGCAGCGTTCCGGCCATGGCCCTCAGCCATGTGGCGGTCACTTGCTGCCTGACCCATGGCAACGTCTGCCGCTGCCCCGGTGACCGCCTGAGCTGATCCGGATGGGAGGAGTCGACGAACACGAGCCCTGCGACGAGTTCGGGGTGACGGCGCGCGAAGCACCGGATCAGGACCCCTCCGACCGAGTGGCCGACGAGCAGGAACGGCGGCCGCGCATCGACTGCGGCGAGCAATCCGCGCAGTCCCGCGCTGCTCCACTCCGCGTCGCGCGGCACCGACGCCGCCGCGCTCCAGCCGATCCCGGGCCGGTCATAGGCCACGTAGCCGGTGCTGGAGCCGAGTTCGGCCAGCACCCACCCCCATTCGGTGGCCGGGCAGGCCATGCCGTTCTCGAAGACGACCGTCGGCCCCGTGCCGCCGACGCCGGTGTTCGCCAGCACATGCACATCACGCCCGTGCACCCGGACCAGCCGCCCGGGCACCGATGCCCTCGTCCGCCCCCGTCGGCGCTTCACCACGCGGTGCGCCGCCATCCCCGCGACCACCGCAGCCCCTGTGGCCGCGAGCACGCCGTTACGCGTCACACCGTTACGCGTCACGCCGCTCCTGGCCATCGCGGCGGGCGGAGACTCAGCGGCGCCGCGCCCCAGCGTGCGGGACACATGCACAACAGCCGGGTAGGTGGCCCCGAACGACCACACGAACCGATTGAGTCCCATGAAGCGCGCATTGCCGAGATGAAACGCCGTTCCGGTGGCCAGGATCCCCCGGGCGACGGGCTTCGGAGCCACCAGGACCAGCGGGAAGGCCATCTCGCCGGCGATCGTGGACCACGCCACCGCCTTGGCCAGCCACGGGCGGTCGCGGACCGTCCGGTAGAAGAGGCTGTCGCCGTAGGTGGCGGTACGGAAAATCCGTGGGATGGCGCTTCCGTCGCGCCACACCGGTGATACCAGCTTGGCGGCACCGGAGGTGAAATAGGAGAGGCATGCCTGCGCGGCGAGGAAGGTGACCACGGCTTCCCGGGCCCGTTCATCGTGGGGAAACGCCTTCTCCAAGACCGCACAGGCGTAGTTCAGGAACGCGAAGTGGTCGGAGCCGTCGAACCCGTACGGCACGCGCGTCTGCAGTCCGTACCCCGTCGCACACATCGTGGCGGCGAGGACGCCTCGCTGGGCGCGGCTCGCGCCCGGGAGGAGCAGTCCGAGTCCGGCGAGGCCGCGGGTGTGCACCATCGCCATGACATTGGGGTAGCCGAAGACCTTGTCCAGGTGGTTGTCGCCCACGGCGCGCCACCGCTGGGGCACCCGGAGCTTTCCGATGGGCCAGCTGAAGAGACCGGCGTCGGCGAACTGGGCGGAGGTGGCGATCTGTTCAAGGCTGCCGATGGTCTGGCCAATGGACGTCAGTAATTCCACCTTGCGAAATACGGCGTCAATGGCATCGCGCTCTCCGACATGCATATGCCCTCCGGAGGAATGTCGCGGCGTGGGGGCGGGCGGCACCGACGTGCGGGCGGCACCGACGTGCCGGGAAATCGCCGCTCGACGCCCCCGGCCGGGAGTTCCGCCGGAGACGTCGAGCGGTCGGCTTACGGATCTACGGTCAGATCAACCCGGGGTGGCCGTGCAGCAGGTCCTGAACGGAGCCGCCGGCGGCCAGGCCGGTGCCGGGAACGCGCTTGTCACTGCCCTGGTAGCCGACCCAGAAAGCGGTCGGGACCTCGGCGGGCGCGGCTGCGGCCACGTCGGTGGCGCCCAGTGCGGGAACGGTCTCCGGGGTCTGCGGCACGTGGTAGTCGCTGTACTCCGCGGCGTTGTTCTGTGCCCAACGGGCAATGCGGGACTCGGGGGTTACGGACATCGGATCACACCTTCCTGGTTGTACAGGTTTCTCTTCGTGTGCGGACGCTCCGCGCCGGTGCACCGCAGGCGATTCTGCTACCTCTGGTTTGTATTTTTTATGCTCTGAGCTTGTCGCCCCAGATCTCAGGGAAATGCATCTGGGCGGGGCGACAGCACCGCGGAGACAATCTCGCCGGACGAGGCCGCGGTATCAGCCACGAATCGCAGGCGTCCGATGTCGAGTCGTCGCAGCGCCCGACCATGGTCGACGGCGACGACGAGGTGGGCGCCGTCGCCGTCCTCGCCGACCTGGAAGCGCTGGATGCCGGCCCACACCGCTGGATGCGGCGTCGCGCGTTGCTCCCAGTCCGGGTTCCCCTGCTGCCCGCGCCGCGCACATCATGAGCCGTGGCCCCTGGCGGGGAGCCAGGGGCCACGTGAGTGAGGCCGGCCGTACGGGCCCCGTGCCGTCATTAGGCCCGGACGGGCAGCACAGGACTGTCAGCGCAGGACGGTCAGCGCAGGCTGGTCCCGAACTGCGCCTTCGTGGCGGGCGCGGACAGGTCGTCGGGGCCGAAGGCGAGAGCGGAGTTCGTGGTCAGGCCGGTGGTCGTGCCGCGGAGCAGCCAGACCGCGCCGTTGTCGCCGTTCTCGGTGGTGGAGGCGACGGCGATGTCGCGGTGGCCGTCTCCGTTGACGTCGAGGAGCGCGGTGGTGGCGCCGAACTTGTCGCCCGATTCGGCCACGCCGGGCACCCCAGGGGTGTTCTGGTGGAAGACCTGGCTGCCGGTGCCGGTGAAGCCGGAGGCGCTGCCGGGGACCAGGGCGAACGAACCGGCGTCGGTGAGGCCGCTGAAGTCCTCGCCGGGGATGCCGAGGGCGATGTCCGCGTAGCCGTCACCGTTCACGTCGTCCACGGAGACCGCCGTGCCGAGGCCGTCGCCCTCCTCCTCCGCGCCGTAGAGGCCGGGCAGGCTCTGGTCGAACGACTTCGTGTTCGCGTCGGACAGGCCGGAGGCCGAGCCGTAGGCGACGCGGACCTTGCTGTCCCAGCCGTCGCCGCCGACCACCACGTCATCGAAGCCGTCACCGTTCACATCGCCCACGCCGGTGCCCGAGACGTCGCTGCTTGCGCCTTCGCCGGGGACCCAGGACTTGGTGAAGCCCGACGCGCCGCCGTTCAGCAGCCGGTTGCCCCAGGTTCCGTCACCGGTGTAGACCCACTGGACGATGTCGTCCTTGCCGTCGCCGTTGACGTCGCCGACATGGCCGTTGACGATGGGCCCGCTGATCGAGTCGCCGTCCTCCTCGCAGCCGCCACCCGTGGCGCAGGAGGCGTCGTCCTCGTCGTAGCCCCACCATTCGGACTTGTCGAGGATGTTGAGCACGGCGGCGGGCGTGCCGGTCCGGGAGATCGGGCCCTTCCACAGGGCGGCCTTGGCCCCCTGCGGGTCGTCACCCGCGACGGTGCTGTGGGCGAACAGCGCGAGGTCGGTCTTGCCGTCCCCGTCGAAGTCACCGGCCTGCGGGGCCTGCCCGTACCCGGCGAGGTTCGTGCCGCCGGTGAGCCCGGAGGCGGAGCCCCACAGCACGACGGAGCCCTGGGCGCCGCCCGCGATCACCAGGTCGCCGTAGCCGTCGCCGTCCAGGTCGCCCTTGGTGAAGGTCAGCCCGAAGCGCTCGCCCGCGGTCGCGGAGCCGGGTACCCCGCTGGTCGACCGGCTCACGATCTTCTTGTTGGCGGTGGACAGTCCGCTCGCCGAGCCGTATGTGATGGCCACGTAGCCGGCCTTCGCCTTGTCGGACACCGTGGCGTTCGGCGCGCCGATGACGAGGTCGGCGTAGCCGTCGCCATTGAAGTCGTCCTGGGCGTCCACCGACGCGGGGGCGGCCTGGGCCGAAGCCCCGGTGAGGGCCCAGGCGCTGAGCCCTCCGGCGAGCAGCACCGCGGCTGCCAGGGGCGCGCCCAGCCGTGCGGTACGGATCCTGTGTCCTGCTCGGGACATACAACTGCCTCTCAGAGTGGTCGAGTTCAACACGGCACGCGCCGCGCCCCCGCACAGTCCGACGAGGAAGGCAGGTCTCCGGTTGTACGCCTGAATGTCATTGTTGTGTAACCAGCCGTACGCCCGATCCCTGACCTCAACGGTCACGGCCACGGCCACGGCCGCGGAGCAATCTGGTCAGGAGCGCCACGCCGCGAGGAGTTCCGCCGAGCCGTACGCGGCGTCGAGACCGGCGCAGTCGGTCCCGCTGCGGGAGACCGCGACCAACGGCACGGGATCCGGCGTGAGGGCGGCGCGGTGGCGTTGCAGTGCCGCGCCGGTCGCTCGTCGGGGGCCGTCGGTCGGATGTCGGTGGCTCATCGGCGGGGTCCGGCACCTTTCGGGAGACGGCCGGCCGGAACTCACCGGGCGGCCCGATCCCGAGGAGTCATCATGCGCACACCAGTCACGATCATCGGCGCCGGACTCGGCGGCCTCACGCTGGCCCGCGTCCTGCACGTCCACGGAATCCCGGCCACGGTCTACGAGGCGGAGCCCTCCCCGTCGGCGCGCACGCAGGGCGGGATGCTCGACATCCACGACTACAACGGGCAGCTCGCCCTCGAGGCGGCCGGCCTGATGGACGAGTTCCGCTCCATCATCCTGGACGGCCGCCAGGCGATGCGGGTCATCGACCGGGACGGGACCGTCGTGTTCGAGGAGGCCGACGACGGCACGGGGGGCCGCCCCGAGGCGCTGCGCGGCGAGCTGCGACGGATACTGCTCGAATCGCTTCCGGCCGGCACCGTCCGATGGGGGCACAAGGTGAGCGGCGTCCGTGCCTTCGGCGATGACGGCTACGAGGTGACGTTCGCCGACGGCACCACCACCGTCACCGGCCTGCTGGTCGGCGCGGACGGCGCGTGGTCACGGGTGCGGCCGCTGCTCACCACCGCCACACCCGAGTACACCGGTACGTCGTGCGTCGAGACCTACCTGTACGAGGCCGACACCCGGCACCCCGCCGCCGCGAAGACGGTCGGCGGCGGGTCGATGATGGCGCCCTCACCGGGCAGGGAGATCTTCGCCCACCGGGAGAGCGGCGACACGCTGCACGTCTACGTGATGCTCAGCAGGCCGCAGGACTGGTTCGCCGCCATCGACTTCACCGATGCCGCCGCGGCCGCCGCACGTATCGCGCAGGAGTTCGGCGGCTGGGCACCGGAGCTCACCTCGCTGATCACCGACGGCGACACCGCGCCGGTTCTGCGCTCCTTCCACGCCCTGCCGGCCGAGCTCAGGTGGGACCGGGTGCCGGGGGTGACCCTGCTCGGCGACGCCGCCCACCTCCAAGCCCCGAACGGCGAAGGCGCCAACCTGGCCATGCTCGACGGTGCCGAACTCGGCAAGGCCCTCGCCGCGCACCCCGATGACATCGAGGCCGCGCTCACCGAGTACGAGCAGGCCATGTTCCCCCGCAGCGCCGAGGTGGCCACCTTTGAAGGTGCCGAGCTCAAGGGGATCGACTCCGACGACAACACAGCCCACGGCCTGCTCAACATGATCAACAAGAAGGGTCAATAGGCCGCGCAAGCCCCGGGTGGCGTACGCCGACGCGGTGTCGGAGTACGCCACCCTGGAGTAGGAGCTGAAGTGGGACGAGTTGCTGACCGGTCCCTCTCCCGCTACTTCGGGTCGCGGTTGAACAGCGACATGGACCAGAAGTAGCCGAGCAAGGTCAGCCCCACGCACCAGGCGACGGCCAGCCACCCGTTGTGGCCGATCTCGGTGCCCAGCAGCAGCCCGCGCAGCGTCTCGATGGCCGGGGTGAACGGCTGGTACTCGGCGATCGGCCGGAACCAGCCCGGCATCGTGTCGGCCGGGATGAAGGCGCTCGAGATGAGCGGCAGGAGGATCAGCGGCATGGCCGCGTTGCTGGCCGCCTCGGGGTTCGGGCTGGCCATGCCCATCCCGATCGCGATCCAGGTGAGCGCCAGGGCGAACAGCGCGAGCAGCCCGAATGCCGCCACCCACTCCAGGACGGTGGCGTCCGTGGACCGGAAGCCGATGGCCACGCCGACGGCACCGACGAGGACCACACTGGCAATCGACTGCAGCACGCTGCCGACGACATGCCCGATGATCACAGAGCCGCGGTAGACCGCCATCGTGCGGAAGCGGGCGATGAGGCCCTCGGCCATGTCCATCGAGACGTACACCGCGGCCCCGATCACGGTGCTGCCGATGGTCATCATCAGGATGCCCGGAACGATATAGGCGATGTACTCGGAGCGGTCCGCGCCGCCGCCACCGATGCCCGCGCTCATCACGTCGCCGAAGATGTAGACGAAGAGCAGCAGCATCATGATCGGCGTGAGCAGCAGGTTCAGGGTTCCGGACGGGTAGCGCCACGCGTGCAGCAGATTGCGGCGCAGCATCGTGTTCGAGTCGCGGACGGCGAGGGAGAGGGCGCTCATCGGACGTTCTCCTTGCGCTGGTTGGGGACGTCGGCCGGGCCGGTCAGGGCGAAGAACACGTCGTCGAGGTCGGGGGTGTGCACGGTCAGCCCGTCCGCCTCGATGCCGGCCGTGTCCAGCCAGTCGAGGATGGAGCGCAGTTCGCGCTGGCTGCCGTCGCTGGGGATCTGCAGGGACAGGGCTTCGTCGTCGCCGGTGGCCTCGCGCAGTGTGGCGGCGGCACTCTGGTACGCGCCAGGGTCGGTGAAGCGGAGCCGCACGTGTCCCCCGGGGACCAGCCGCTTCAACTGCTCCGCGGTGCCCTCGGCGGCGATCTTGCCGTCGTTCAGCACGGCGATACGGTCGGCGAGTTCGTCGGCCTCGTCCAGGTGCTGGGTGGTGAGGAAGACGGTGACGCCGCCGGAGACGAGCTCGCGGATGATCTGCCACATGGTGTGCCGGGAGCGCGGGTCGAGGCCGGTGGTGGGTTCGTCGAGGAAGATGATGCGCGGGTTGCCGACCAGGGTCATGGCGATGTCCAGGCGGCGTTTCATGCCGCCGGAGTAGGTGGAGGCGGGCTTCTTCGCGGCCGCGACGAGGTCGAAGCGCTCCAGCAACTCGGCCGTGACCTGCCGTCCCTCGTGCTTGGAGAGGTGGTGCAGGTCTGCCATGAGGAGCATGTTCTCCTCGCCGGTGATCAGCCCGTCGACGGCGGAGAACTGCCCGGTCACCCCGATCGCGGCACGTACCCCGTCCGGTGAGGTGGCGATGTCGTGGCCGGCGACCCGGGCCTGGCCGCCGTCGGCGGTGATGAGGGTGGACAGGATCTTCACGGCGGTGGTCTTGCCGGCACCGTTCGGGCCGAGCAGCGCGAACACCGAGCCGGCGGGGATGTGCAGATCGATGCCGTCGAGGACGGTCTTGTCCCCGTACGACTTGCGCAGACCGACGGTGGAGATGGCGGCCGACGGCTGCGCACCGTCGGCACCGTCGCCGCGCCTGGATGTGGGCATGACAGATGAAGGCATGGAGGAGCCCTCCCGCTGGAAACCTGAAGTGGCTGATGAAGTAAGTGAGTTGGGGCCGGTTCTTCTGTGGTGCGGGGCCCAGCCCTGGGTGACGTCGAGCCATACGGCGGCGCCCACAGCGATGCCGGCCTCCAGATCCCCCCAGATCACCGAACGCGGTGCCGAGAACGACCGAACCGCGGGCCACTGGGCCGAGGCGAATGCTGCCGTCGGACGTCGAAGTCCAGATCGAGAAACCGGCGGCCTTGGTGTGATCGAAAGGCCGCCGCCATGTCCGCTATATCGTCGGCTATATCGTCCGCTATTTCGTCGGCGGATTCTCCGGCGCCCGCCGCGACGGGCTGAGCGCCCGGGGCCGTGACGGTGTTACTCGCAGAACACCTGCACCTTGGAGTCGGGGTCGTCGATGTCGATCTTGACGTCGTCGAGATGCTCGATGAGCTCCTCGAGGTGCTGCGGCTTGAGCTCGCCGAGGTCGATCGGCACCCCTGCCTTGCTCAGCTCCGCGTTGACCTTGGTGACCGCCTGCGGAGGGATAAGGCTCGTGAGCCGGACCCCGGCGCGCAGCAGTTGTAGTGGGATCTGGACATTGACACGGCTTGACCCCTCGCCGGAGCCGTCCGCCGCGTCCACCACCACCCGCAGGTACTTGGGCCGGGCTTTCGGACGGGATACGGCCCCCGGCGGCGACTCGGGCTGTTGTCGTTCCAGGGCGTCGATCAGCCGCTCCGCCTCAGCCGCGGTGATCTTGCCATCGGCCAGCATCTCCAGGATCTGGCGGCGCTGCTCGTTCATTGCTGCTCCCTGCTCCTCTGACTCATCTGACGCTCACCAGGAAGGCCGTTCGACCCTCCTCGTACTCGAACCGGGTGCCGGGCAGCGCCCACAGCAGTCGCCCCAACCCCCGCAGCGCGCCCAGCGGGCTCACCTTCACCCGGGTGACGCGGCATGCGATCACTCCGCCCAGTACGGCGAGCAGCAGCAGCGGCGACAGCACCAGCACCACCGGCACGACAGGGACGTACAGCCGCCGTCGGCGGCCGTCGGACCGGCGATAGCGCACCGTCACCAGCTGCGGGATCAACGGGTCTGCTCCAGCTCGGCCAGCGCCTCCTGGGCGCTGATCTCCCCCCGCTGCAGGCGGTCGATGACATCGGCGCTGGTGGGTGCCGGGTTGGTATCGACGAAGTCGAGGTGCTCGGCGATCCGCTTCAGCCGGGACTTGATCGTCGGGTAGCTCACCCCGAAGATCCGCTCCATCTCCTTGATCGAACCGTGCGACCGTACGAACGCGGCGATGAACACCTGGTCGTCGATGCCGAGCTGGGCCAGCTGCGGCGGCTCGAACTGCCCCTCGACCACGACGCCGCTGTCGGCGAGGCGGACCCGTTCGACCACGAACGGCTGTCCGCGCGTCAGGTCCGTCAGCTCCTGCCAGTCCACCCTCGGCTCCCTTACCCTCGGTGACGCGCCTACCATTCATTTGTACCTTGAGATTCTTAAGATCGCAACGCGAGAACCTTAATTTTTTCAATCTCACCTTCGACGCGATCCCGATCGTCGCCGATCACGAGGGGCGCGGCACCTTAAAAAGGGCAAGATTCTCAATCACGACATCAGCGACATCCTCTTCCCCCACGCTCAGCAGCCAGTCCACGAACCGCCAGCCGTGCTCCTCCATGGGGCTCCGCTCAAACCTGGGCGCCGCAGGCCCGAAGTTCCGCTTCAGCCAGGCGAGGTACGCCTGGCGGGTGTCGAGGTACGTCTGGCGGGTGGGGGCGGGACCGTCGAGCTCTCCGTCTAGGAGGTCCCAGAACAGATCCCGCAGATTGTGCGCGACGACGTAGAGATCCCCCTCGTCGCCGAGGAAGAGGACGGGCAGCGTGGCGAGGTCCGCCCGGTCGTCGGACCGCCACAGCGCGTAAAGGGAACCGGATGTGGTGGCCTGGGCGAAGGGAATTACTCGGTCATCGAACTCCGAGTTCTCCCACTCCAGCCAGAATGATTTGTTGTACTCGCGCAGTTCGAAACCTGGCGAGTAGAAGTCCGTGCACTCATCATCGAACTCCTTGAGCAGATTCAGCTCAGGTATCGGTGAGTACGTGTCGCTCACGGGGCCGCCTCAGGAAGAGAACAGACAGATGGGTCCGACCCAACTTACCGTTCCTGGTCGGCGCTATGTTGCTACGACTACGGCGAGCCGGTCGGCACCGGCAAGTCGGCTCCGCGCGACGAGGAGGGCTGGGGCTGACGCAGGCTACGCCCTGCCCGTCAGCCACCACGCGAAGGGATCGGCCTCCGACAGCTCGGAATTGATCGCCTTCAAGCCCCTGGCGAAGTCATGGGCCAATTTTGAGAGCATCGCGACGAGCTCGCCGTGTTCCACGGTCTCGCATTCCGGGTCGGGAATCCAATCGGTCCGCGATTCGCACCGAATCACCGTGAGATTCCCGACCGGGCGAAAGGTCAAGGTCCTCTCGACACCTTGTGAGTACAGATCCACTACGACTTCACGCCGTTCGCGCACGCCCGCCAGCAGCGGTGGAAGTTGTTCCATGAACGTGGACATGTCGTACGCGACATCGAACGGCCACTCATCGGTCCCGAATCCACTGATGTGGAATGTGCTGCCACCGGCATCGGAGAGGGCGTCGCACGCCTCCATGACAAGGGTCTCGTAATCGTCGTCAAGCTCCGGACCCGGACTCGACCCCGGACTCGGACCCGGACCCGGACTCGCACTCGGACCCGGACTGGCTGGAGTGGGAGCTACCGCACCCGCCGATGGAGTGGCCGGATCGAACGACACGGAGAAGCCCACCGCTCCACCCTCCTGGTCCGGGCCGACGACGGGGTAAGCCGTCTTGTACAGCCCGTTCGGACTCGGGACGATGGTAGCCGCCCGCGCCGGGACGATACTGCCGCCCGCCAAGATGACCTGCCCCAATCCGTTCGGAATCCGCACCGACCTGGGTCCGGCCCCTTCGAGATGCACCTTCTTCAGGAACTCCGCGACGGCGTCGTTGTCCTGGCCCCGGAGACAGGGGACCGCATGCCGGTGGAATTTCGACGCGAAAGAGCCCGCCGGCGTGGTGCCGGCGGGCTCCGTTCAGTGCGCTAATCCCAGTTGCACTGGGTCCTCAGGGCCTCTGCGGAATCCCAGGGGATGTCCGCGCGCCAGGTTTCCAGATCCCAGGTCGGACCGCCGAAGTGCCCGCCCCCGGGACTGGGGAAGGCGAACGCCGCGTGGCAGTAGAGCTGCTTGGAGACAGAGTTGATCTCGGTCTGGGTGGCGTTCCGGAACAGGGGCGTGTTGGCCCACACCTGCCGCCAGTTTTCCTGCAGATCGTCGTCCGCGTCCTTGAATGCGGCGTCGGTCGGAGTGACATGGACGGAGCGCTTGCCGTTGCCCAGGTTGGTGTAGACCTCGGTCTGCTTTACCCACGGCTCGTTGGTCACACCGAGGTAGCCGACACACTCACTGTGGCAGGTCTCGAAGGCGTTGGCCTGGCCGGGGCTCCAGAGCAGGAACCGGTCGTTCTGGAAGCGCTGGCGTACGCCCGTGTTCTCGGCGAGATTGCCTCCGACTTTTACGGCGTCGTACTCGTCCGTCACCGGGTAGCCGAACGCGCCTCGCTCATACCCCCACTGCCCCCACAGCTCGCCGATACGCCCCCACACAGGGTGCGCCCCGTTCGACAGCGTCGGATGCCAGTAGACGGTGCCGCCCTGGAACTGCTGCCGCTTGCCGACGCCATCGGGGTTGGTGCGTTCGTCGTCGACCGGGTAGCCGAGCTTCCCGCGCTCGTAGCCGAGCGCGCCCCACTTGTCGCCGATCGCGCCCCATACGGGGTGCGCGTCGCTGGCGGCGGACCAGTAGATGGTGCCGCCCGCGAACTCCTGTCGCTTGCCGACGCCGTCGGGGTTGTCCAGTTCGATGTCTTTCGGACAGCCGAGCGGCCCTGTCTCGCGGCCCAGCTCGTCGTACTTGGCGAGGATCGCTCCGCCGACCTGCTTGCCGCAGGCGTCGTCCGCGGCCGCCGGAGACGCCTGAACCGTCAGGGCGGCGAGGGAGGCCAGGGCGACAACCACGCCCTTGACCAGGGCAGCATTTCGCCGTAACGGTCGAGTCGACACTTCCACGATCGGTTCCTCTCAGTAGTCGGTCATTGGTGGCCGGCCGTGTCAAACGGCGCGGACGAACTGCATTTCGACCGACGCGAGGAAGGGTTGGACCCCGACGCATTGCCAGCCCACCGCCTCGATGGCGGAGACGAGTTCGTCCACGGCGCCGCGAATCTTTCTCATGGAGGGGTTGGCGCGTGGATTGATGTCGATGACGGCCTCGAATGTGAAATCGCCCCGATTGAAGGCGAACCTGGCGTCGGAGACGACTCTGTTCACATGCCGTCTTTTCATCCCAGCCATGGACCCCACGCTTCCGGCGGTACTCAGTCGTGTCTTGCCAACCATCGCCGCAGGCGCTGCAATGCAGATGAAATTTCGATGATGCGGGGGGCGGAGGCTTCGAGGTGGACGGGGGAACGCCTCAGGGGCGACCGCAGCGGCTACGGATCGCGGTGCTCGGGCCCGTCCGGGCCTGGCGGAACGGTACGCCGCTGGATCTGGGGCCGGTGCGGCGGCAGGCGGTGCTCAGCGCGCTGGTGCTGCGGCCGGGCGTATTGGTGAGCCATGAGCAGTTGCTGGACGGGGTGTGGGGGTCAAGCCCGCCGAAGTCCGGCCGCCGGGTGCTTCCAAGCTATGTCTACCCGCTGCGAAAGGCGCTCGACGCGGGAAGCGGGCAGGAGCAGTCGGTCATCCGCAGCGACCGGGGCGGATACCGTTTCGTCGCCGACGGGGTCCGGCTCGATGTGGCCGAGCTGGCCGAGCGGGCCGACGAGGCACAGCGCGCAAAGGCATCCGGCGATCTGGCCGCCGCCGCGGACGGGTTCTCGCAGGCGCTGGCCCTGTTCCGGGGCGAACCCCTGGCCGGGCTGCCGGGCCCGTTCACGCAGGTCGAGCGGCGGCGGCTGGCCGAGCGTCAGCGCAAGCTCCAGCTGGAGCGGCTGGAATGCCTGGTGCTGCTGGACCGGTCCGGCGAAGCCCTGGACGACCTCGCCGCGCTGTCCGTCTCCGATCCGTACGACGAGTCGCTGCTGGCGCTGCGTATGCGCGCGCTGTACGGCAGCGAACGACAGGCGGAGGCGCTGAACGCCTTCCAGGCCATGCGCGAGCGGCTGCGCGACGAACTCGGGGTCGATCCCGGCAAGGAGTTGCACCGGGTGCACGAGGCGGTGCTGCGCCGGGACGACGCGTACCTCCTCGGGCGCGAGCCGGTACACGAGCCGGCAGGGACGCCCGTACGGGATCCGGTAGGCGAGCCGGCAGGGACGCCAGTACGGGTTCCCGTACGCGAGCCCATACGGGAACCCGTACGCGAGCCGGCACAGGAGCCCGTACGACGCCCCGCCGCTCCGCCCGTCCAGCCCCGCCCCCACCGCCCCGCGGTCAATGAACTGCCGGGCGACGCGGGCCACCTCATCGGCCGGAAGCCCGAACTGGCCCTGCTGACCGCCCCACTTCCGCCCGACTCCATGGCGATCGTGACGGTGGACGGCCCCGCCGGGGTCGGCAAGACCGCCCTCGTCGTCCGCGCGGCCCAGAGCCTGCGCGCCCACTACCCCGACGGCTGCCTGTTCGTGGATCTGCGCGCACACAGCACAGGAGGGCGGCACAAGCTGGCGCCGCAGCGCGTGCTGCGCCGGTTGCTGCGCTCGCTCGGCGCGGCCGACAGCGAGGTGCCGAACGACCTCGACGAACTCACCGCCGCCTGGCGCGCCGCGACCAGCTCGCTGCGGCTGCTGCTCGTACTCGACGACGCCCTGGGTACGCGGCAGATCCGGCCGCTGCTGCCCGCCGGCCCCGGCAGCCTGGTGCTCGTGGCCGGTCGACGGCGGCTGCCCGGCCTGGACGCCGATCGGCGGGTCACCCTGGAGCCCCTGGAGACGGGCGCCGCGGTGTCCCTGCTCCGGCACATCGTCGGCGAGGACCGCGCGGACCGGGAGCCGGACGCGACGCATGAGCTGGCGCGGCTGTGCGACGGGCTGCCGCTGGCGCTGCGTATCGCCGGGACGCGGCTGCAGACCCGCCCCGCCTGGACGCTGGCGTATCTGGTGGACCGTATGGCGGGCGACGAGCACCGCCTCGGCGAGCTGAGCGCCGGGGACCGCAGCGTGGAGGCGGCCTTCCGCCTGTCGTACGACCAGCTGACGCCGGAGCAGCAGCGCGGGTTCCGCACCCTGGGGGTGGCGCCGACCGTCGAGTTCGATCTGCTGCTGGCCGCCGCCATGCTGGACCGGCCGTCCCGCGAGGCCGAGCGGACGCTGGAGAGCCTGGTCGATACGAGCCTCCTCCAGCAGCCCCGCCCCGGCCGCTACCGACTGCACGATCTGGTCCGGGCGCATGCCCGCCGGCTCGCGGAAGCCGCCCCCGCAGAAGCCGCCGAAGCCGCCGCGGCACGCACCGCCGCGCTCCGCCTCTTCCTGGACGCGGGCCGGATCACCAGCGACTGGGGCCCCCGCGGCTTCCCCACCGGCCCGCGGCCCGCCCAAGCGCCGTTCGCAGGCTGGAAGGACGCGGAAGCCTGGCTGGACGCGGCCAGCGCGGAACTCGCCGACGTCGTCGGCCACGCCGCCGCGCTCGGCGAAGCCGACTACGCCTGCTGGATCGCCGAGGCCCTGACCGACCACTTCCTGGGCCGGGGCCGCTACCACGAATGCCGTACGGCCCTCGAAACCGCGCTCGCGCACGCGGACCGGGCCGGCGACCAGCGGATGGCCCTCGCGCTGCGCAACTGCCTGGGCATCGTCGACGTCTACCAGGGCCGCTACCCGCAGGCGCACGCCTGGTTCACCGAAGCCCTCGACGTCAGCCGCCGCCGTGCGGACCGCCGCGAAGAGGCCCGTGCGCTGGGCGGCCTGGCCGCCGCCGAGCTGAACCTGGGCCGGGCCGACCAGGCGATCCCCCATCTCACCGCGGCGGTGGAGCTGTCCCGGCAGCTCGCCGACGACTGGCTGATCTCGATGGGCCTGTGCCTCCTCGGCGCCGTCCACCACCTCCAGGGCCGGAACGAGGAAGCGCTGCTCGCCTTCGACGGCGCCCACACCCACGCCAAGGCGAACGGCAGACCCCGCATGCTCAGCCGAGTCCTGGCCCTCGCCGCCGACGTCCACGTCGGCCTGGGCGACTACGGCGAGGCCACGGCCCTGCTCCGCCGGGCGGCCGACCTGGTCGAACAGGCCGGGGACATCTTCATGCACGCCCTCGCCCTGACCCGCCTGGGTACGGCGGAGCAGGGCGCGGGAAACCTGAACGCCGCCATAGCCCTCCACCACCAGGCGCTCTCCCAGCACCAGGAGCTGGACCCGCTCACCGAACCCCACTACGACCGGATCGAGATGGACATCCGATGCCGCCTGGGCCGCGCGTACGTGGCGGTGGGCCGCGTCGCCGAGGCACGCGAGCAGTTCCGGATGGCGCTGGGCGTGCCGGGGGCCGCGGCGCACCCGGCGGAGCGGGCACAGGCGCTCGCGGGTCTCGATGAATGCGAGGTCTCGTAGCACTCCAGTCCGGCGCGCCGGCGAGCAATGGCGAGCAATGGCCAAAGCGGTGAGATCGCTGCTCCATTCGAAGCAATTCCGATGCCAGGTCGAATATACGGATTAATCCCAAGGCATCGACTAAATTCATGAGACGTATAAACATACTGCGGTTCCTGCTGGGAGCAGTGCCCCTGGTAGCGACCCTGGCCCTGGCCCCTCCAGGTGCGAACGCCCTGGCAGCGAAAAGGGCGGGGAAGGCGGTGGCCTCCGAGAACGTCTGCAGCCCCGCGCCGGATACCGTCACATGTCTGGCCGAGCTGCGGACGGACATTCCGGCGGTCACGAGCTCGCCGCCGGACAGCGACAACCCGCCCGTCCCCGGCTACCACCCTCGCGACATTCAAAGCGCATACCAACTGCCCCGTAACGGCGGCTATGGGCGGACAGTGGCGATTGTCAGCGCGTTCGACAATCCCAACGCCGAAAGCGACCTGGCGGTCTATCGCCGTACGTTCCACCTCCCGCCGTGCACCACCGCCAATGGCTGCTTCCGGAAGATCAACCAGAACGGCGGCAGCACACCGCCACCACTCACCGATCCCGGTTGGGCGACCGAGACCGCCGTCGACATCGAGGCTGTCAGCGCTGCCTGCCCCCGCTGCAGAATCCTGCTCGTCGAGGCAGACACCAACTCCCTCAGCAACATGCTCACGGCGGTGACGCAAGCCCGTACCCAGGGCGCGAAGTTCATCTCCATGAGTTGGGGCCTTCCGGAGGACCCCGGACAACTCGCCCTCGACCAGACCTACTTCAACTTTCCCGGCATCGCCTTCGTCGCCGCCGCCGGCAACGGCGGCTACTCCGGCTTCTTCTATCCCGCGGCTTCCCAGTACGTCACCGCTGCCGGGGGTACCACGCTGGACCGCTCGCTCCGGCGGGTGCCGGGACCCCAGGCGAAGCGTTCCGGCTGGTACGAGAGCGCCTGGAGCCGTTCCGGCTCCGGCTGCTCCCAGATCCAGCCCAAGCCGCCGTTCCAGACCGACCCCGACTGCCCCATGCGCACCGTCGGCGACGTCTCCGCGCTCGCCGACCCGGCCACCGGCTTCGCCTTCTACTCCACGTTCAGCTCCCCGGGCTGGAGGGTGATCGGCGGCACCAGTGTGTCCACCGCGCTGATCGCCGCAATGTACGCGCTGGCGGGAAACCCGGGCCCGGCGGACCGCCCGAACTCCTACCCGTACGCCCACCGCCGGGCGTTCTGGGATATCGACCAGGGATCCACGGGCTCCTGCGGCGGCAGCTACCTCTGCACCGCCAAGATCGGGTACGACGGCCCGACCGGCATCGGCACCCCCCGAGGAGTCCTCGGCCTGCGGCGCTGAGCCAAGCCTCCAGGCGGTCCCGTCCCTGGATGACCACCGTCTCTGGATGACCAACCAGGCCCAGGTCGCCGACCTGGGCCTGTGTCATGAAGGCGGCCCCATGCACTCAGCGGCAGTCAGCCGCGTCTGACCGCTGACGGCTGACGGCTGACGGCTGACGGCTCAGGCCCGCTGCGGGGCACCGTTACCGCACGTCATCTGGCAGACTGCGCTCGGCTCGCCACGGCCAACTCGGTGCAGACGTGGTGGACATGGGGCTCGGGAGACGACACCGGGGCCGGAAAGGACGCTGATGGACGACCTGCTCCCGGCAGACCCCGACCGGATCGGCCCCTACGTCCTGGAGGGGCGGCTCGGCGCCGGTGGCATGGGACAGATCTACCTCGGCAGGTCTCCCGGCGGTCGCCACGTCGCGGTCAAAGTCATCCGCCCCGAGCACGCCAGGAATCCGCAGTTCCGCCGCCGCTTCGCCCGAGAGGTCGAGGCCGCACGGGCGGTCGGCGGCTTCCACACCGCACAGGTCATCGCCGCCGACCCCGACGCGACCTCCCCATGGCTGGCCACGGCGTACATCCCCGGCCCCTCCCTGCACGAGGTCGTCACCACGGACGGCCCGCTCGCCCCGGACGCCCTGCGCGCCCTGGGCGCCGGGCTCGCCGAGGGACTGGCGGCAATCCACGGCTGCGGACTGGTGCACCGCGATCTGAAGCCCAGCAACGTCATCATGGCGGCCGACGGGCCACGCATCATCGACTTCGGCATCGCCCGGTCCGTGGACGCCAGCGCGCTGACATCCCTGGGCGTGGTCATCGGCACGTTCGCGTTCATGTCGCCGGAGCAGGTACGCGCGGACCAAGCCGGGCCCGCGAGCGATGTGTTCTCGCTCGGCGCCATCCTGGGCTTCGCGGCCACGGGGCGCGGCCCCTTCGACGCGGAGACCATTCCCGCGATCGTGCACCGGATCATCAGCGAACCGCCCCGGCTCGGAGACCTGTCGGGGCCTCTCCGGGAAACCATCGAGGCGTGTCTCGCCAAGGATCCGGACGATCGGCCCGCCATCACGGACGTCCTGGCCACGCTGGCCCCGGACAGCCCGGACAGCCCGGACAGCCGGCACAGTCCGGACAGCCAGGTCACCGAAGTCGTGGACAGCAGGATGCCGTTCGCGGCGCTCGACACCACGCCGGCCGTCCGGACACCGACGGCCGCGCAGTCACCGACGGCCGTGCAGACCGACCCCGCGCGGCCGAGCCGCCGCGCGCTCCTGGGCCTGGCCGGGGGCGCGGCTGCCCTGATCGGTGGTGGGGTGATCGCCGCAACGCGCTTCGGCGGCGGTGGCGATGGCGGCAGCAAGGGCACAGGCTCGGACTCGGTGCCGAAGATCGGCGACGTGGCGGAAGCGCGTCCGCTGTGGCGGAGCAGCGTCCCGAGAATCGACTCACTCATCGCGTACGAGGGCGGCGTCCTGTGGATGGGGGCTCGGCCCGACCCGGACGAGTCCGCCGAAGCGGTCTGGAGCTTCGACACCGCGGGAAACCCGCGCTGGAAGCTGCCGCTGCTGGGCCTGGACGTCCTCGGGACCAGGGGAGTCTGCGCCGGTGTGATCCGCGAGGGGACGCTCTATCTCGGCGCCGGGGGGTCGCTCCCCGTCGATCCCGCGAGCGATGCGGACGCACAGGTGGTCGCCGTGGATCTCGCGAGAGGGAAGCGGGCATGGTCGGCGCCCGTCGCCCGGCACCCGTTTTACGTCGGCTCGATATCCGGTGGGCGGGACGGGATCGTCTACACCACCGGCAGCACGATCGAAAGAGGAAACTTCAACATGGTCTGGGCGGTGGACATCGCGTCGCGCCGCAAGATCTGGGAGCGCGACTTCGACAAGTCCGCCGGATTCGCCACCGTGGTCGTGCCGCCCTCCGGAAACCGGGTGTTTCGCCTGCTCTCCACATACGGCAGCGGACGGCAGGCTCAACTCCAGGTGCTCGACGCCCGGAAGAAGGGCGCTCCGGGATGGACGACGCCTCTGCCCGAGGCCATGGGCGATGTCAGCCAACTCCCCAACCTGTGCGCGGCGGGCGGCACCCTCATCTACGCGGCCGACCGTCTGATCGCCTTCGACCCCGCCACCGGAAACCGCATCTGGACCAAAATGCAGCCCGCGAAAGGGTACGGAGGCTTCGGCATCCCGGCGGCGAATGCGAACGGCTCGCAGGTCTTCGTCACCACGCAGACCGCCGACGCCGCCGGGCGTACGACCTTGACGCTCCACGCGTTCGACCCCCGGTCCGGTGACGAGAAGTGGCGCTCTTCCGTGATCCCCGAAGGCAAGGTCGGCCTGGTGAATCTTCTGGTCGCCGACTCCACCGTCTATGTCCTGGTCGGCCAGCGGATCGCCACCGACGTGGGCTACTACTACGAGCCGGACGACGACTATCGGTGGCCGTTCATCTGGGCCGTGAACGCGGCGAACGGTAAGTCACGGTGGAGGTACAAGCCGTCGGAGACCTTCGAAGCCGCGGTCGGTTTCGGTCGGGTCTACGTCGCCATCGGAGACAGCATCACCGCGCTGTCGGCCACCGCGGCGGCGGGCCGCGCGGGCGATGTGCGCGAGTAGTCCCGACGCTGTCCAGGACGGCCAAGCCTGCACCGCCACGCGCGACGGGCACCGCATCGGCGAGCTGGCCCCACTGCGGCGCCGCAGGCGGTTCGCCCCGCGCGGCGAGTTCGCAGCCATGTCCCGCACCGCTCCCGAAATCTCGCTGGACGCCTTCCGCGCCGACCAGGACGCCACCACCGAGCAGGAGCCGGACGACCCCTGTGCCCGTTGAGTACCCGCAGGGACTTCTCGACACCAGCATGACGAGCCGCTGTGGTGATTCCCCCACCGACGGATAATGAGTACATGACAGCTTCCGGGCGGGCTTCCCTGTCGATGTCGATGTCGATCGTCCTTGCGCGTCGTAATCCCGCGTCACTCGCATACGACCTCGCTTCAGCCAAGGGGGCCATGTACCAACTCACAGATGCGCTAGGGGACTCCCGGACCTACCTCAATGGCAAGCGAACTGACAAAGCTCGCCGCCAAACGAAGAGAGTCGCGCGCCAATTGCGCCGCATCAGCCGTCGGTCCTACACAGGACGGTGCGAACCTGCCCGACGGCACAAACGGCTCGGCAGATACGTCAGCGTCCATGACCGCGATGCTCTCGATGACGGTGGCCTCAGGGCCGTCGCCAGGCAGCTCGCCCTCGTGGCCCGGCTGCTGCGGAAGTTCGAGCCCGGGTCCGGCGCCTCCATGGTGGTGCGGGACAGCTCAGGGGAGGGCACCGCATCCAGCATGGGTGAAATCGGTCATTCGCTTTCAACCGTACTCGCCAAGATCGTTGTCGACTTGACCGCTGCCGACCTCACTGACGTCGGGCCCGACCGGCTGCCCAGCGTAAATGCAATCTGGTCATCCGCCACTGTCTGGCCCTCCGGCGTCGCCGACCGGATACGCACCCCCTCTGAGGAGGTCGGCCCCGGCGTGTTCCTGGTGCGACTGCCTGTGTGAAGGGGTGTTCAGTCGGGATTTCATCAAGGCGCTTCCACGGCGCACTCCGCCCACACCGTCTTCCCGACCGGGTGACGAGGGGTCACCCCCCACCGCGTGGCCAACAGCTCCACGAGCAGCAGCCCGCGCCCCGTCTCGTCCTCCGCCGAGGGCGTCGGCGGCCTGACCGGAAGCCGGTCCTCGCGGGCGTCCGAGACCTCGATGCGAATGGTGCGCGTCGGCACTTCGACGGTGATGCGGACCCGGAAGTCCCGCCCGGGCACACCCCCGTGTCGTACGGCGTTGGACGCGAGTTCCGCCACCAACAGCGCCACGGTGCAGGACGTGTCCGAGGCGGGCGGATACCCCCACTCCCCCATGCGCCGCACGGCAAGCCGTCGGGCGAGCCGCGCCCCACGCGGTGTCGAGGGGAACTGCACGCCTTCGTCCGGGAGCGTGTTCGCCTTCAGCACGGTTGTTGTCCATTTCTGTCCATCGCTCTTTCGTACGATTCGCAGCGTGTGCGGATCGTGACTTTCCGTACTCAAGAGTCGCCTGGCGGGACTACGCTCAAAAGGCCGTAACGCATTACCTCTCACCCCGTAAGGAACGGAAGTGATGTTTTGGCCAAAGGTATTGATCCCCAGTCGTCCATGGCGGCTCTGTTCGGGTCGCAGGTACGCAGACTCCGGACGGCCGCGGGCCTGACCCAGGTGGAGCTGGGCGCGAAGACGCACGTGGTCGGCTCCCGGATCGCTCAAATCGAGCGAGCCTTGGGAGCGAAACCGACGTTCGAGCTGACGCAGAGGCTCGACACCGTCCTCGGGGCGGACGATCTGCTGATCGACATGTGGCCGTACGTGTACCGCGAGGCGTTCCCGGACTGGTCGCGGGCGTTCATGGCGTACGCGGAACGGGCGGTGTCGATCAGGGAGTACGCGGCACATGTCGTGCCCGGCCTGTTACAGACGGAGGACTACGCGAGGGCCGTCCTGAGCGTTGGTCTCTCGCTCACGGGAGAGGAGCATTTGAAGGAGCGGGTCGCCGCCCGTCTCGGTCGACAAAAGCGGCTCACGTCCCCCGACCGCCCCGACTTGTGGGTCGTCCTGGACGAGTCGGTGTTGAGACGCCCGATCGGCGGCGCGACCGTCATGCGGGAGCAGATGGCCCGGCTGCTGGAGGCAGCAGAGCAGCGCCACATCACCATCCAGGTGCTGCCGTTCGAGCAGGGCGAGCACGACGTGATGGGTGGCTCCATGACCGTGCTGACGTTGCCGGACGGCTCGGAGGTGGCCTACACGGAGGGTGCCCATTACGGCCAACTCGTCGAAGAACCAAGCGAAGTCAGACGTTTTGCGGTGACCTACGATCGGCTGCGGGCAGTATCTCTGCCCCCATACATGTCTCTCGGCATGATCCGATCCGTGATGGAGGGCAACCACCGTGGAGCGAGTGTCCCGTCCCGATCTGAACGGCGCCGCCTGGCGCAAAAGCAGCTACAGCAACCAGGAGGGTGGCAACTGCGTGGAGGTGGCCGACGGGATCCCCGGCGTCGTACCAGTCCGTGACAGCAAGAACCCTCAAGGCCCGGCGCTGCTCTTCCCCGCGACGTCCTGGGCGGTCTTCATAGCCAGACTGAAGACCGGCCACCGCCCCTGAGCCCACCGGGAGCCGGTCAAAGTCAGCCGTAGTCAGCGTTCGTGGCCCACCGGGTCCTCGTACGCGGGGCCCCGGTGGGCCACGAACTCCCCTAAAGAACCTGAGGAAAAGAACCCCCCACCTACCCTCCCTTCCCGCGCATCACCCGTACGGGTGACCGGCTTGCGGGTGTGGGATGCAGGCGGTTACGTTCGCCGCAACAACCCCAGACAGACGACGGCCCCCGGCCGGGACTGGCATCCCGAACGAGGGCCTGACCGATCAGGAAGCAGAACCTTCCCGATGGCTGACTCGCAGTCTAACGCGCATGCGCGCATCGACGCTGGAGCATCGACCTCCGGTGTGATCCACGTCCGTACCCGTCTCAGCGCCAACTTCACGGTGATCGCAAACGCCCTCGTACAGCGGCGCGGAAGCGCGGTCACGATCGGCGTGGCGGCCTACATCCTCTCGCTGCCGGATGGCGCACCCGTGAGCATCGCCGCACTGTGCGAGCACTTCACGGAGGGCGAGATCCTGATCTCGCGTGCGCTGCGTGAGTTGGAGGCCGCCGGTTATCTGGAGCGGCGCCGCGAGCGCGGGCCCGGCGGGCTGATCCGTACGCGTACGTACGTCCGCGACGTACCGCAACGGGGCCTGCTCACCCCGCCACCGCGTCCCCAACAACCCACCCCACCAGCGCCGGAGCCCACCCCCGCAGCCACTCCCCCGCCGCCGCTCGCCGAGGCCGACGAACAGGCCGTCGCCCTCCTCGCCTCGCTGCGGATCGCCGACCCACGGCTGATCCTCTCCAGGCGCGAAGTGGCCGAGCTGGCCCCGGCCGTCACGCAGTGGCTAGCGGCGGGCGTGGGCCCCAGGCAGATCACCGGCGCGCTCACCACCGGCCTCCCGGACCGCTTACTCGCCCGCCCAGCCCGCATCCTGGCCTGCCGCCTCAGCGACCCGCCCCTTGCCGTCCCTGAGTCCGCCGCTGGCGTGCCCCGGACATTGCCGGCCGATCCCCTGCCGTGGCAGACCTGCGACGGCTGCGAACGCGCCTTCCGCGCGGCGGAGCCGTCCCGCTGCCGCGACTGCAGAGAGCTGCCCGTGGCCTGCTGACCAGACAGCGGCCTTGGTAGTAGTCGTCGTCCTCGGACGAGTTCACGATGTACGGGCTCGGGCTTTTCACAGGTGTGCTGTGCGGTGTGCTGTGCATGGTGATACCCCTTTCGGAGGTTGATGGAGTGGAGCCGTGGAGCCGCCGACATGGGGCGGTGAGAAAGAGCCTCGGAGTGTCCGGCGGGCTCGGCAACGATTTCGGGTGTCCGGGACAGTCCAGGAATGTCCGCGCAGGTCAGCGGGGGTGTCCGGCACAGGCTCAGCGCACGCTGCGAGCCAGGCCCCGTGGGGTCCACGCCCCGTGGGGCGTGGACCTCTCCGGCGCTGTTCGAGGAGCGGCCGGGCTGGATCAGCGGGCGTAGATGGACCGTGCCTTGATGCGGAGGTCGTCGCCCCACGTCGTGCACAGGGTGGTGCCGCCGGGCTTGTACTGCTTGGTTCCGTTCGCCTGGATCCGCCAGCCGGGGTAGGCGATGAAGCCGCCGCCCTTCTTGTACAGGCCGCCATTGCCGCCGACCGTGTAGCCCGGCAGGTAGTAGTGGGTGCCGCGCGAGGTCACGAGGTACGGGCACTCGTCCCGCTTCTGAAACTTGCCGTAGAACTTCGACTGGCTCAGTGGCTGCGCCGCCGCCGCGTTGACGGCCGAGTCGGTGACGACCGTGCTCGTGCTCGTGGGCTTGGCTGCGGCCAGGGCGTTACTGGTTCCGGCGGTCATCCCGCCGGTCAGCAGACCCGCGGCGACAGCGGCCACCGCCGCCGCGCGGATCCTGGTCACACGTGTGCTGAACATGGTGGTTCCCCCTTTGGTGATTGCTGAAGTGGAGTGCGGCACGGGGCCGGCGGCGCCGGGCGGGCGTACGACTTCCCGGCCCGGCGCCGTTGCGCTCAGTTCTTGTAGTAGGCCGAGACGTAGGAGCCCTGGTTGCCCATGAGGATGATCTTGAGCTTGTCTCCGCGGTGGAACTTGTTCGACCAGACCTTGATGCTGGCGTCGGGGTTGCACACCTTCTTCGTGTCCGCGATGTACCGCCCGGCGTCGACGTTGAGGATGCGCACCCGCATCTGCGCGCGGTCGTTGTAGCACCTCACGAAAGCGCCAGCCCACTTGCCCTTCGCCTTGTAGGGCTGGGACACCCACTTCTTACCGTGGCGGTTGAGGTAGTCGCCGGAGATCCAGCTCCGCCACTGACGGTGAGCCGCCGCCTGCACGGTGGCCGCCCCCTTCGCCGTGTCCGCGGAGCCCCGCACAGAGAGCGGCTGCGGGGTGACAACGCTCGAGGCCGAGGTCGGCGCGGGAGCCGCGATGGCCTCCGCGGCCGGGCCGGCGGCGACCGCCGCACCGCACATGACGGCTGCGATGGCGAGCCCGGTACGCCTGTGTGTGTTCATGATGAATGTGCCCTTCCAGATGAGTGGAGATGTGGAAACCGGTCGGGGTGAACGCCCCTTGGCGTCGGCCCGGTTGGTGCCTGACATCGAGTTCAGCGGCTGCGGAATTGAATGGCAGCCCTGTTCCGCCGGTCTGATCAATGCCTGCGCCCCAGCTCACAGCTCTTGCCGACCCGGCAGGGCGTGCGTAGCTTGGCGGGCGGTCGATCCGCGTCCGGGGGGAGGCGGTAGGGGGAGGAGTGACCGATGGCAGGGCGTCCTGAGAGTCCGCTGGATCCGAGCGCGGGTCCGGTGCAGCGGTTGGCGTTTGAGTTACGGAAGCTGCGGGCGGAGGCCGGCAGCCCTACGTACCGGGCCATGGCCGCGCGTACCGACCACGGCGCGAGCACGCTGTCCCAGGCGGCCGCCGGGGAGCGGCTGCCGAGCCTGCCGGTGGTGCTCGCTTACGTACGGGCCTGCGGCGGCGCCCCTGAGGAGTGGGAGGAACGCTGGCGGCAGGCTGCTGCAGAGGAAGCCGTCGAGCCGCGGGACGATGAGGACGCCGAGCCTCCGTACCGGGGCCTGGCCCGCTTCGAGCCCGATGACGCGGCCTTGTTCTTCGGCCGCGACCAGCTCATCGACGACCTGCTGCACCTGACCGGCCACCACCGGATCACCGCGGTGGTCGGCGCCTCCGGCAGCGGCAAGTCCTCCCTGCTGCGCGCCGGTCTCATCCCGCGCCTACGCACCACCGACAACGCGGACTTACGCCCAGCAGCCCTGCGCGTCATCACCCCTGGCGCCCACCCCCTGCGCGACCACGAGCTGCGGCTTGTCCCCAAAGAGGGCGAGGAGGGGGACACATGGCTGGTCGTGGACCAGATGGAGGAGCTGTACACCCTCTGCACCGACCCGGCAGAACGCACCACGTTCATCGACCGCCTCCTGACCGCTGCCGCGCCAGACAGCCGTCTGCGGGTGCTGATCGCCGTACGGGCTGATTTCTTCGGACACCTGGCCGCCCACCGTCCCCTCGCCGACGCGCTGCGCGAAGCCACCCTCCTGGTCCCGCCGATGAACCGCGACGAACTCCGCGAGGCTGTCGTCAAACCCGCCCAGGCCGCGGGCCTCATCGTCGAGCGCACCCTGACCGCCCGCATCATCGACGAAGTCGACGGCGAACCCGGCGCCCTGCCCCTGATGTCCCACGCTCTGCTGGAGACCTGGCACCGCCGCAAAGGCCGTGCTCTCACCCTCACCGCTTACGAAGCGGCCGGCGGCGTCCACGGCGCCATTGCCCAGACAGCCGAAGACCTGTACACCCACCTCACCCCCGACCAGGCTTCCTGTGCCCGACGGATCCTGCTGCGTCTGATCACACCGGGAGAGGGCGCACAGGACACCCGGCGGCCCGCGCCCCGGGAAGAGCTGGAGACCGACACCTCCCCCGCCACCGCTGAAGTACTGGAGCGCCTGGCGAAAACACGGCTGGTCATCCTCGACGGCCACACCGTGCACCTCGCCCACGAAGCCCTCATCGCCGCCTGGCCCCGGCTGCGCAAGTGGATCGACGAGGACCGCGACCGCCTGCGCCTCCACCGCCAGCTCACCGACGCCGCCCACACCTGGCAGGACCTCGGCCGCGATCCTGGCGCGCTGTACCGGGGCACGCGACTCGCCGCCGCCGAGGAGTCCTTCCCCACAGCTGACGCCGACCTCACCCCTCTGGAACGAGGCTTCCTCACCAGCAGCTCCACCGCCCGCCACCGCGAAGAGCAGGCAACCGCCCGCGCCACCCGACGCCTGCGCCAGTTCGCCACCACCGTCTCGGTCCTGCTCGTGCTCGCCCTGACCGCCGGGCTGATCGCCTGGCAGCAATACCGCAGCAGCGAGCAGCAACGAGACCAGGCGCTCACCGCCCAACAGATCGCGCTCTCACGGCAGCTGGCCGCGCAGTCGGCCGGCCTCCTGGACTCCAACCCCGACCTGGCCTCGCTCCTGGCGGTCCAGGCGTACCGGACCAGTCCCACGAAGGAAGCCACCGCCAGCCTTTTCACCGCTTCGGCTCTTCCTCTCAAGCGCCGACTGACCGGACACACCAAGGCCGTGAACTCGGTCGTCTTCAGTCCGGACGGCCGTACCCTCGCCAGCGCTGGGGAGGACGGGAGGGTCCGGTTGTGGGATGCGGCGACTGGTAGGCCGCGGACCACCCTGACCGGATCCAGCGGGGATATGTGGTCGGTGGCGTTCAGCCCGGACGGCCGACCCCTGGCCAGCGGTGATGGAGGCGGCAAGATCCGGCTGTGGAACGCGGCGACCGGCAGGCCACGTACCACCATGACCGGAGACGCCGACATTGTGAGCTCGGTCGCGTTCAGTCCCGACGGCCGCACCCTGGCAAGCGGGGAATGGGATGAAAAGATCCGGCTATGGAACGCGGCGACCGGCAAACGACGCACCTCCCTGACCGGACACAAAGAGGCCGTCACTTCGGTGGCGTTCAGTCCGGACGGCCGCACCCTCGCCAGTGGCAGCCAGGACATGACAGTGCGACTGTGGGACGTGACAACGGGCAGGCCACGCACCGTCCTGACTGCGCATAACGCCCGCGTGGGCGCGGTGGCGTTCAGCCCGGACGGCCGAACCCTGGCAAGCGCCGGCGACGACATGACGGTGCGACTGTGGGACGTGGCGACGGGCAACCGACGCGCCACCCTGACCGGACACAACGACGACGTTAAGTCGCTGGCATTCAGTCCGAACGGCCGCACCCTGGCCGGCGGTGGGAGTGACGGGAAGGTCCGGTTGTGGGACGTGACGACCGGCAAACAACACACCACGCTGACCGGACACACCGACACCGTGGTGTCGGTGGCATTCAGCCCGGACGGCAGGACCCTGGCAAGCGGCGGCGACGACAAGACCGTCCGGCTGTGGGATGTCACGAAGGACAGGCCGCGGACCACCCTGAGCGGACACAGCGAGGGTATGTGGTCCGTGGCGTTCAGCCCGGACGGCCGCACCCTCGCCAGCGGAGAATGGGATGGAAAGATCCGGCTGTGGAACGCGGCGACGGGCAGGCCGCGCGCCACCATG
This sequence comes from Streptomyces sp. NPDC059679, assembly GCF_042734105.1. NCBI lineage: Bacteria > Bacillati > Actinomycetota > Actinomycetes > Kitasatosporales > Streptomycetaceae > Streptomyces > Streptomyces sp. NPDC059679. The sequence goes on along the minus strand of NZ_JBHWES010000046.1, from coordinate 20,644 downwards.
ACCGGAGACGCCGACAGCGTGGACTCGGTCGCGTTCAGTCCCGACGGCCGCACCCTCGCCAGCGGCGGGTGGGACGGAAAGATCCGGCTGTGGAACGCGGCGACCGGCAAACAACACACCACCATGACCGGACACACCGACATCGTGGCATCGCTCGCGTACAGCCCAGACGGCCGCACCCTCGCCAGCGGCGCCAGCGGCGACATCGACACCACAGTGCGGCTGTGGGACGTGGCGACCGGCAAACAACGCGCCACCCTGACCGCACAAGGCAAAGGGGTGACGTCGATCGGCTTCAGTCCGGACGGCCGTACGCTGGCCAGCGGTGAGGACGGCGGGAAGATCCGGCTATGGGACGTGGCAACCGGCAAGCCACGCGCCACCATGACCGGAGACGCCGACGTCGTGGAGTCGGTCGCGTTCAGTCCCGACGGCCGCACCCTCGCCAGCGGCAGCTTCGACAAGACCATCCGACTGTGGGACGTTGCCACCGGCAGACCACGCGCCACCCTCACCGGACACACCGGGAGCGTGGGGTCAGTCGCGTTCAGTCCCGACGGCCGCACCCTCGCCAGCGGCAGCGCCGACACGACAGTGCGACTGTGGGACGTGGCCACCGGCAGACCACGCACCACCCTCACCGGACACACCGACGACGTGGCATCGGTCGCGTACAGCCCAGACGGCCGCACCCTCGCCAGCGGCAGCATGGACGGCACAATCCATCTACGGAACGTCTCTCTCCCCGGCCCAGCCTCTTCCATCAGGCACGTTTGCCAAGCGGTCCAAAGGTCCTTCACCCGCAGTGAACGGTCGCTCTACCTCGCGGACCAACCCACCAGCCCCGTGTGCCGATCCTGAAACTCACCCGTCGGTCCACTCTCCGTCGCGCATCACATGCCTGCCCTTGAACTCATGCTCCCCATGCGATGCCTGTATCACCTGCGGAAGCACCTTGAAATACGCGTAGGAGGCGTGATCCTTCCGCGGGTCCCAGCCCCACCTCCGCACAAACGCGTCCGCCGCGGCGGGCGGCACCTCCTCCGCGGTGAAGGTTTCCACCCGCCCGTCGATCAGAACGACATCCCGCGTATCGCCCAGCGCAAGCCGAACCCGGCCCGATTCCCGCAAGTTGCGCCCGGTGGGGTTGGTGAGTCTGGTCGACATCCACATCGCCGCGCCGTCCCAGAGGAACCACAGCGGCACCAGACACGGCAGTCCGTCCGCATCCGCCGACGCGACCCAGACGTCTTCCTCTGTCCGCAGTCTTTCGAGTACGTCACGCCGCCGTTGTTCAGCGCTGCGCGGTTCCTTGGCGATGGTCATGTCCCGGGACGGTACTGAACACGAGGCCCGAACACCTCGGGCCGTGGTCCTAGAGCCACAGCCCGAGTCCGCCCGCCTGCGGTGCTTTCCACTGACGGTGGCAGCCTTGGCAAAGCAATGCGTCCCACACGTCCCACCGAGGCCGGAGCCGACAATCGCCATGCGCCAAACCCTGGCCACCATCCTGAACGCGGCGGCACACGGGCACTTCCCACCGCCCGACGGCGGCACGACCGTGGTGCCGCAACCGAGCCACCGCGATGCCGGGGTGATCTCGTTCACCGCGCACTCCGTGGTGTTCACCGACGAGGATCCGCAGTGGGTACGCGCCGCGCTGGCCTCCCTCGACTGCGACGAGTTGGCGGCCACGATGCATCCGCGCTTCTTGGCGGCGTTTCTGGACCGTACGGGGCGGTCGACCGACACCATAGACCTGCTCACCGTGGCGAGTGCCCTGCCGGGCGACCCCCCGCTGGCGCTGCGCGAGCTGGCCGACCCCGATCACCCGCGCGTGTCCAGGGCGCGTAAACGCCGGGACGATGTCCAGGTCTGGGCAGCTGACGGGGGTGTGGTCATTCTCGGCCGGGGCGTGGCCGGGCGCTGGGAGACGGCGATCGAGGTGGACGAGGGCGTACGCCACCGGGGCCTGGGCCGGGCGCTGGCCACGGCCGCGCGGCAGCTGGTGCCGGACGGCGAGCCGGTCTGGTCGCAACAGGCCGCGGGCAACGCGCGCAGTGTGCGCGCCTTTCAGGCGGCGGGCTTCCGGCCGGTCGGCGCCGAGGCGCTGTTCACCGCGGCGTAGGCGCATCTGGCGTCAGCCGGACGTGAACGCGGGCGTCCGGAGCACCCGACCCGATCGGGCACAGGATGTCGGGTCCCGGGGGATGCGTGCTGCCTAGCGTGGTGAGCGCACGAGAGGAAGGAAACCGGACGTGCTGGATCGGCTCAACCAGGCCATGGAGCACATCGAGCGCCACCTCGACCAGTCCATCGACGGGGCGGGGCTGGCGCGTATCGCGGCCACCTCGGAGTACCACCTGCGCCGGATGTTCTCGGCGCTGGCGGGGATGCCGCTGTCGGAGTACATCCGGCGGCGTCGGCTCACCGTCGCGGGGGCCGAGGTGCTTGCGGGGGATGAGTCGCTGCTGGAGATCGCGGTGCGCTACGGCTACGGCTCGGGGGAGGCGTTCGCGCGGGCGTTCCGGGCGATGCACGGTGTCGGGCCGGGTGAGGCACGGCGCAGCGGTGCGGCGCTTGTCTCTCAGCCGCGGTTGACCTTCCGACTCACCATCGAAGGGAGCAGCAGTATGCGTTATCGCGTTGTGGACAGACCGGCTTTCAGTGTCGTCGGCTTCAAGGCCCGGGTGCCGCTGGTGCACGTGGGGCCGAACCAGGCGCTCATCGACTTCATCCGCGGGATCGAGCCAGGGACCCTGGAGCGTCTGGAGAAGCTGTCGGACCTGGAGCCGCAGGGCATCGTCGCGGTCTGCGACGACCTGGACCCGAGCCGCGCCGAAGGCACCGAACTCGACTACTACCACGGGGTGATCACCTCGGCGGTCGCGCCGCCCGAGGGTACGGCCGTCCTCCCCGTTCCGGCCGGTAGCTGGGCGGTCTTCACCACTTCCGGGCCGGCGCCGGAGGCCATCCAGTACCTGTGGCGTGACGTGTTCACGGAGTGGTTCCCGTCGAACCCGTACCGCAGCCGCCCCGGCCCGGAGATCCTGCGCACCCGGCTGTCGCCGGACAAGGCCGAAGCCGACGCAGAGCTGTGGCTTCCGGTGGAGCGGGAGCGGGAGGGGAGCTGACCGACAGGGGTGCGAGCGTGCCGACTCCCGAAGAGGCGCTGTACATCGGCGAGTTGACCCGTGTGGGCGGGGTGAGTTCCCGTAACGTCACGGGCCTGGTCGACACGCTGGGAACGCGCCCGGGTCGAGCAGTACCTCAACGCGAGACACAACGGGACACGAGGAGCAACTGGAAACGCCATGACCGCCGAGACGCTGACCCGACGCACCCGTACAGCCGCGGCCGGCCCGCCTCGCGACGAGGCGAGACGGTGACGAAGCCGCCGCCCGGTCGTGGCTGTGCGGGTTGCGCGGTGGTCGCGGCCCAACTGGTCCTGGTCGCGATGCTCTTTGTCGGGGCCTGGGCCGAGGAGTACTTCTCCTGGGATCCGGAGCACATACCAGGACCCGTCGGCCCGTACATCGTGAAGATGGGCGTGGTGGCCGTCGTCGCCGCCGTGGCGGGGGTTGTAGCCGGTGTACGCGGCGCGGGGGCGGCGGCCTACGGCCAGGCGGTGGTCGTGGTCATCACCCTCGTCGCCATGGCGGTGACGAACACGATGGGCGCGAGCGCGCATGAGGACCAGCACAAGCGGGAGTGTTATTCGACCCCGGACACCCCGAAGTGCGCGGACGTACGGTGAGGGCCGCCCCCGGGGCATCCCGGGGTCACAGCTCCCACACCCCCTTGACCAGCGTGGACAGCCCGCCGCCCAACGCGATCAGGAGGACCAGCAACCGGGCGCCCCGCTCCGGGACGCGCTCGGCGAGCGCCCTGCCGATGACCGCGCCCGCCGCCATTCCGACCACCGCCAACGCCCATACGCCCGACTCCAGTCGGGGAACACCGTTGGCGGCGATGGAGAAGGCGTTCACCACGATCCCGTAGAACTGCGCGTTCGGTACGAACTCGCGGACGGCCCAGCCCGCGTTCAGGGCGTACAGGGACACGGGTGGGCCGCCGACCCCGGCCGAGGAGTTCATGAAGCCCCCGGCGGCGCCCGCGGTCAGCGCTCCCTTGACGCCGCTCAGGGCGGGTACGCGTGTGCCGGCCATGACGAGCAGGACGGCCACGGTGACCAGGCCGCCCATGACGGCGAGGAGGACGGGTTCGGGCAGGTGGGCGGCGACCCAGGTGCCGGCCGGGACGGTGCAGGCGGAGGCGGCGACCAGGGGGACCATCGCGTTCAGCCGCACCTGCCGCCAGCCGCCTCCGGCGAGGCCCACCGCGCAGATGGCGCCGGCCGCGCAGTTGGCGAGGGCGACGCCCGACGCCGGGCCGAGCAGCAGGACGAGCGCGGGCACGGCGACGAGGGCGAATCCCATCCCCGTCAGCCACTGCACGGACGCGCCCACCAGGACGACGCCGCCGAGTAGCAGTTCCGCCGCCCCAACGTTCATGGCCGGAAGCTTCTCATGGCCTGTTCCTCAGGGGCTCAGGGGCAGGTGACCACCTGGCCCGCCCACGACAGGCCGCCGCCGAAGGCGAGCAGCAGCACCGGGGCGCCCGAAGGCAGGTCGCCGCGTGCCGTCAGCTTGGACAGGGCGAGCGGGACGGACGCGGCGGAGGTGTTGCCGGACTCGACGACGTCCTGGGCGATCACCACATCCTCGGGGAGGTCGAGTTGGCGTACGACGGCCTCGATGATGCGGAGGTTGGCCTGGTGGGTGACCACGCCCGCGAGGTCGGCGGGGGCGAGGCCGGCGCGGTGGCAGGCTTCGCGGGCGATGGCGGGGAGTTCGCCGGTGACCCAGCGGAAGACGGTCTGGCCCTCCTGGGCGAAGTACGGGTGCCAGTCGTCGACCAGGCGTACGGCGTCGCCGCGGGTGGGGTCGGAGCCCCAGGCGACGGGGCCGATGCCGGTGTCCTCGGCGGCACTGATCACGGCGGCACCCGCGCCGTCGCCGAGCAGTACGCACGTACTGCGGTCGGTCCAATCCGTCACGTCGGACATCTTCTCGGCGCCGATGACCAGAGCATGGCGGGCGGCACCCGCCCGTACGGAGTGGTCGGCGCAGGCGAGGGCGGTGCAGAAGCCCGCGCAGCCGTTGTTCAGGTCGAAGGCCACGGCGGACGGAATGCCGAGGCGGCCCGCGACCTGGGCGGCGATCGACGGGCAGCGGTCGATCGCGGTGCAGGTGGCCACGGTGATCAGACCGATGTCGGAGGACTGAAGTCCGGCTCCGGCGAGCGCCTTGCCCGCGGCGGCGGTCGCCATGTCGGTGACCGACTCGCCGGTCGCGGCGATACGGCGGGTGGCGATGCCGGTGCGGCGGCGGATCCATTCGTCGCTGGTGTCGACCATCGTCGACAGCTCCTCGTTGCCAAGCACGCGCGAGGGCTGGTAGTGCCCCAGGGCGGCGATGCGACTTCCCGACGGCGACGGCGACGGCGACGGCGACGGCGACGGCGACAGCTTCGGCGACAGCGACAGCGACACGGCGGTTCTCCTCGGTTCGACGTACGGCAGACCGTGCCGCGGAATATAGCAACCGATCGATCGGAAGCTAAATAGGATCCGGCTGGGTATGCTGACGCCATGAGCCCACGCAAGTCGGTCGCCGAGGCCCGCAGAACTCGGGAGCGCATCACGGAACGCGGTGTCGCCATCGCTTCCGTCGAGGGCCTGGAAGGGCTGACCATCGGGCGCCTCGCCACCGACCTGGGGATGAGCAAGGCCGGTGTGCTCGGCCACTTCGGCACCAAGCAGGCGCTGCAACTCGCCACCCTGGACGCCGCGGCAGCCATCTACTCCCGGCTGGTGTGGGAGCCCGCGCAGGGCGCGCAGCCCGGGCTGCCCCGGCTGCGCGCCATCTGCGAGGCGTGGATCACCTACCTGGAGACGGCCCGCGACACCTTCCCCGGCGGCTGCCTCTTCACCACCGCCTCCATCGAGTTCGACGCCCGCGACGGGCTCGTACACGACGCGGTGGCGCGGCTGTTCGGGATCGGGCGGCGCCGGCTCGCCGCCGAGGTGCGTACCGCCGTCGCGGCGGGCGAACTGCCGGCCGACACCGACCCGGAGCAGATCGCCTACGAGCTGGTCGGCCTCTACATGGCCCTCAACCAGGAGATCCAGCTCTTCGCCGCGCCCGAGGCCGCGGAACGCACCCGCCGCGCCCTGAATCGGATCCTCGCGTCGCGCTAGTCGCGGCCACAGGAGTGGTCACAGCAGCGGTCTGACCACCGCACGGGCCAGAGCCTCGGCCTGGGAGCGCGGGGCGGCATCGGCGTCCGGGCCCTGGGCGTAGTAGCGCAGGAACGCCTCCTGGAAGCACGCGCCGATCAGCAGCGCCGCGGACGCCTCCGGGTCCGCGTCCGCGGCGATGCGGCCGAGGTCTTGTTCGGCCCGCAGGTAGGCGGCGAAGCCGGCGACCGCCTTGTCGGGGCCGCCGCCGTGCCGGTCCATCGCCACCCGGTGTGCCGCCATGCGCCGCGGATCGGCCAGGAGAGCGCCGAGCATCGGGATCGACCGCTGGTAGAAGTGCAGGACCGCGTGGGCGAGCTCCGCAAGGTTCTCCTCGACGTCGCCCGCGCCCGGACGGACCGAGACGCCGGACAGGCCGGGCAGCCGTTCCTCGAGGACGGCGAGCAGCAGCCGCTCCTTGTCCCCGAAGTACTTGTAAAGCGTGGGCTCCGATACGCCTGTGGTCTGCGCGATCTCCTTGGTCGTGGCGTGTACGACACCACGGGTACGGAGGATGTCCGCCGCCGCGTCCAGGATCCGCTCCCGTGTGCTCACCACTGCTCTCCCAGTCTCGATTTGACAGTTAGTAAACACTAGCCCACCCTAGGGGTTAGTGTTCACTAGCCCACGGGATCTAGGGGGTCATCGTGCATATCACCGTTTTCGGTGCGACCGGCGGAACTGGACAGCACCTCGTAAACCAGGCACTTGAGGCCGGTCATCACATCACCGCGGTCGTCCGGGACCCGGCCCGCCTGCCGCAGGCCGACCACCCGCGACTCGAGGTCGTAAAAGCGGTCGTAGAAGCCGACCTCCAGCACCTCGACGCGATCACGGAGGCGGTGAAGGGACAGGACGCCGTCGTATCGGCCCTGGGCCCGCGCGGCAAGGACGACATCACGGTGTGCAGCGACGGCGCCCGCGCGATCATCACCGCGATGCGGGCCACCGACAGCCGCCGGTTGATAGTCGTCACGGCCAGCGGCCATATCGTCGACGAGGGCGACGGGCCGTTCACCCGGAACATGGTCAAGCCCATGCTGCGGCGGTTTCTGCGGGACGGCTTCGCCGACTTCGCCCGTACCGACCAGGCCGTCAAGGCCAGCGGCCTGGACTGGACGATCATGCGGCCGCCCCGCCTCACCGACGGCCGCCGCCGCGCCTACCGCACCGCCACCGACCGCAATGTGCGCGGCGGCATCACCATCGCACGCGCCGACCTTGCCGACGCCATCCTCACCGCGGCGGCCGACCCGGCCACCGCGGGCCACACCGTCGCCCTGGGGTACTGAGCACGCGGCTCTCCGCCGCCTCTCAGGTGCCCGCTCTCAGGTGATGGCCGCGTCGCCGTGGGCCTCAAGCACCTTGCGCAGGCCCGTGGCGATCTGCTCGCACTCGTCGCGGTCGAGGGCGCCGAGGATCTTGGCGTAGTTGCGCAGATGCGCGGCCATCACAGCGTCGATGAGCTCCTGGCCGCGCTCGGTCAGCTGGATGAGGACGGTGCGCCGGTCACCGCCCTCACGCACCCGCTCGACCAGCCCCTTGGCCTCCATACGGTCGATGCGGTTGGTGATGGCTCCGGAGGTCACCATGGCGGCTTTGAGGAAGGCACCGGCGGTCAGGGCGTAGGGCGGGCCCGAGCGGCGGAGTGTGGTGAGGACGTCGAACTCGCCCGGCTCCAGGCCATGTTCGGCGCAGAACGCCTTGAGCGACTTGTCGACGATGCTTTGCACCCGCTGTACGCGGCCGAGCACCTGGACCGGCCAGAGCTCGTCCGCCAGCTCGGGGCGCTCCTTCACCCATTGCTCGACGATGAGGTCGATGACGTCGCTCATCGGCGCTCCCCTCGGCTTGCTCGGTCTTCCTCAGCGTAGACCTTCTCAATGTTAAGACACTTGACGCCGCACAAGCAGGCTTGCTTTTATCTCAACGTTGAGAGAATCAACCTTGAGGCACTTAAGGCAAATGAGACGGGGGAATCGTTGTCCACCACCGCAAGACCGGACCCACGCGGTGCCGCTGCCGGCACGAGCACCGCTGCCACCGGCACGAGCACTGACCGAAACCGCCGAGTCCCCGTGCTCTGGCTGGCGTTGCTGGCCACCCCGGTCGCCGCCGGGGCCAACGCCCCGGTCCTGATCCTCGACGACATGGGCCGTTCGCTCGGCGTCGGCACGGCGACCGCCGCCTGGCTGGTCACCGCGTTCGCGTGGGCCATGACGGTGGGGATGCCGCTGATGGCGACGCTGCTACGGCGGCGCGGGGCGCGGGCGGCGCTGCGGGCCGGGGCGGGTCTCGTGCTCGGCGGCACCGTGGTGCTCATCGCGTCGCCGTGGCTACCGCTCACCCTCGTCGGGCGCGCCGCGCAGGCCGCCGGCGCGGCGGGGCTGATCGCGGTGGCCATGAGCCTGGCGGGCGACGCCCGGCGGATGGGTGTGATCAGCGCCGGGTTCGGCATGCTGGGCGCCTCCGGCCCCCTGCTCGGCGAGCGCATCACCGAGGCGGTGTCCTGGCGGGCGGCGCTGGCGGTGTCGGTGCTGGCACTGCTCGCCGTACCGGCCGTCGGGCGCCACATCGCCAAGGCCACGCCCGCCGAAGGCCCGCCGGCTGAGGGCTCGCCCGCCGAAGGCCCGCCGGCTGAGGGCTCGCCCGCCGAAGGCCCGGCCGCCAAGGCCACACCCGCCGAGGGCCGCTTCGACACCCGGGGCGCGCTGCTGCTCGCGACCCTGGCCACCGGTCTCATCCTGCTGCCCACCTATCCGCTGCCCGCCATCGGCGTGGCGGTGTGCGCGGCCGTACTGCTCGCCCTGCACATCCGCCGCCACCCGGACGGGTTCGTACCGACAGCGGTGCTGCGCACCCCCGTCTTCCGTACAGCGGCGCTGCTCGCGCTCACGCTCTCCACGTCGTACTTCGTGCTGCTGTTCTCAGTGCCACGGCTGATCGCCCGACGGGCCGACTGGTCGACGGGCGCGGTGGCCACGGGCCAACTGGTGGCCCTGCTCACCGGTTCGGCCCTGGCCCTCGGCTTCGCGGCGATCTCCGCGCGGCTCGGACGGGTCCGGGTGCGGGCGGTGCTGCTCACCGTCGGGACCCTGGCCGCGACCACGGCGGCGTGGGCCCACAGCGCACCCGCGCTCCTCGCGGCGGCGGGCGCGGCGGTCTTCTGCGCGACGGGCGCCAACGCCACCCAGTCCATGGACGCCGCCTCCGCCGTCCCGCCCACCCAACGCCCCACCGCCATCGGCCTGTTCACCCTCGGCTACCAACTGGGCGGGGCGCTGGGCCCGGCGCTGGCCACGCTGCTGGTGCTGAGCTGAGCACCCGCGCCGCCCATCACCCGCGGCGCCGCTCGATCCGGTCCAGGAGCTCCAGGGACCCGGTCAGCCGGGGGTCGCCGATGTCGCGTTGGAGGGCGATGGTGCGGGTCAGTTCGGCCAGGGCGGCTGCGGGATCGCCCTGGCGGTGGTGGGACTGGGCCAGGAGGTGGCTGGCGCGGGACATGGCCCAGACGTGGTGACAGGCGGGGTCGGAGGCGGTGTGGAGGGCGGTGGTGGCGAGGGTGGTGGCGGTGTGGGGGTCGTCGGGGAGGGCCAGTTCGGCATTTTCGAGGAGCAGGGCGAGACGGTGGAGGCCGAAGCCGCACTGCTCGGCGGTGCGGAGGCCCTCGCGGAGGGCGGTGCCGGCGAGGGTGGGGTGGCGCTGGGCGCGGGCGAGGCGGGCGCGGGCGAGGTGGAGGAGGCAGAGGTGTTCCTGGGAGCCGGAGGTGACGATCCACTGGGTGGCCTTGTCCAGCAGGCTCTGGGCCATGACGAGGTCGCCGGAGTGGCAGGCGAGGGTGGCCTCGATCAGGTCGTAGCGGGCGACCTCGTCGTTCCAGTCGGCGCCCTGGGAGGTGTCGGCCAGTTCCGAGCGGGCGCGGGAGACGTAGGCGCGGGCCGGTTCGGGGAGGCCGGCCTCCAGGAGGCATTCGGCAGGGGAGAGCGGGAGGCCGAACCAGACGGGGGCGTCGGCCAGTTGGTCGATGGGCAGGGCGCCGGTGAGGGCGCGGGAGACGGCGAGGATGGGGTCGCGACGGCTGCCGCGCAGGAGGTCGGCCACCTCGGCGAGGCGGCCTCTGAGGGTGCCGATCATGGCGAGCCACCAGCTGTCGTCCGGGTCGATACGGGCCAGAGCGGCGGGGAGGTCGCCGATCGCGCGGTAGCACCAGAGGAGGCCGCCGGGGTCGGGGCAGGTGGGGAACTCCTCCAGGACCCGGACGCAGCGGCTGTACTGGCCGATCTGCCAGGCGAGGTGCTGGTAGCCGCCCATGCGGAGCCGGTAGACCTCCTCGGCCTCGGCGACATGGCCGGCCGCGAGCGAGTGGTGGACCAGCTCTTCGAGGAGGTCCAGGGTCTCGGGGTGGTCGGGGGGCAGTACGCCGGGGCCGGTGACCAGGGCGCTGTAGTGGCGGCGTATGGCCTGGTGGACGGAGCGCGGGTCGGTGAAGGAGCGGTAGAAGTGGTCGCGGACCGCGGGGTGGACGGTGAACAGGCCGGCGGATTCGTTCAGGACGAGGTGGAGTTGGCGGAGGTGGCGCAGGGCGGCGAGGACATCGCGCAGGTCGAGGCCGTGCAGCGGGCCCGCGATCTGGGGGTTGGTGGCGCGGGTGAAGACGGAGTGCAGCTGCTCGGCGGACGCGCCGAAGCGGAAGATGCACAGCCGGGCGAGCAGGGCCGTCTCCCGCTCGCTGAGCGCCGTCTCGTACGCGTCGAGCACCCGCGCCAGCCGCCGCTCCTGCGGCTCTCCCGAGTCGGCGCGCGGCTCGGGCAGGGAGGCGGCGCCGGCCGGGTCGGCAGCGGCGTATTCGACCAGGTAGCCGCTGAGGTGGTCGAGGGTCAGCGCGTGGGCGCCGTACTCGTCGATCAGTGCGTGCAGTGCATCGTCGTCGCCGCGTACGCCGCGGTCGCGGATCAGGGACACCGCGTCCTCGCGGCACAGCTGGTCGATGTCGAGCCAGGCGTAGCCGCGACCGTGCCAGGGCGCCAGCCGGGGCAGCGGGAGGCGGCTGGTGATCAGGCACTTGGTGGCGCCCAGGCCGTCGGCCAGGCGGTCGATGACCTGGGCGAGCAGCCGGTCGGTCAAATCGCCGAAGACGCCCTGACGGTCGGTGGCCGGGCGCTGCACCCGCTCCAGGCCGTCCAGCACGAGCAGCCTGCGGCCGGGCCCGGTGAGGAGTTCGGTGAGCAGGTAGAAGGTGCCCATGGGGCTGCCGCGCGCGATCGCGCCACCGCTGAAGTAGGCGTAGGCGACCTCCAGGAACTCCTTGACGTCCTGGTTGAGGTAGAAACTCCAGATGAACAGCTCGTCGGGCGGCGGGTCCCCCGCTGTCCTCAGCCGGGACAGGAACTCCCCCGCCAGCGCGGTCTTCCCCGCACCGCCAAGACCGAGCAGCGCCAGCACGCCCGGCTCGCCGTCCTGCCAGAAGCGGCTGAGCGCGGCCAGTTCGTCCGCGCGGCCGACGAAGCTGGGGGCGGGGGGCAGGGCGTGGATGATGCCCGCCGTCAGGGGGCGTTTCGGCGGTACGGGCTCGGGGGCCGCGTCGCGTGGGGCCTGTGAGTCCCATGAGTCCCGTGAGTCCCGTGAGTCCCGTGAGTCCCGTGAGGGCGCGGCGAGCGCTTCGGCGTGCGCGGCGACGGCCTGCCCGTTGATCTCGGCGACGCGGGCGACGAGCGCGCCGAGCTCGTGCCGGTCGTGGCACCAGGCGACCAGCCTGCGGATGCACTCGCGGCGGCTCATGGCCGCCGCGAGCTCCCGGTACACCTCCGGGTAGTGGTCGAAGCACAGGTCCCGGATCTCGTCCTCGGACAGCGCCCGGTCGATCAGGGCCCGTACGGCGCCCGCGTTGCGCACGGCGCCGTACGCGTCGCTTCGAGGATCGCCGCGGGGGTCGCCGTACGCGTCACCGTACGCGTCACCGTGGGGGTCGCCCGTCATCGCGTCGCCGCGGGCGCGAGGCCCTTGCGGCACAGCCGGAAGCCGATGTTGGGGGTCATATGCGCGCCCCAGCCGCCCTTCCGCCAGCTGCCCGCCTCACGGGACATCCGGAAGGACACCGTGACCGCCTCGGCGCAGTCCGCCCAGGAGCCGCCGCGCAGCACCCGCTCCTGCCCCCGGGCGGGCCCGGTCGGGTTGGTCCCCGGGCCGGTCCGGTAGTACGCCGCGTCGTACCAGTCGGCCGTCCACTCCCACACCCCGCCGCTCATCCCGTACAGCCCATAGCCGTTGGCCGGCAGGCGCCGCATGGGCAGGATGGCGAACTGGTCGAAGCGGTCGAAGTCGCAGCGCTCGTGGGTCGGGGGCGCGTCGCCCCAGGGGTAGCGGTGGCCGGGCAGGCCGCCGCGCGCTGCCCGCTCCCACTCCGCCTCGGTCGGCAGGCCGTATCGGACCTCGCGGGTGGACAGCCGCTCGCACAGCTCCTCGGCGTCCTGCCAGGACACGCTGACCATGGGTTTACGGTCGTACGCCCATGGGCGCCGGGGGTCGTCCCGGCGCGGGGTGCCGAACAGGGTGCGGGAGTCGACCTGCTCGCCGTCTCCGTTGACCCAGGCGTGGCTCGGCGCGTGGGCGTGCCAGTCGGTGGCGCGGACGGTCGCGTCCTCGCAGTACTGGAGGCGGATCTTGTTCGCCTCGTGCAGATACCAGCTGGGGTCCAGCGCCGCGCTCCGCTTCCGCTTCCGCTTCTCCCGGGGCATTCCGGCGGGCGCCGGCTCCCAGTCCATGAGGTCGCAGAAGGCCGCCCAGCTGACCGGGGTCTCGGACAGCCAGTAGTCGTCGAGCCGGACCGGGTGCACCGGGCGCTCGTCCGGGTCGCCGTCGGCGGAGCCCATCGCGAAGGAGCCGGCCGGGACATAGCGGAAGAGGATGCCGTGCTCCTCCACCGCCATCCGGTCCAGCAGGGCGCCGCGGGCCTCGGCGATCTCGGAGTCGGCCGGCGCGACCATGCGCGCGCGGTCGTACGCGGTGGCGGCGGTGCGCAGATCGCCCTGGGCCTCCAGCTCGCGGGCGAGCCGCAGCAGCTCGGGGGCGCTGCCGGTGGCGGTGTGGTCGGTGCGCAGCCATTCGTACGCGGAGCCCGTCCCGTAGGCGGAGCCCGTCTCGTGTTCGGATCCCATCGCCCCTACCCGCACGATCCGTGGCAGCCGCGCCCGCGCGAGCGGGCCGATACATCGAGGATGACGAGCGGATTGCGGACCGCCGATCCCGAGCGCGCCTCCGCCTGGACCTGTTCGGCGATCCAGGGGTCGGGGGCGTTGACCGAGCCGGCCAGGACGAGGGAGCGAGCGCGGCAGCCGCCCGCGAAGGTGGCGGTCTGGCCGTGGCCGCTGGCCGGGTCGGTGTGCGGAAGGGCCCGTATGGCCTGGAAACCGGCGCTGTGGTGCCAGATCTCGGCCAGGGAGGTCTCCCGTACGTTGGCGGCGACGAAATCCGGGCCGAGGAAACTGCACGGGTTGACGTCGCCGGACACGGACACGGAGCACACGAGGTTTCCGGCGCCGCAGCCGTAGTTCTGGTGGATGACGGACTGCGTCTCCTGCCGGGAATGCGGGCTGAACGGGTCGATGTGATGCAGAGCCACGGGATCGCCGGGGCTGGCGGGGTTACCGGGGCTTGGGCCGCCCAGTCGGGACAGGCCGTTCAACGCCTCGGTGTAATCCGCGAAACTCGGCATCAGCTCCTGATTCCGCTCGGCGACGCCGACCGGGTACAGCGGCCGGAACACCGCGGTGTCCGCGCCCACTTCATGCGCGAGTTCGGCGCACGCGTCGATCTCGTCGAGATTGGTCCGCATGATGGTGAACGCCAGGGTGAAACGGGCGTGTTCACGGAGGACCGCGAGGCGGTCGAGCACCTTGGCGAAGGTGCCGGACCCGCGCACCCGGTCGTTGGTCTCGGCGGTCGCGCCTTCCAGGCTGACATTCAGCCAGACCAGCTCGCGCTTCCCGAATTCCTTGGCGATGTCCTCCGTGATGAGCAGGCCATTGGTGGTGATGCACGGGGCCAGGCCATGCTCCAGGGCCAGATCGATGATCTGGAAAATATCCTTCCGCAGCAGCGGTTCACCGCCTGTGAGCCCGAGCCGGAAGGCGCCGAGCCGCGCCATTTCGGCGAACAGCCGGTCGATCTCCTCCAGGTTCAGCCGCTTCTCGCGGCGCGGGAGGTCACCGGCGAAACAGTGGGTGCAGCCCAGGTTGCAGGAAGCGATGACCTCCAGATGGACCGCCAGCGGGCCGGTGAGATGGTCCGGCGGCACGTCCAGGTCATCGTGGACGGCACCGGCGAACCGGCCGTCGACGGTGAAGAACCCCAGGTCGTAGAAGTGCTCGAAGAACCGCTGGAGCCGGCCGCACCGGTCCGCGTCGTCCGTCTCCGCGAGCAGGCGGTCGATGGGGTGCGTGCGCAGCCGCCTCAGGACGTCCGTGGCCTCGGCATCGAAGGGCAGATATCGCGACGTACGGCGGTCGAAGACCAGGCTGCCGAAGAATTGCGGGATGAGCACCAGCGGGGCCCGTTCCGGCATCGTTAACCTCCGTGAATTGTCAGGCCGCGCCCGGATCGGAAACGTTGAAGACCTTACGGACCCAGACCCGGCCGCCACCGCCACCGGCACCGGCAGCGGCACCGGCACCGGCACCGGCACCGGCACCGGCACCGGGAATCCCCAGGCCGGCCGCGCCGAATTCCCTCAGCTTTCGAACCCGATAAGGCTCGGCATTCCGCTCCGGATCCTCCGGCGGCCGCCGCTCGGACCGCTCCACCATGGGCCGCCAGCCGTCGTCGTCGAAACCGGGGCGCGTCCAGGCGTCGTCCTCCGGCTCGTCGAGGCAGTATTTCCAACTGCCGTCCGCCGCCGAGAGCACGGACGTCTGCTCGCCCCTGTCAGAGGCCGTGGTCCGCACGTGGATGTCGTCATCCTGCTTGTAGAGCCCGGCGAACATCAGCGTGGTGTACGCGGGGTCGTACGCGGCTATCTCGAACGCGAGGACGTGCGTACCGAAAGGGACCAACGGGCGGGACGAGGAGGGCGCCGTGCCGTCGAGATACATCTCGCCCGGGCCGTCCGTCTCCAGCCACATGGTGAAGGGAACTCCGGCCCGCGGATTGCGCCACCGCAGCACCACGCCGCCGCATCCGGCGGGCACCTCGCAGTGTCCGTGTTCCTCGAGGATGAAATGCGGTGATGTCTTGGCGTACCGCGACAGGGAATTGAGTTTCAGCTCACGCTCGTCCATGCTCACCTCTCGTCTCGGTTTTCCAGGCGGTCGGTGAACTCGCGGTGCCTGACGGGGTTGACCTCGCCGACCCGTCGTACGAGGTCCGGTAGCCGATCACGCCGCGCACAGTACTCGATCAGCCGTAGCGTCTTTTGTGATTTGCTCATGCCCTGGGCGAACTCGCCGTACACCGAAGGGAAATGGTCGAGGCAGAGTGCGTTGAGTTCATCGTCGTCCAGGGCGTCCATGACCAGTCGGCGTACGTCCCCCGGCTGATAGGAGGGGGGTGCGGGGGCCGGAGACGCGGCGACGGGCGGGGTGGCGGCGAGCCGGGCGATGATCCCGTACGCCGCGCTGTTGGGGTCCTCGGCGATCAGGCCGACCAGGCGCCGCAGCCTCCTCTGGTCCGCCGCCCGGCGCAGGACCTGCGGCCACACCTCCGCCATGGGCGCCGTCCACGCGAACTCGGCGGCGCGCATCCCCGCCGCGAGCACGAAGGCCCGTACCTCGGAGCCCTGGTCGTATGCGGTGAGGAGCGCGACGAGCAGTTCCCGCGCCTGTGGATCGTCGGCAGCGAAAGGGACGTTGTCCAGCAGACTCATATCTCTTACAGCACCCCCGCCGAGGCAAGCCCCTCCGCCACCCGGGATATCCGGCGTCCCTGATTACGGAATTCCCGCTTCCCCAACTCCTCGACGGCCACCCACCGATGGTGCAGCCCGACCAATTGCCACCGTTCGTTGAAGACGGGCGAGCCGGAGGAACCGGCCTCCGTATCCGTCCAATACTGGATCACATCGTCATCGACATGGCGGACGATGTTGTGGTGCATCCCTATCTTCTTCACCCCGCCGTTCGGGTGCTGAATGATGGAGACCCGCTCGCCGACCGAGACCGGTTCGGAATCCGCCAATTCGACGACGGGAATATCGTCCGGCAGCGGCCCGTCCGCCCGGATCACGGCCCAGTCGTGCGCCGGGTCGCCGGTGATCGTCTCGGGGCGGCAGCGCACCACGGTATGGGCGCGGTGCCGGGCGGCGGTGTCGAGCTCGTAGTGCAGCCATGCCTCGACGCGCGTCGCGGGGCCAAAACCGGGGCCGGGACCAGGACCGGTGCCAGGACCGGGGCCGAGGCCGATGTCGTAGAGGACGTGGTGATTGGTCAGCAGCAGGTCCTCGCCGATCCGGAACGCGGTCCCGTAGGCCCGGCCGCTCTCCAGCGTCACCAGCAGCCGCACCACGGCCGGGGCGAGCTCGACCCCGCGCCGCATGAACGCCACGTCGAGCAGGGTCGGCTGGTCGAAGATCTGCCGCTCCCATGCGTCGCGGGCGTCGAACCCTTTCCAAGCGACCCCCGAATCGACGGCCGCCGGGGCCTCCACCACCGGCTCCGCCGCCATCAGCTCGCGCAGCCGATGCGCCACCGCCTCATCGTTTTCCGCCACTTGTTCGAGCAGCGCGCGGAGTCGATTCTGGTTACGGGCCTTGGTGATCAGGTCGTGCCAGACGGAATGCATCGGCCGACCCCATGCGACCGTCGCCGGTTTCACTCCCGCCCGCACCGCGAACTCGACGACCGGACCTTCCCGGAAATGGATACCCGCGAGGAAGTCGTGGAGTTCACGCGACTCCGGTCTGCTCCAGTCAAAGGGCAGTGTGTCGAGAAAATGCGGCACGGTTCCCAGCATAGGGGAGACATACGACGCGTCCCGGGCCGGAACCGTAACGGTTCAGTGGCTCAGTGGGTGACCGAGACGGTCACGTTGAGAGTTCCTTTGTTGTCGTCCAGGCAATCATCGTTGATGCTCCGGGGTTCACCTTGCAGCTCTGGGCGAAGTCCAAGCTCTGGTCGTCGCCACCGCCCACCACGTCCGTTTCCGGCCCCGTCGGCGATCGTCGTCGCGGCCGTCATCGCGACCGATGGGCAGGGGGCCGGCGCTGATGGCGGTCGGCTCCCAACCGCCCGCCCAGGAGGCCGGATCGCCCGCATGCGTCCGGGTCTCCGCGTCCGCGATGAGGTTCGACGTCCGTACGGCGTCAGCCGACGCGGACAGCACGGTCTGCGCGGCCGGCAAAGGCCGTACGTCCGGTGGCGACCCGCGTACAGCGGCAGCGGGCCGGGGTCCGTGGCGCCGTCCGCGACGCGCCGCAGGGCGTCCCGCACCATGGCCGCGGACGGCCGCTGCTCGGGCGCCTTGCGCAGCAGGGCCTCCAGCACCGGCCGCGGCGGCCCGACCCGCTCCGGGATCATCGGCTCCCCGAACGCCACGGCGTGGAGCGTGGCGACGCGCGAAGTACGCCCGAAGGGCGACTCCCCCGAGCTGATGACACACAAGGTCGCGCCCAGCGACCACAGGTCGGACGCGGGCCCGACCGCGTCCCCGTTCAGCCGCTCCGGCGCCATGAAGTCGGCGGATCCGACCAGTTCTCCGGTGCTCGTCAGGAACTCGCCGTCATCCAGGATCGCGATGCCGAAGTCGGTGAGCACCGCACTGCCGTCCCGGCGCAGCAGCACATTGGCGGGCTTGACGTCGCGGTGCAGCGCTCCGGCGGCATGGACGGCCTCCAGGGCGCCGAGCATTTGCAGCCCGAGGACGGCGGCCCGCCGCGGCGGCAGCGGCCCGTGGTCCGCGAGCAGGCGGACGAGCGATGGGCCGTCGATGCGGCGCAGCAGCCGTCCGTGCTCCTCGCCGCCGTCGGTGAAAATGTGCAGTTCCTTGACGGCCACCTCGCGCTCCAGCACCCGGTCACGCGCGCGCCAGACAGTCCCCATACCGCCCCTGCCGAGCCGGTCCAGGAGCAGATACCGGCCGGCGATCAGCCGTCCGGCGCCCAACTTCAGGCCCAAGTCCCGATTTGATCTCATACGGCGTGGACGCCCACGCCTTGCCCGGTCGGGCCACTAGCGTTCGCGGCGGTATTCGCCCGGATATACGGCCGGAAGATGGACAGCCGGAAGGAGCCAAGGAATCGTGGCGGACCAGGACAAGGTGACCGTACGACTCAGCAGCCTCCCCGAGACCCTGTTATGGAACCTCTACCACCGGGCGTACGAGGCCCGGCAGCCCCGGACGGTGCTCCACGACCCCAAGGCCATCGAGCTCGTCGACCGCCTCGACTTCCCCTTCGAGAAGACCTTCGGCCCGCCCCACCCGCTGCTCGCCCAGGGCCAGGCGCTGCGCGTACGGTCCTTTGACGCCGCCGTACAGTCCTTCCTCGACGATCACCCGACCGGCACGGTCGTCAACCTCGCCGAGGGCCTGGAGACCCAGTTCTGGCGGATCGACAACGGCCGGGCGCACTGGCTGGGTGTCGAGCTCCCGGAGACCGCCGAACTGCGCCGCGCCCTGCTGCCGGACACCGAGCGGCGGCGCACCCTGGCCCAGTCCGTGCTCGACCTGTCCTGGATGGACGAGGTCGACACCGAGGGCGGTGTGCTGCTCACCGCCCAGGGGCTGCTGATGTATCTGCGCCCGCCCCAGGTGCGGGAGCTGATCGCGGCGTGCGCCGAGCGGTTCCGGGGCGGGGCGCTGGTCTTCGACGCCGTGCCCCGCTGGCTCAGCGTCGGCACCCAGCGCGGCGAGAAGCGCCCCGCGCGGGGCTACCGCATGCCTGGCATGCCATGGGGCCTGAACGCCGGTGAACTGGCGAAGGTGCGTACGGCCCACCCGGGCGTCGTCGACGTGCGCGAGCTGCGTCTGCCGCGCGGCCGGGGCCCGTACTTCGGGGCGCTGACGCCGGTGCTGTACCGGCTGCCCGCCCTGCGGAACATGCGGCCGACGATGACCGCCATCGCGCGGTTCGCCTGACGGGCGCGCGTACGTTCAGGCGTCCGGGGCGGGGTCGCCGTTCGGCGACCCCGCCTGAAGGACGGAGCCAACGGGTGCGCCCCGAGCCGTGGACCTCTGCGCACGGCCCGCAGCGCGTCGTTCGGTGCGTGCACCTAGGTCGTCCTGACACCCAAAGCCAGCCCCAACCCGCACCTGCCGCCGTGCCAGTGCTCACGCTGCGCGCCAAAGGCAGTGCGATCCAGTACGCGTGCCTGACCAGGCAGAGACCCCGCAGAATGGACGGATGAGCACGCCCGTCGACCCCGCCGTCGCCCTCGCGCCCCGGCTGCCGTCCCCGCTGCAGCGGGTGCGCGACGAGCGGCTGGCCGGGCGGGGCGTGGAGCTGTGGCTGAAGCGGGACGATCTCGTGCACTCGGCGGTGCCCGGTAACAAGTGGCGGAAGCTGGCCCTCAACCTGAAGGCCGCCCTCGACCAGGGGCACTCGCGGCTGCTGACCTTCGGCGGCGCGTACTCCAACCACATCCGCGCCGTGGCCGCCGCCGGGGCCGCGGTGGGGCTGGGGACGGTGGGGGTCATACGGGGCGATGAGCTGGCCCGGGCGGAGCGCAACTGGTCCCTGGCGCGGGCCGAGGGGTACGGGATGGAGCTGGCGTTCTGGGACCGGGCGCGGTTCCGGGAGACGCTGCGCGGGCTGGCGGAGCCGGAGACGGTCCGGGACCTTGAGGAGCGGTGGGGCCGGTGTTACGTGCTGCCGGAGGGCGGTACGAACGTGGCGGCGGCGCGCGGGGCCGCGGAGATCGTCTCGGAGCTCGTCGCGGACCTGCCCGGCCTGGGGCCGGGCGATGTGGTGTGCTGCGCGGTGGGCACCGGGGGCACGCTGGCCGGAATCGCCGCCGCGCTCCCCGAGGACGCCCGGGCGCTGGGGGTCGCGGTGGTCAAGGGCGCCCGGTATCTGGACGGCGAGGTGGCGAGTCTGCACGAGCGGGGGTGGGGGCGCACCTTCGCGAACTGGGGGATCGACCACGACCACCACGGCGGCGGCTACGGCCGCGTCCCCGCCGAGCTGGCGGCCTTCGCCGAGGACTTCGAGGCGCGGCACGGCCTGGCCCTGGAGCGCCGCTACGTCGCCAAGATGCTGCGGTGCGTATACGACCTGGCGGGTGGTGAGCGGCTGCCGCCGGGGAGCCGGGTCACGGCCGTGATCACGGGGCCGGCGGATCCCGTCCAGTGAGTTCGTGGTGGCTTTGGGGGGCGGGCAAGGCGGGGGGGGGGGGCCCCCAACCCCCACCCAAAACCGCC